>JAKVAQ010000002.1:147856-172247 GCA_022447665.1 Crocinitomicaceae bacterium
AGACTTATTATAAAGAAATAAAAATTTTGTTTTCAATCAAGAAAGGGATCGTATCACTTAGATGCGGTCTTTTTTTTCAAATAATAATTTTAGATTAAAAAACTCCGGAAATGTCTTAAACCATCTATTTAATTTTCATGTTTTCAACCACTAATATTACTATCAAATTGTACTTTATTGGAACTCTTATAATTTCGATGCTATCATCCTGCTAAATGTCCAAAAAGACAAAAGATATAGATGATAATTATTATGTCGAATATTCCAACAAACACCCAAACCTAGAAATTTACATATCTTCTCTTAATCATAGAAAACTGAATGGTAAAACAATAAGACGCAGCAGAAGTTTGTGCGATACTTCACTTGAATATACTATGGTCGTCAACTTTGAAAGGGGACTCATAGATGGTAAAGATTCAACATTTAGAAATGATACATTAATAAGTGTTGAAAATTATCAGTAAGGAGTTAAACAAGGAAACCAAGAAGAATACTCAAACTCTATGACTATCGTTTCTAATTTTTCTAATGGGGTTATTGATGGAACTCAAACAACTTATATAAATGATCGAGTTTTAAAAAAAACGAATTATCAGCAAGGAATCAAAGATAGCGTTGAGTATTTTTACGATAGCCTTGAACAGGTTGTCTCTGAGATCTATTATGAATTTAATAAAGATATAGATTGGAAGAGTAAGTTAGACTTAGAAAATCATTATCTCGTTTCTTCTTTAGATAAAGACACACTTAAACTTGAATCCTTACAGACTTCAAGTTTTCTTAGATCAATAATGTTCCATAAAAAAGAGGGTTCCAGGGTTGGTGGTTATTCGTCTCACACGGAAGTTATTCATGATTCATTTTTATTAGGCCTAAATGATAACTACGATTCAGTTCATGGGTGTTTCTTTATCATAGATGAAATTTCATGCACATTGTGCGATTATATTAATCGAAAGGATATTTGGGTGGTTTATATTCCCTTTCGTTCGATGATAGCGACATTAAATTTTACGAATTAAGAGAAAGCTGAAGGTTAAAATTTATTGCTTCGAGCACTAAAATGCTCATAGACGTTGAAACAAACGTGATATATCTAGATGTAGTATGGTTAAACTATATTAAAATCAATGACTTACTTGAGTAGCGGAGTGAATTAGTTTGAAATATTCATAAAGCATTTATTGAATAAATCGGTGCTGGAAATAACTTTGTAACCCTTTCTATTTTTCTACTAAATAAATAGTTTTGAAATATTCACAAACTATAATCATATTTTCATCAAAACTGTCTCCATGAGGCTCCATTTCTCTCCTATAGTATGCTTCGTGAACCCTTTTCCAATACTCCAGAGATTTATCTCCTTCTCCTTCCACCTTTGCAAATTCTGCGGTGATTTGATTGTATGGAATCTGTTCTACTTTTATGGTTTGAATTACAGCTTGCGCATATCCATTCCAATTTGTTACGATATACAGGTCACCAACTTTGGGCAGTGTTTCGTTATTTTTTTCATACCACCACAAAGAAGTCGCAGTGGCTTGCTTTATTCCTTTGACAACTAATTCAGCACATTCATTAGCATCTTTTTCATTATCGCAAAAATAAAATGATAAAGGTGTTTCTTTATTTCTATTGTTTGGGTTGTCTTCCAAGAAATCCCTCCATAAATTTTCCACAGATCTATGATTCTTTTTTATCTCCTCCATATGCTTATCTTCACTTTTATTTGCACAGCCCAAAACAGCAGAGTTAGCAATAATGATTGCCGCTAAAAAGACAAAGATAGATTTCAAATAGTTCCATAATAAGATCTTACTCACTTTTCGGCAAAGGGGTTTATATTCTAACGATTTGCTAAAAAAAATTAAAAGAATAATCTTTGGTCAAAAGTGGATTCGTAATTACAAACAGATGTCTACTTCTTCTGCATAAAAACAGTAATCGGTGTTGCTGCTATAGTTATTTAGAGGCTGTGACAACTAGACTATTTGACGTAGATTCATTCGAATATTTCGAGCTCCCATTGATGGAAAGAGAAGTTTCTGTCACATTAAAGTTTCCATTGATTGTCCATGTAAGACCATCAAATATGTAAACAAGGTTAATGCTCTCATAATTAGAGTCAAGAGAAAATGTACCATTTAGAGTCGATGGACTAATTTCTGGTGAAGAAAACGAAGAATTTCCAGCGCCATCATTGAGATTGGTGAAAGAAATTACTATAGGATCCCAAACATCAACTAAATCATCCCCTCCATCAACAAATGTTAATACGTTCCATGTTCCTTGAATGTTAGATTCTATGTTTTTCTTTTTACAAGAAGAAAATATAAACAATAGAAAGAAACCTAAAATAATTGGTCTACGGCCATTAAATTTAAACTTATTTCTTTTCATGTTGATGAATGTAGAAAAATTTAGTTTCAAGCTCCTTTTACTTTTATTATTCGGCTAATTTCCGAGTAATTAGTTCACGTCTGATAAATCCATAACACCAGCTTATCCTTACTTCATATTGACTCGTGCTTTAGATAATTTAGTTACCACGAGAGGTTGTTCGTTACAGACGCTCTTCCTTTTGCTGAGGCTCTGGAAGAATATAAACGAAGACATATGGCTTGAAGGATTAGAAATAGATAAATCAGTCCGCCGTAACTATGAATTTGTATAATGGACTGGCTCCATAAATCATCATGATCTCTTGTACATATTGAAAGGGAAGACTACATGATTGATCGTAAATCAAACCAAGTAGTTCATGGTAAAAAAGGAAGGGAATCTGTTGAACAAATTTGGATCATGGAATACGATGGGACCGCATGGAAACTTGATGATATTCAACAAGGTGATTTAAGTCTAGCGTATGCAAAACTTAAAAATCTTATTCCTGCAAGTGTTGAAGAGAGAATTAAAGCTTTTTAGAAATAAAGGGAGCTACAAGAGTAACTCCCTTTAACCCTATGAGGAATACAATCACGTATTCCGAATCTCAAGTACCATAAACCCTATGACTTAAGATGATTCAAAGATAAGTTGTTTCATGAAATAATAACAGTACTTGTAGGTTTTGTTATTATTTAATTTTATAGACTCGAACCTTGGCTCTCATTCAGTGATGCCCAACAAAAAACCCGATGCTTTCACATCGGGTTTTGTTAGTGGGTGAGCCCGAACTGGACTCGAACAAAATCTTAGAAGATTTGAAGCGCTTTGTGGATTGTATACCAAAAAAGCTTTAGCTGAGTTTTTTCAAACTTTCTATTTTTCTTTCCCCAGTAAACCAATTATAAAGCACCGGAACTATTAACAAGGTTAACACCATTGAAGAAATCAATCCTTAAATTATTGTACTCGTTTTACAGTATGATAATTCAAATAAAATCCTGCAAACCATGTGTTAATATATTTGTTCTATGGTTTTTATATTTTTTTTAATAATAGGTAACCGCTATTTCTTTTTAACAGTCCTGCTAATAAAACAACTACTTATGAAAAATTTACATTACTTTTTGAGTCTAATCTCATTATCCTTTCTGCCATATACCGGAATAGGACAGATTAACTTTACAATTGACGGTACAACAGCATCCGGAGGAACGATAACAGAAACAATAATTGATGATGGCATTTCGTATACTTTAACTGCAACCCATAGCTCTGGCAACAGCGCTACATTATGGGATAATGGTGGCGGAGATTTAATGTTTTATTGGGACGGTTCAAGTTCTGATGTGTACACTTGGACGATTTCATTGGAGGCAGATGGCACGGCAGTTAACTTTGATTTGAATGGAATCTATTATGCCTCATTTACATCTCTTACAGATGAATTTAACTTAACGAATAACGACGGTGCCTCAATTTCATCGGGCATTACCGTGGCTCCTGGAAGCTCAGGTACGTTATCAATTGATACTCCTGCAAACGCATCGGATATATCGAGTTTTGAGATCGAAGGCTTAACTGCCTATTCAACAATTCTCGTTGATTTTCATAATATAGAAGTGACTCCTTTATGTGAACCCAACCTTACCGTAAGTCTGAGTGGAACAACCTTGACAGCAGAAGAAGCCGGACTGGACTATCAATGGCTTGATTGTGATGATAGATTTAATCCAATTAGTGGAGCGACCGGCCAATCCTTTACACCAACATTAAGTGGAAACTATGCGGTAGAAATTACCGATGGAACATGCATTGGAGTATCGGATTGTATTAATGTTGACATACCTACGACAACAGGATTTGGAGAGGAAGAAAGTTCAAATTTATTGAGAGCTTATCCTAATCCAGTACAAGATTTTCTATTCGTTGAAAACCCTGAGCAACAACTAATACAAATAGAACTATTTAATCAATTAGGTCAAAGCGTTCTTCGTATTGAATCATCGGAAGAATTAGCAGGTATCAATTTAGAGAGAATAAATAGCGGCAGTTACTTTTTAAGAGTCACAACTGAAGAAAAAATTCTTTTGAATGAAATGATCATTAAAGAATAAAAGTTTAATCATATTAAAAAAAAGAGAGAGGCTATATTGGCCTCTCTTTTATATGTCAAAATTCTCCAACCTTAGATAAACAGAACTTTATTTTTGTTTATGTTGACAACATAAAAAAACTACCGAACACCATCGCTTATATATATTCTTCACCATGTTGATAGAAGTGTGCTTTAGCACGTGGAAATTAGGTAAAGATAGAATGCGGCGCCCGGTAGCTATTTAATAAATTAATGCAACACCATTAACTTTTTTTGTAGTCCTATTTCTGGAAACTTAATTAGATACATTCCTTCAGGTAATTCAGAAATATTCACCATCGTTTCTGATTCGGATGTAATTCCAGATTCAACAACTTGACCTTGCATATTAATAATCAAAAACTCGGTATTCAATTCATTGGTGATTATTTGAACAGTATTAATAGCTGGATTTGGGAACATTTGAATATCAACGTCAACATTTGACTCAATTGATAAATCAGCTGGAGCATACGTTATTAAAAGCGTCGGATGAAGAAAACTATCAGGGTGCTCAGTAGAAGCATAAATTAACTCATTCGAAGGTACTTCTTCAGCCATACGTAAAAGGAATCCATCACTTCCAGGATTATCTATCATGTCTTGTACCAATGAAGTAACTTCTATGTTCGGATAATCTTCATTCTCTAAAGTACTTGCCGGTAAGTTCACTTCATTCATTGTAGAAACAATAGGTTGGTTTAACCATGTTACTCCAGTTTCTGACCAGTTTTCACTTATGCGCTGAATCAAAAGATCATTTGCACCACTATGCACATTTGCCGCATCAGTAGGATAATAGAGCGAAAGTTTTGCGTCTAGGATTGTTGCATCTACGGGAATTCCACTTAAATCAAAACTTAATAACCCTCTTATCGTATCGGCCTCTGCTGACCAAAATCCAGTTCTGACTCTTATCACATCAACTGCACCACCATTAAACGCATTCGCCTCACCAAAGTTTACATCTTCAAAGAGCGACCAAGAAAAAACGTAAGCGTCTTTAATTGTATTATCTGCGGTTGTTAAAAACACTGAAGTTGATCCATCAGTTTGTCCCGAAATATTTATGGTCTTTGAACCAAAGACTCCCGAACCATCCTGAGCAGTTGCAAAAACATCAACTGTTCCATTTCCAGTTGCCACAAGAATCCCAGAAGAACTGATTATTGCGGAACCAGTTCCATTTACAACACTCCATTCAAAAGATTGATCAGTTGCATTCGATGGACTAATTGTTGCCTCCATTTGGAGAGTTCCTCCCAGTGTAGAAATTGATGAAACACCACCTTCTCCTTCTACCAAAATATCGTCAACCATAATCTCAGGGCCATGAATCGCTACAGCGTCAATTTGACTCCAATCTCCAACATAAATTGATGTACTTAGAGCTACTCTTACTTCTGATACATCGAACGAGGTTAAAGGGAATGCTATTCCCAAAGCATTAGCAGTACTGCCTCCTATTTCGGCAGCCGTAGTTGTATAAACAATTTCCCATACATCACTTTCATTTTTAACATATACGGTATCAATCGAACCAATATTATATGTTTCGTAAATGGTGATTGAGTCTATTGGAGCGGGATCATCAAACTCTAATTGTAAATATTCTCGTCCGTCGTCCTCAGCACAATGGGCCCAGGCTTTTGAGCCATCATCTCCATATGCCGGAAATTTATCGGGAGCACCGATAACTTTGGAAGCTTCCCATCCACCTCCCCAGGCGCAAGTTCCGCCGTCGGAACTAAAATCAATTATACTTTCTACATACCTTGTGTTCTGTGCAATCATCTGCGCACTCGCCATCATAAGCCCTAAAAGCGTCCAGCGTTTAATTCTTTCTTTCATATTATTCTTTTTTTCACAGGATTAACTCACCCTCTTATTCAATCAGTAGATGACGGCTAAGAATATGTATGGCAGCGTTTAATCAGTTCAAAAAGAAATAATTATTATTTTTACAAAAACTTGTACACATACTTATATAATTGTTTTTTAGTTTTTTATATTCTACATATATTAATTTTTTATGCCTAAAAAAAAGGATCTTTTCTTACTGATAAATTCGCTCACAAAATCTGAAAAACGATATTTCAAATTGAAAATCAGGATGTACACCAAAGAAAAAGACTCTTATTCTGTTCAGATGTTCGATGCCATAAACAAAAGACGAGTTCAACACGATAATGAACTTAAAAACCTTTTCAAAGGAAAAATGTCTGACAACCAAATAGCTGTTGCAAAAAACCAACTCTACAAACAGCTACTAACCATAATGATTGATTACGAACATGATGAAAAGATGAAAATCGCTTCTTCTATTGCTCAAATCGAGTTTCTTATTCGTAAAGGACTAATTATGCAGGCCAGACAGTTATTAGAATCTGTTAAAAACGGAATTAAAAATACAGAGCTCTTTTCCACTGAAATTCAACTTATTGAAATCCAACGTAAGCTAGACAGTATTAATATAAACTCTGTTGACTGGAATAGAATAGACTCATCTTACGAGCGACAAAAAGAAATAATAGACCAACAAGGATTGATCTCATATTACAGTCACCTTAATTATAAAAAGGAAGTGCTTCGTCAAAAAGGTCATCAAAATGGAATGAAATTATACTTGGAAGAATTTAAGAAGATTCACAGTGATAGTTTGATTCATTCCAATTCTTCCAACCATTCCTTTTTATCAAAATACTACATGCTTTTAACAAATAAGCATTGTGCAGCCCATACAGGTGACTACCCAAATTTTTACAAATATGGACGTGCTCTTGTAAACCATTTGAACAACCACCCTAAAGAACGAAACAAACGACCCGAAAGTATCTTATGGGCTTACTATAGCTACATATATAGTTATATTATATTAAAAAAAGCCCCAAACGAAATCGATAATATATTCAATGAATTTGATGAGTTCTTAAACAACAAACTAAAAAAAGACAAAGCATTTTGGTCATTAGGAAAATCCATGTACTACCTATTTGTTCTGAAGCGATCTGTTATACTACAAGACATTAAATTGGAGAGTAGGACTTTGACCGAACTTCAGGAATTTACTGATCAACATGGCACTATCATACCTAAAAGGTTTAAAATGTTGCTGAGCTATCATATCGCCTATCACTTCTTCCTAGGACAAGAATATAAAAAAGCCTTACCACACATACAGACCTTATTCAGTCATTACAATCAACAAACCGGAGAAGGCATGGACCTTTTTATATTAGGAAAACTTTTAAGATCACTGGTTTTAAAAGAAAGAGGAGATGAATTAGGTTTGCAGAATTCCCTTAAATCGGTTTATAGATTCTTACAAAAAGAGGAGTCTAAGTTCATATTTCATCAAAAGGTGCTTGAACTATTAAAATTGATAATTAAGACTAGAGCGGAATATACTTCAATATTAAATTACCTTGACGAATTAAATCAAGACGAGGGCTTAAACCCTTATCTAGAATTACTCGATTTCAAAAAAATAGTAGCTAGCCACGACAAAGGCATAAAGGAATTGAGATAACAGAATAAATCATTTACATCAATAGACCTTAATATTAAAATAAAATCAGAATCTAATCTTCATCTTAAATTGACCTAAATTATTTTCTATATAAATTTCCATAACTTTAAGTTGTATTGAAGTAATCAAGAATCAAAAAGGTAAACCAAATGGTAAACCGTGGAAAAACAAAAAGGCCTCCGATTTCTCGAAAGCCTTTAATTTAATTAAGTGGGTCCTACTGGATTATTTTCATGATCCAGAACATGTTGCCCTCGTAACCAAACTCAAAGCCGATACTTTCACATCGGGTTTTGATAGTGGGCCTAGGTGATTTTGATTCGAACCAAATACTTGAAGATTTAATAAAATTTACCGACAGTTTTGATGATGAGTTTCTTCAAGAACACTTGAAAAAATGACACTATAAATACCTAATTTTCAACAACAAAAATGTATCCTTGCAACTATGAAATTCGACCAATGGATTGAATACCCTACCATGTCTATTGCCATTCAAAAAATAGAGAATGGTTTTCGTTGTTTTAAGTACGTTGATGGAAATGTGGTTCGTGGAGCTACAACAGATTTGAAGACCTAGCCGGGCTTTCTGAATTTCTACATTCCTTGCCCAATGCAGATAAAGTAGATATTAATTCTGCGATAGAACAATTGAAGTTTTAATTATCCTTTTCTAAAAGATCTTACATCTTTTCCCATTCGGATTTGGATGGAATCAATAGATGCATTTTCAATAACAAGGTTTTTGACTTTTTGCCCCCGTTTTACTTTGTGATTAGTTCCGTTAATATTGATGAGGCACAATGATGTCTTATCATCATGATTCATTACAAAGCCATAATACTTAATCTTCGGCCAAACTATAGGAACTTTTTCCTCTTTAGGGAGTTTGACTTTATTTGAACTTACCGTATTATTTGTCGTTGAATTGGTATTGGTCGTGGCAGTTTTTCGTTTGAAATTATTCTCCTTAAGGAATGGATCTACATCTGGTAATTCTAATTCAAATGAATCCTTGCGAAACATAATTGGCGAGAAAGAAGATGTATTTACTGAATATGATTCCTGCATCTCTTCTTCAGCGCTGAAATTATCAAACACACGATAAATGTTGTAAGCCCATAAACAGGCTACAACTACTATCATTATACGTGTTAGTTTTTTCTTATCCATTAAGGGATGATAATCTTGCGTTGTTCTGTAAAAAAGTCAGAAATATTTCCAGCTTCGTCTTGTGCATACATTCTCCACCAATAGGTTCCTGAAGTTGAGAAGACATGGAATGCAGTGTCTAAAGTTGTTTCATAAGTTGTAATGATCGAAGTAAAATTGGTATCGTTTGCAAGTACCAAATAGCTCGTTACCGGTGATTGAATTGTACCTACGTCTGTCGAAGTAGTCCAATAAAAACTCACCGTATCTGTAAAACTAGCAGCATTTGCTGGAGCTGTGAGTGTTTGTTCGATAGGAGAAGTTCTATCAATGTAAATTCTTCTTGAAGAAAAATCGGACTCACTTGTTGCGTTACTTGCTTTTACTCCCCAGGTATAGACATCTTCAGCTGAAAATTGATCGGCTGGCGGCGAGTATGATGTCCCAAAAATTCCCGATGCGCTATGAATAATGGTTCCTGAAGCATCAAAATCAGAACCGGATCGGATTTGTAGTTCATAAGAATCTGCCGCATAAATCCCCTGCCAACTGAAGGTAAAGGTTGTAGCATTTGAATAAATATTATCGTTTGGTGACAGTAACGGAATTGCCTGACTCGACAGATCAGAAACAGAATCTACAACAATTGTAAACGGACCTAAATATTGTGTTTGATGAGCAGAGTTCTCGCCTCTTATTCTGAATTGATAACTCCCTGGATCCATAATAAAATAGAACTCCTCATCGGTAATGTTTGAATCCAAAATAAATGTATTAATGTTAACGAAATCGGGCTCTACAATCTGAAGATTATAGAAGGAAGCCCCGTCTAATTGATGCCATTTGAAATGCACATTATTGGTAGATATTGTATCATTATCAGTTGGAAGGATCATTTCCATTTCATCTTCCTCAATGTTCTTTTCAAAAATAGCGTTGCAACTCACCCCTAGGAATAGGATATATGCAAGACTAATTTTGACGATAATGTTGGAATAATATTTTCGCATATAGCTTGTTTTTAGACTTATAATTGTCATAATTCAATTCTTTTTCTTTGTACATCATCACGTTGGTAACACGCGCATATTCAAACTCATTCTCCATATGATAGACCAAGGATAAAATTCCATTAAAGGAACCTTCTACAGCAATTAAATTCGAGTAAATGGAGAAGTCTACCGTTTTAAAATCATGTGTTTGCTCGAGCTGCTCCAGATTTACCTCATTCTCTACTCCAAAATCAGATATCGTACTCAGTATTTTCTGTTGTACTTTTTCATGTGAGACATCTGATTTACCGATATTGTTATTCAACTGGATAATCTGCATTTGAAGCGTTTCAATGTCCTGTTCCACATGTTTTGTCGCTGCCAATTGATTCTCTTGATTTTCTATTTCATTCCATGCATCAAGTGTATGCACAAAGGAACGCTTGTAGGTTACCATACATAGCAAAATCAGAAGTCCTAATAGACCATAATTCTTTTGCTTATATGTGAACCTATCCAACACTAAATAACTACTATTTCTAATTCAAAATTCCCTGCATTTCGCTCATAAGTGTAATTCATAATCTCTACGCTGGTAATCCATTCTTTTTCTTTTACCTCTTCAATCCAATTGCTCAATACATTGGAGTTCTCAGACTTCCCTTTTATGAATATGATGCGATCCTGAAATTCAATTTTATGCTTGTTCTTAATTTCATCACTAAGTGGTCTTACATCCACGTATTCGAAGTTCATTTCACGCGGTACATCTTTACCTAGTTCTGATAAATAAAAGCTTAAGAAATGACGGTTTAATAACCCTGATGACCGAAGTAACTTCTCTTTTCGATTCTTTTCATCTTCTAAATCACCTACTAAAGCCAATTGCTCTTCAAAAGCCGAAAGTTGAAGGTAGTTTTCAGAAATCGTGGTATTCAAAGAGTTTAAGTAGAGGTAATTGCTCAAGATAATTACCACAAAAATGGCCACCATACCCACTCCAAATCGTTGGAAAATATTTTTTTGTTTTGCCTCTTCAAGATTGGTTAAGAATACTTCCTCATTCTCTGGCAAGAGTATTGTCTTAGAAGGATTAAAGAAATTTGCAGCCACAGCAATTGGCTCAAGTCTATCGGTAGATACAAGGTCCTCCCCTATTTCAATATTTCGAAGATCTCCATCTTCTTTTTCGAAACTACTTAGCTTATTATTATCGCTGAAGCTTAGCTTAATACCATTTGAATTAAACTGCTTTTTATTTAAATATTCAGCGATTGGTCCTATTACAAAAGGTCCAGACGTGACTTGAATTACATGTAGTTTCTTAGCAGCAAAAATCTCCAATTGTTCCTCAACTAAATCTTTACGTACTACTGAGCTAAACACCGTATCACCTTGAACAAAATCCGTAAAATAAAACTCCTCAAGGTTAATATTCATGAGTAATGTACTGCGGTATCCAGGTGTATTCTGCGTCTGTCGATTGAGCACACCTTTCCCCATAAAATGAAGGATGATAGGATATTTATCTTTGACATCTTTAATCAATTGCACCTCATCGGCAATTCGCTTTTTGGCCTTAATAAAATTTAACTCACCCTTCTTAAAACCTATCATTTCATAGGCATAAGAAGTTCCTTCATTACTCATTTCAACAGTAATGACAGTAAGTTTCTTTATTTGACCTAAATCGAATTTCATTAATAGGTTACTGTAGGTTTAATGAAAATGTGGAGCTTAGATTTCTCTTTGTCTTTTTCTCTTGAACTAAAGAACCATTTGATGATCGGCACTCTTGATAAGAATGGTGTCCCCGATCCTGTATCTTCTTTGCTGTCTTTTTCTAATCCACCCATCAAAATCATCTCTCCATTCTTTACACGAATGATTGACTCGAACGTCTGTGTTGTCTTGTTAGGTGGAGCACTAGGATCTACCTTCCCTGAGAAATCATTCTGCTCAACTTTAATTTGAAGTGTTACGTATTCATCCGCCGAAACAAAAGGCTTCACTGTAATATCTAGATTGGCATCAGTTGGCTTCCAAACTCGATTTGAAACTATGTTTCCTCCCGATATAGTGGGCTGCACATTTACAATTTCTTCCTGGTAATAAGAGGTCTCACCAACGGAGAAAGAGGCTTCATTTCCATTTAATGTTGAGATTTTAGGTGTAGAAGTAATGTCTATGACCGAATTACTCTCCAGGGCCTTTAGCGATAAATAAAAGTTTGGCGTTACCGCTCCAATATTTACAAGTCCGAAGCCGTTAAAAGCATTGATTAATCCGTTGATCGTTTCGGCTCCTAATGTTACATCCGCCCCTGGAAAAACATCGCCATTAGTCGTCACCGGTTGGTCAGCAATACCTGCTTTCATTCCGGTACTCAAGCCGCTAGAGCGTTTTGAATTCACAATAATCACATCAATCTGAACCATTGGAACAACAACATCAACTGACTCTAGGAATACTTTGAGCTCTTCAATTTTCAATGAAGATCCTGACACGATTAAACCATTCAACTCGGGAAACTCTGTGATCACAACATCATCTTTCATAGCTGCAGGAATAGTAGCCATTACATTTTCAATGGATCGATTTTCTAGTCTTATGAGCTCTGTAGCACGAAGCCCCTCTGTTTCACGCTTACCAATGAGATAATAATCTTCCTCTTTTTTATAGGTGTATTCTGTTCCATTAAAAAGATTGATCATTAATTCTCGGAAGGATACGTTCTTCACATTCAACGTGGCATTGCCTTCTGGAATGTCGTACATGAAGTAATGCTCATCAATCAATTGGGCAGCGGATTCCAGGATAACTTTAATAGGAGTGTTGTCTGCGACTACATCTAATCGAGTATTATCAAGGGCACTTATTCCAATATCCATTGCACCTGTTTGTGCGTTATTACGATTATTACGATTGCCGTTTGAACTGCTATTATTTATTGGCTTGGCTTCTTCATCAATCTCCATGAAATAAAATCCATCCGCATCTTTTGTCACCTTCATTCCATTTGATTTGGCCATCATATCAAGCGACTGATCAAATGGTCTATTCTGGATGTAAACCGAAACTACTTTTCCTTTAATATTAGGAGCTAGGACCACATTTTTACCAGAAGCTTTGGTAATGGCTTCAGCAACTTGATCTAATGAATCGCGCTTGAGATTTAATGATAGAAATTGATTTTCTGGCTTGTAAACTACATCAATCTCTTTGGGCTTGTAAACTATTGGCTCAGGTAACTCTTCGGGTGTTTCTTTAAAGGAAATAATGGTACCTATGAATTCCATCTCTAACTCATATTTTTGAGCCAAAAACAAGAATACATCTTTTACTTGTGCATCGTAGAAGTTATTGACCACAGTAGTTCTGAGGTTATCGTCCACACTAACATTGAGATTATTCTCCAAAGCTACAGCCGAAATAAAATCGGCCAAGCTAATACCCGTAACACTTACTTGCACCTTTCCATTTAAACCTGGTTGGGTTAACGCAAGTGAGTCCATTTTGGTCCTGTATTCGTCATACTTTCCCTGTGCCGTTCCAAGCAATGGAACAATACATAAATAGACTATTATGAAAAATCGTTTCATACTATATGTTTGTTAGGAGGGCGTAAACTTCTTCCAATGAAGTAGTTCCCTCTCTTAATAGTTTATATGCTTTTTCGTGAATCTTTTCGATCCCCCTATCTTTTAATAATCCGTCTACCTTCAAATCCTCTTCTTTAATTTTGTCGCTCAACTCAACATCAATATTAATGACCTCATACATGGCTTTTCTTCCCTTATATCCTGTGTAATGGCAAGCATCACACCCACAAGGCACATGATGAGTTGTAAGTCCTTTATTTCTATATTCTTTGGGCAATAAGCTCTGATTTAACTCTTCCTCTTTTTTACAATGCGGACAAAGCACTCGGACTAGTCGTTGTGCCACCGAAGTGTTAATTGTGCTTGCCAATAAATAGGAAGGAACACCCATATCAATCAATCTTGAAATGGTTCCCCAGGCAGAATTGGTATGGATTGTAGAAAGCACGAGGTGACCTGTGAGCGCTGCTCGAATTGCCATTTGAGCTGTTTCACTATCACGTATCTCACCCAACATTATTACATCAGGATCTTGACGTAAAAACGAACGAAGTGCACTCGTAAAGGTTAAACCAATGCTCTCTTTTAATTGGACCTGGTTAATGCCCATTAAAGTGTATTCAATTGGATCCTCAACGGTGACAATGTTGCGCTTCTCTTCATTCAACATTTTCAGCGTTGCGTAAAGCGTTGTTGTTTTACCTGAACCTGTAGGTCCAGAGATCAATACAATTCCATTTGGTTTCTTAACGCCCTCGAGGTAATTTACCTTTTCAAAATCTTCGAAACCAAGTTTATTTAAGTCCACCTGTGAGGCATCTCTTGCGAGAATTCTCAATACTATTTTCTCACCATGCAGCGTTGGTAAAATACTGACACGAACATCAAAGTCCTCAAAGTGTAAACGTCCATCTTGTGGCAATCTCTTTTCCGAAATATTCAAATCAGATTCAATCTTAATCTTGTTCACCACTTCTGGATATTCAGACTTATCTATTTTATATTTCTCCACCAAGTGCCCATCAATACGAATTCGAACACGAGCAACTTCCTCGTAGATTTCTATGTGAATATCACTGGAGCCTAGGGTTCTTGCCTCATGGATAATTCGCAATAAAAAGTCGTTCTTATCACCACTTGTTTTCTTAGAAGACTTTTGATTATTCTCGCTTCCAGATCTTCTATAAAACTTACCGAGGTATCTTTTTAATTGTTCCGGATCAATTGCCTGAAGTTGGATTTCTCTTCCGGTTATAATTTCAAGATCCTCTTTAATCAAAATCTCATTTGCAGCATTGCTGCAATAAAACTTAACCACTTTACCCTCCTGTTGGAAAGGAATTACACCATAATTCCATGCCATCTCAGCATTGATTAATTGCTGCACTTCAGTTTCGATATGTAAATCCTGTGTTTCTATAAGATTGATGTATAAAATGGTTCAGTAATTCCGAGGAGTTTTAATCCAATTAATAGAATTAAGTACCCTGATAAATAGCCTGCAAGGGGAATAGTTGAATTCTCTTTTTTCCTTGAAATGATAAAATGGAAGAGTCCAGAAAGTACCATTCCTGAAATGAAAAAGAGAACAAATTTTTGTGGTTCAAATAATGGTGCAATGGCAATAAAAAAGACAAGGTCACCAATGCCAAAATGAGTTTTAAAAAAGTTAAAAAGTCTTCCTTCTTTAAGGAACAAATAGGCTCCTAGACCTGCCATTAGCAGTGCCAGGAAAATGAAGTTCACAACTAGAACCTGGATCGGTAAATTCGAAACATAGAACAAATATGATGCGGCTGCACAGACTCCGAGGAAGAAAACCCAGTGCACTGCTCTATCTTTCAGGTCTTGCCAAAGGACAATTCCCAGGAATAAACAAAGCGCTATTTGAACAAATAGTAACATTAGTCCTTTACTACTTCTTTTAAGAGTTTATTTTGATCAATCGACCAAACATTGAGTGTTCCATCGGCATCAAAATCTACCACCGCTTCGGCTTGCGCATTAAAGCTTCCATTACTCGCTTCAGTGATTTGAATTCTATAATTCGCTTGGCCTCCTTCAGTGGCCAATCTTTCCTGTTCAAAGCCAATCTCATCCAAACTCATTGAGTACTTCGAATACATGAAGAAATAGTTCTTTTGCATGCTATAAACTTGATTAAGCATTGACTTTGCCTCAATAGATTTGGCCATTGCAACCGTTCTACTTTGATTGGGTAAAACCAGCATAAATAGAATGGCAATGATTCCTAAAACCATTACGATCTCCATTAAAGTCATGGCCGCTAAACGACCTTTCTTTCTGTTCTTAATTCTTTTCATTGTCCTAGTACATTACTTAAATTGAACATTGGTAAATACATTGCTATTAATATTACCCCAACAATACCTGCGACTAAAAGGAGTAATATTGGTTCCATTAACTTTCCTAGTATTGCTGTTCTGTGCTTCATCTCTTCCCGATATTGGTTCGAAACTTTCGCTAACATCACATCCAATTGATTCACTTCCTCTCCTACCTTCACTAGCGATAACATTCGTTTTGGAAAGAATTTAAATTCCTGCATTCCTTCATGTAAGGTTTTGCCCTCAGAGATTCCTTTTTTCACCTTGTTCAATGCTACTTCAATTGGGTAATATTTAATCATCTTCTCTGTCAGTTCTATAGCCCTCACCAATGGTGTATTCGAAGCCAAAAGAAGCTGCATAGATTGTGTAAATCGTGAGAGATAAACCAGCTTGATCAATTGACCTACTTGAGGTATTCTTAAAAAGAATGCCGAGGTGTATTTTCTAAACCAAATCTTGTGCTTTTGAAAACGCACAAAAAGTACAATTGCTGCGATTACGATCAGTAGTATTAACGCGTACGTTCCGAAGTTCTCTGAAATGCTAACAACAGTCTGGGTAAGTGAAGGTAACTCAGAGCCAAATTGTTGGAAAACATCCACAAAAATTGGAATGATATTCGTCATCATAAAGTAGACTAATCCGAAGGTTATAGCAATAACAAAAATTGGATACGACATCACCGAAATTATCTGTTTACGCAAGGCGATTTGATCTTGGAAGTAGAGAATTAATTGTTCCAAAACGCCAGTTAACTCGTTACTCTCTTCACCAATGGCAATACTGAAATATTCGTACTCTGAGAATTTACCCGTATCCTTTAGCGCATCTGAAAGAGACTTTCCTTTGAGAATAGCATCATAAATCTCTTGGAAAAAGTTCTTGTCCTTTTCTTTGGCTTGCTCTTCGATAATGATTTCCAAAGCAGATTTAAGATCAACCCCAGCTGTAATTAACGTCTTCAAATCACTGTAGAACCGCTCCTTTTTCTTATCGGTCATTTTATTCCCAAACAGCTCAATTTCACGGTTAAGGAAACTCTTTTTATCGCCCTGTTTAGGCTGAATTTTTTCGGCGGTATGTGTGCTGATTTTAATGCTCATTGATAAGTGTTTTATTAATGAATTCAGCATTCTCATACTGCTTTTCCAACTCGAATGAGAGCGGAACTTCAGTGACTTGTGATTCTATTGTTATACGTTGAATTAGATCTGTAGTGTGCCCTTCCGAATCAACGTATAATTGATATTCAATTTCATTTAATGTAGTGGTGAGGGTATCAGTGAATCGCTCGTATTTTCTTAAAAGTTGTGATCCATTTTCCTCAATACTAATTGTTGGACTTTCGGCAAAGGTGAAGTCGAAGCCTTTTGGAGTTCTTATTATTTCTTTCGCATTTGCTGTGCTCCAGTTTAGCTCGGATTGGAGACTCAAGTGCTGGTAGAGTTCAGACTTGTTTTTCGTGTATTGAATTAATTGGTAATTCACCGAAGTAAAAAGGTAATAGACCATTCCAATTATGATGCTCATGATGACCATACCAGTTAATACATCCATCATAGTGAAGGCTGAAATGCGATATTTTTTGTCCGCGTTTTTATTTGGCGTACATGCGCAGGTAGACGATTCCGAACGCGAGAGGACTCGCGCTCGAGAACTGGCGCGCGACTCCCGTCGCGTGCCTATATTTAAGGCAGAAAGGCGATATGTTCTCTTGCCTTTATTGATCATTGCTCACTAAATGTTTTTCGGTCCACCAAGTTTTAGTCCCTGCTTTTATTTCATATTCCACTAATAGGAGGTTATTATTTCCTTGGTAAGGATTCACGGATTGTGTGATGGAATAAGTATCAAAATCTTTTGTTTGCGAAATGAAGATTTTCTCTTTCTTCAAATTCTTCAGCATTCCATCAATTTCTGATTTACCTTGATAGAAAGCCAATGGCTTTTCTGCCTCTAACATATTGCCATAGGTAAGCGTTGCAATCGCAATTAGTATGGCAATTATACTAACCGCCACCACCGACTCAAAGAGCGAAAATGATTTTAATTTAGCCATGCTATCCTGCATAGACGGTTCCAAACGCGAGAGGACTCGCGCTCGAGTACCTTTAATACAACCCCTCTGGCGCGCGACTCCCGTCGAGTGTTCATTGTCAACTTTATATATAGACATGCTATCCTGCACAGACGGTTCCAAACGCGAGAGGACTCTCGCTCGAGTACCTTTAATACAACCCCTCTGGCGCGCGACTCCCGTCGCGTGTTCATTGTCAACTTTATATATAGAAAATCCTAGTTTAGCCATGCTATTGTTGTTAGATTTTTGGATTTTCTGAATAGATCCACTGTGACGAATTCTTTAGGTAGATCGTTTTTAATGGTAGCATCTAGCAAATGGTTTTCATAGGACGATGCTAAGGTCTTTAAGTAGAATTTCTCCGTATAAATTGTACCATTAATTGTACCCTTTAATTCAGTTTTTCCCTTACAGTAGACTAACCCATCTACTTCAGCTTCCTCTGCTATGGAAAGTTGAACAGGTTTTCTAAAATTTGGGACTTGACTAAGCGCCAAAACCGTCCCTAAAACTTGACTTTGTTTTCCTATTGAAATCTGAGCGTTTTGTGTTTTTGGAAAGGTGGTTTCTATCAATGATAATACTGATGGATACCTCAAGAGCACATTGTTCTCTAATGTGATTTTTTCGGTTGCAATGATTTGTAAGTTCCCTTCAAATCCAGATTCGAT
The DNA here is from genome assembly GCA_022447665.1 of Crocinitomicaceae bacterium. GTDB lineage: Bacteria > Bacteroidota > Bacteroidia > Flavobacteriales_D > Crocinitomicaceae > JAKVAQ01. The sequence continues at coordinate 166,759 of JAKVAQ010000002.1, forward strand.
ATAGACAACTGGGGCCTTAATGATAATATCAGAGAGTTCAGCTTGGGCTCCAATAAATATAGAATCCCGCGCTTCGAGTATTACGTGACCCTCTACTACTTCATCTTCTAAACTTAAAAAGTTATCATCGATAAAATGAAGCCCTGGATTTGCAAAAGAATTCTTTATTGAATCTCTTTGCTCCCACTTTTGAAACTGGCCATTAAGCTTTGTAACTTCATCTAGAATTACTGGATCGATTTCAGGTAAGGCATTGGTTGATGTATGTTGACCTCCATATACCAATTTTGATCCCACATAATTCTTCCCCTCAATGTATGCACGTTTCACACCAGTTTTAGGTAAATAGCAGTTGTTCTCAAGACGAGTCTGTCCTGCTACAGATAATGGTCTTCCATAATCTGGTAAATACAATGACTTATCGTCTTCAGAGATTAGTCCACTCAAACTTATTTTCGAAAACTTTACGTTTTTATGCGTTGCTGTGGATCTTAAAATGGTAAAAGCTCCCCACGACTCCTTGGAAATTGAAACCGAATCAATTCCTTCATTGAATAATCGCATTTTCAACACTTGACCTGGTTTAATCTCTTTAAAGTTCGCTTCTGCATAAGCAATCCCCGAATAAGCGTTATCAATCAATTGATCTTTAATTTCTAACTGGGTTGTTAGGGTTCTTGAAGTATGAGAAAAGAGTAGCATCCCGCCTAATAACAGGCCAATCATAACGCTCAAGAATAACGCATAATAAATTGATGATGCTCGTAATTTTCCTTTCTTCATAATACTATAACATCAACGCTTCAACTGGTACTTCGACAGGCTCAGCAGCCGTTTCAGCGTTGTCAACATTCTACTAATCTTCTTTTTTCTTTTTCTCTTTTTTCTCCTTTTCAGGTTTATCCTTTTTCTTGAAAAGTCTTTTGAAAAAACCTTCTTTTTCTTCGTCCTTATCCTCATCGGTCACTTCGACAGGTACTTCGACAGGCTCAGCATCCCACTCAGTGTCCTCTGTTATTTCTTTTTTCTTGAAAATACTCTTAAAGAATCCCTGCTTCTCACCATTGGTTACTTCTTCAGGTGCTTCGACGGGCTCACCATCCAACTCGGAGTCGTCGTTCTTCTCCTCCTTTTTGAAAATGCGTTTAAAAAAACCTTCTTCCTCAATCTCCTCTTTTTCCTTCTCGTCCACATTCTTACTCTCACTCCCTTTCTCCTTTTCTATTCCTTTCTTGTACACTCCGTCGTGAACAGTATTACCTGTTTCATCAAATTCACAGAAGTCACCGTGAAGGCTCCCGTTACTGTAAGTGCAAATCCTCTTGATGGATCCATCTTCTCTCCACTCTTTCCATTCCCCCTCTTTTAGTCCTTTTTCAAATTGACCTCTCATAGCCAACTGCCCATTCTTGTAATAAGCTAAATAGTCACCATGCAAAACTTTACCACCAGCATTACCTTGAGAGGAATGTATTTTTTGAGATTTGAACCAGAAATAAGTCAAGGTATCCTCATACTTGATTGACTTGTCTTTCATGTATATGTGATAGTCATAGTCATAAACTTCATCGGAAGAATGACGCAGTGTAATGTCTGCCTGACCAAAAAGGATGGAAGACAGCACCAAGAATTGTATTAGAACAAATACTCTCATATTATAAATTCATTGCAAAGGACCTGACAACACGAATGCCGGTGTTTAGGTTACAGAAAAGACACGTCGCAAAATATGTCCATTTGTACGCGCGCGTTAAGGGAGTGTAAAGAACGCCAGAGAATGGTTCATTCACAAGAGTGAATTCACTCTTTCTAGATTTGCTCCGAAAAGTATTTTCACTCCATAAAATCTGAGAATTGAGAATGCCGAATAGTGAAATTTCACCGAATATCGGATTGTTGTGGGACTTGAATATCATATGAAAAGTTGATCTGCAAACCCCGCCTCGGTGAGAACAGGGTTTACATCTATTTCTTTAACAGCATTGGGTTAATGTATTATAGGTTTTGGTGATTCAAAAATAAATTAACCATGACCTCTAAAAACCCATAAATAGGCCTTTTGTGATGAAACTGGAAGTTTTTGTGACGAAGTTTATTCGACTAAAGTTCGATTTTCTTCAAAGCATCTGCGAAAGATTCCGAAACTTTCAATTCTGTGTCATTTACGATGACCAAATTCTTTCCTTTTTCCGTGACTTTTTCAATTCGAACTATGATTGATCTGTGAATTCGAATGAACTCTAATTTGTCCGGCACCAAATCTAAAAATTCACCAATTTTTTGACGAATCAAAATCATTCTATCATCACAATGAATTTCTAAATAATTACCAGCGGACTTTACGAAACATATTTCGGCGGTATATAATTTAATTTCTTTACCAGATGATTTAACAATCATGTATGGTGCTTCTTTTCTGAATTGTTTGAGAATTGCTCGCATTAAGGAACGCACCAAATCAGCATTATAGATTAAAATTCGGTATCTGAAAAACAGGTACACAAAATATACCAGCACTAAAACAGCAAATAGAATAAACCACCAGGTTTCCCAAAAAGGTGGATAAATAGTGAAAGGAAGGGAAATTTGATTCCNCTGATTTTTTTCGGTTTCTGCTTTTACGATAAACTCATAATCTCCTACGGGAAGAGCATTATAAAGAACAAAGGTCGATTGTGTTTTATTCCACTGCTTTTCATAGCCTTTAAGTCGATATTGGTAATTGACTTTGCCCTCTTGATCAAATGCCATTTCAGAAAAGTCTATTCTTATTTTATTTGAAGAATACGGCAAATTCCGAAATGATTTAAATCCAACAGACTTATCATTCACCATAACGCCTCGAAAATCGAGATAGGACTTCTTTTTTGAGGATTGATTCTGCTCATAGAGCGAACAATAACTAATTCCTTCACCTGTACCTGCCCAAAGCGTATCGTTATGAATTTCAAGATCGTTGATTTCATTGTTTAGCAACCCATCGTTTACAGTAAAACGAGCCATTTGAATTGAAGAAGATAGATGAAATTGATATAAGGCTGATTTTGTTCCTACAAAAAAAGTAGAGTCATTGCCACTTTTAATTACTCGAACTGGTTCATCTTCAAACGCATTCCAAATTCCTGTTTCGAGTATACGTTCTCCATCATACACAAAAATCCCTTTTCGCTGTGTACCAATTAGAAGAAGCGAATCTCTAAATACTTCTAATGCATTTACTCTAGCATTCTCTAGGTACTTATTTTTTATATGCACTGGTTTTTCTTGTATATCATGAAACATAAACAGGCCTTCTACAGTGGCCGCATAAAGCTTGTTTCTACACACCGCTAGGCTCTTAACTGTTCCCCGCCAAAACAACGAACATACTGACTTAACTTTTCCTACATTATAAATGCCTGTAGTTGAATATGACAGAAATAAAGTGTCTTTATTCAGAACTATTACTTCTGAGTAGCAATTTTCACTGGGGGAGTAGAATACTTTTGCTCTTTCAGGAATAAAATTAATATGACCATCGCATGAAAGCTGTGTAAACCCTATAGAATAGTTGACATAACTATTTTTAGACATTTTACCTTCAATTAGTTCGGATAATGCTAATTTTTTCTTCACTAAAATATCGCCATGAGCGCAGCCAGCGATTAACCCTAAAGCTCTAGAAAAACTCAAAGAAGTGATATAATGCGATTTATTTGATGCTAAAGAGTTGAATTTTTTTCTTGGGTAATAATAGCATCCATTGTAAAGAGTTGTTATCCAAGTTCCGCCATGAGCATCACAAAACAACTTGGTTACGTGCTCTCCTGGAAGTATGTGCTGTAATTCACTCCCATTTGAATCATAAATAGAAACACCTTCACCGAAGGTAGAAACGTAAAACGTAGAATCGCTGATTTTACCAATCGCAGTGATGATTGCCTCTGCATGCTCTACTTTTACTTCGCCCTCTTTCTTGATAAAAAAGTGCTCTCCGCCTCCATACACTGTATATCCTTTACCATGGACTCCAAAAAAACGAATGGGTGATATAGATTCTATCGGTGTATAATAGTCTTGAAGATTCAAATACATTGTATCCGTTGAGTTGTGATAAGGACCTTTAATAAAAGAGGTATCTTGTATAACCACTCCTTCCGTATTGCTGGTTTGAACATAGGTCAACTTTCTAAAGTTAGCTCTGTACGAAGGATCTTCATCAAGATACTGGTAAACAAAAAATTCTCGTGAAATAAGTTCTCCTCTAGCACTAATTCTTATATGGCCTAGCCTACAGCAAAAGTTAACAATAAGGTCGCCACTACCCTCTTCAAAATAGAAATATTCAATAATTAGACTTTGACGATTGCCTTTAATGTAATTATTTAAAGGAAAGAGGGTAAAACTTGGTTTTTTTCCTTTAAAAAAGTATAAATTTCTTGAGGAGGTAGAAAACCAAATGAAGTCATTTTTGTCTTTGTAAAACCGAAAAACAACATTAGAAGGATCACTTTCTGGTAATGAAAATTGCTCAAATTCGTACCCATCAAAACGGTTTAATCCATTATCAGAAGAAATCCATATATATCCAAAGTCATCCTGAATTACATCGTATACCTGATTACTAGAAAGACCATTTTCTGTGGTAAAATGTATAGCGCGCTCAAATTGAGCACATAAGAACAATGTGTTTAAGCTTAATATAAGCGCCAACCACTTCATGGAGGGCAAAAATATTATTTCTCTCCTATTTTAGACGGAAAAATTTTAAGTAGATCATATGGAATGCTACTAGTCTATGAACCCTAGAAAACTACAACAGCATCGCTCAGTAAACCTACTTCTCCTGAGTAATATAGGCTACGCAGTAGCTAAGCTGTTGCTTCCCAAAACTATACAATAGACTACCTTTGCTTTGCATTAGCTATGCCGCTACACCTAATTAACTCAAAGTATCTAGCATTGGCTACCGCGCGATTGAATCGCGTGGTGAAATAGCAAATTTTCTATTTGACTGCCTAGTTAAATCCTGATTCCTAGAAAGATAAAATCTGTTTTATTAAACCACGAGATACAATCTCGCGGCAGCGGGGGTACTCATTTCTGGTAAATACGCGGCAGCGGGGGAGAGAATGGACATCCCCAAAGCCATTATTGATCTAGACGATGGACACGCGACGGGAGCCGCGCGCCAGACTAGTTAAATCCTGATTCCCAATAATCCTACTAACTAACCTCCCCAGGCTGCCGCGAGATTGCATCTCGTGGTGCCATGGTTCCTAGAACGCTACAACAACATCGTTTAGCAAACCTACTTCTCCTGCGTAATCCATAGCACTGCTATACATATAGTCTTCTGGTCTAAAAACTAAACCTGCCTCCACTGGATTATTATGGATGTAACATATTTTCTCCCTTATGACCTTCGCACTCCAAAGCTCTATTGGCTTATTATCGTGCCTCCAGAATTGATAATTCTCAACTGAAGAGGCCTTTTCAGCAGAACACTT
>JAKVAQ010000020.1 GCA_022447665.1 Crocinitomicaceae bacterium
AGTAATGTCCGCATTACCACAGCATTTAAAAGAGAAACTCAATAAGCGTGAAAAAGATGGCGCGCTCAGGAAGTTAGACGACTTTTCTGATTTCGCTGATTTTTTTTCAAACGATTATCTCGGCTTATCTAAACAGACTTTTCCTATTACAAGCAAATTAGAGGGTTCAACGGGCTCTCGTTTAATCTCAGGAAATTCCAATTACACAGAAGAAGTTGAACAATATATTGCTGCGTTTTTCGGCTATGACTCAGGGTTGATTTTTAACTCAGGTTATGATGCTAATCTTGGGATTTATTCTTCCGTTCCGCAACGAGGAGATACAGTAATCTATGATGAGCTATGCCACGCTTCAATTCGTGATGGATTAAGATTGAATTTTGCGAATAAAAAGTCTTTTAAGCATAATGATGCTCAAGACCTTGAACGTTTGTTAAATAACAACAGTGGACAAGTTTACGTAGCCGTTGAATCTGTTTATTCAATGCACGGAGATGAAGCTCCCTTGGGAGAAATATCGCAATTGTGTAAAAAATACCATGCGTTACTTATTTTAGATGAAGCCCATTCAGCCGGTGTTTTTGGTAATCAGGGTAAAGGACTTTCAGAAGAAATCGATGACGATGTTTTTATCAAACTAGTAACCTTTGGAAAGGCCTATGGATCTCATGGTGCAATCGCTTTATGTAGCGATGATACCAGAGTTTTTCTGTATAATTTTGCGCGCTCTTTTATATATACCACAGCTATTCCAGGTTCTACAATTGAGCGGTTAAAGAATGTCGTAGATTATGCTGCTAAAGCTGATGATGAGAGAAAGATTTTATCAAATAACCTTGACTACTTTGAAAAGGAAATGAAGTTTCGAAATCCTGAATTTACTTCTAACAGAAGCCCTATTCAAACCGTTTCATACCCGTCTATATCTGAATTAAAAAAGCGAGTGAAAACAGCAAACGATGCCAAGATTGCCTTAAAAGCTATACTCCCTCCAACGGTACCTGAAGGGCAAGAAAGAATTCGAATTTGCATTCATAGCTACAATACCAAAGAAGAAATTAATCGATTAATTGAAGTTTTAGGATGAAACCAATTTTTGTAACAGGGATCGGTACTGAAATAGGGAAGACCTATTGTTCAGCAGTTTTAACGGAGTTATACCAGGCAGATTATTGGAAACCAGTTCAGGCAGGTGAATTAGATGCCCTCGATTCTGATGTGGTAAGAAATCATTGTACGAATTCAAAAACGAAAATTCATCCTGAGCAATTCTTGCTTTCAGAGCCAATGTCACCGCACGCAGCGGCAAGAATAGATGGAATAGAACTCAATCTAGAAGATTTTAAAATTCCCGAAACAGATAATCAATTACTTATTGAAGGAGCGGGAGGTTTAATGGTTCCAATCAATGATAAGGGAGACTTAATCATTGACTTGATAAAACACCTTGATGCAGAAGCTATCCTTGTTTCCAAAAACTATTTGGGTTCAATTAATCATACTTTATTGAGTGTAGAAGCCTTAAAATCTCGTAACATTCCAATAAAAGGAATCCTCTTTAACGGAGAAGAAAATAAGGAGACACAAAAGGTAATTGCGGAGATTACCGGTGTCGAAATATTGGGCAGAGTTCCTTGGGGAGAGAAGGAGATTGTTTAAGCAGAATAATTCTAATTCGTGTGCTGTGTATAATTTCCTATATTTAAAGTATGGGTTTATAGCTTAAAGCACCTTTGCCACAATCGCTTCTAGAAACAGAAGTCCTAAATAAAGAATGTGAAAATGTTTCATTTCAAAATCTGTTGAATAATGAAGCTTCACTTATTGTTATGGTGCGCCATTTTGGATGTATTGGTTGTACAACACAAATGCTCGAAATTGCGCCGCGATTAAAAGAGTTGGATTCGCTGGGAGTAAAGGTGAAAATCATAGGCAATGGTCAGTTACAATACCTTGAAGGATTTATCGAGAAATTCAACTTACAAAATCAACTAGTTGAAATCTATACAGATCCTTCCTTAAAAATCTATAAAGAAGCGCAAATGGTGCGCTCCTTCTTTAATTGGATGAGCCCGGTGACAGCGTGGCAATTTATAAAAGGGTTTTCGAAAGGAATTACCCAGCGCTCAATTGAGGGTGATAATATGCAAATGGGGGAGCGATGTTTGTAAGCGCCGAGGGAAAATTAGCGTTTTATTTTCAGAATAAAAGCATTGCCGGAATTGCGGATACCAATGATATTATGAAGTATGTTCACAAACATATAATAGCAACGAATACGGATTTGATATGAGCGGCTGGGATTGGTTTGTACATGGAGCGAATATTCTATACTTGATTTCTTATCTCGTAAAGGATCTCTTTTTATTAAGGCTGGTTTTAATGGTGGCTATGATCGTCTTTTTGCCGTATTATATTTGGAGTCAACCTGAGCCAATGTGGCCTCCTTTAGCATGGAGCGGATTATTTCTAACTGTAAATGTTTACCAGCTTTACGTACTATTTAAGGAAAGAAGACCGATTTACTTGTCTTCAGAAGATGATTCGATATAACAAGAGATCTTCACCTCTTTCATAGTGAAGCAATTTGCTAAACTCCTTAAAATTTCGAATAAGAAGGTGGTCTCGGAGAAAGAGTGTTTATTTAATCAAGGACAAGCCATTGACAGGGTTATTTTTATTACTGATGGGAGCGCTCAAGTGGAAAAGGATGGAGAAGTAATTCTCGACTTAAAAAAAGGAGATTTAGTAGCAGATGTGAATTACATTACTGATAGTCCTTGCAAATACACAATTTCGGCGCTGGAAGATGCGAAGATTATTTATTGGAAGAAAAGTGAATTTGAAAAATTAGTGTCCGGAGATGCTGATATCAATTCAAGTTGGCAGTCCCTATTATCGGGTAAGTTGGCGATGAAATTGGCTTCGAAGTAAGCTAAAGACCATTAATCTCTTCAACCGCTCTTCTAGCTGAACGAGACGCGGCATGAACTGAGACCCAGTCACCACCATCAGTATACGGCCCCCCAGCAAAATAAACCTTTTCATCCACCGATTCACCAAGTTTTTCAACTTCTCTCCATTTGGAATGGTCCGTTAAATATCCGCCCTCTATAAAGGGTTCTTTATTCCAGTTCTGGTAGGTATGCTTCAAATAATTAGATGTTGCTTTTCCTTCGTAAATCTCGTCGAGTTCTTTCAGCAATAGAGCTTTGACCCCGTCATCATCCAAGTCCATAAAATCATTTACCGGTTTTCCTACCATAAACAATCCGATGATGTTCTTATTTGATTTTTGTCCATAGGTGGCGTCATAATACATCTTCTGTCCATCTAATTCTGGTACGTCGAATAAATAGCCCTCATCATAAAATCGTTCTTTGAATTCAATAAATGCCTTTAATCCTTCCCAAACCTTAGCATTTTGAATGGCTATTATCTTTTTCTTGGGCAATTAAGGGTTGAATGAAATGCGTTCTTTTTTGAGCATCATTAAGGGAACGGAAATAATTACCTTATCTGCTTCGTAGTTTTTACTGCTGGTAATTACATTTATTTTATCTCCTGAAAAATCAACGTGTAATACTTCGGAATTAAAGGAAATCTTGTCTTTTACTGAAGGCACAACGTTGTCTTCAAAAAACTGAAACCAAGAGTAATTCACAAATTTTCGATCTGGTCTGTCGCGAATTGTTTCAATATTTAATTGAACAGAATCATCATTTACGATCTCATCAAATATTCCTAAGTTGGTTTCAATCCATTCGGCTCCAAGTGGAATAGTAAAATCGGCGAATTCTTGATTGATCTTTATTCTACCGCCATAATTTTCACTGGCCTCAAGAATTTCAAAATCAGTTCCTTGTTGCGCCAATAAATAGCCAGCAGATAAGCCTCCAGCACCTGCACCGATGATGATTACCTTTCCTTTAAAGGGCTCTCCTAGGAAAACACTATTTTTTTTCTTGTCAACGATTGCAGTGGAATACTGATATCCAGTAAAGTACATAGTCTTATGAAGTCTATTCTATTCATTTCTTTACTTTCTTGTTCAAACAAATATTATTCCCTTGTGTTATATTAAAAACGAACCAGCAGAATACCGTGCTTGTATATCAAACGGGAATGTGTATTTTTGCTTTAATAAATATAACTCAATGAACACTAATTTAATTGATTTGAGCGATTTAGAGATAGAAGAGCAAGGGAACGACCACATGTGGACGTCTGAGGAAACTCCACTGCGAGTGGATGCTTTTGAGATGTCGGATGAGGAGAAGATGGCAAAAATTGAAGCAAATTTTGCTGAAATTATGCACACATTAGGGCTTGATTTAACAGATGATAGCCTTAGAGCAACACCAAGACGCGTTGCAAAAATGTATGTAAAAGAAATCTTCGGAGGCTTAAAGCCAGAAAACAAACCTAAAACATCAAGTTTTTCGAATAAGTATAACTACAGTGAAATGTTGGTAGAAAAAGACATTACTGTATATTCTACTTGTGAACACCATTTCTTACCAATAGTTGGTAAAGCTCACATTGCCTATTTTTCCAATGGAAATGTAATAGGCTTGTCTAAAATGAACCGAATTGTAGATTATTTCGCTAAACGTCCTCAGGTACAAGAGCGAATGACGATTCAAGTTGTTCGTGAATTACAGAAAATGCTGGGAACAGAAGATGTTGCTTGCGTTGTTGATGCGAAACATTTATGTGTTAACTCAAGAGGGATAAGAGATATCCAATCAAGTACAGTTACTGCTGAATTTGGTGGAAAATTCAAGAACCCAGACGTGAAGCAAGAATTCTTGAATTATCTTCAAGTCAAACTTGAGGCTGGAATTTAGGAGATAACGAAACGATAGAAGAAATCCCGCTCCAAAATAGAGCGGGATTTTTTTTGAATTAATCTTTTATAGCAGCGAGAATTGCTTCAACTGCGTTAGGATCTAGCAGAGTAGAGGTGTCGCCCAAATTATCGTGCTCACCATTGGCAATTTTGCGCAATATCCTTCTCATAATTTTTCCAGACCGTGTTTTAGGCAATGCTTCCACTATCAAAACATGATCGGGCTTCGCAATCTTTCCTATCATATCAATTACCTTTTCTGAGATTTCTTCAGAAAGACCTTCACTATTCGTGCCAGGTTCGCAAATTGCAAAAGCAAAAACTCCCTGACCTTTTATGTCGTGAGAATACCCAACAACAGCTGATTCTATTACTTTATCGTGTTCATTAATTGCATTTTCAATTTCCGCGGTACCTAAACGGTGGCCAGATACGTTAATCACATCATCAACTCGCCCAATGATTCTGAACATGCCTTCTTTGGTTCTTTTAGCTCCATCTCCAGTAAAATAATATCCAAGAAAAGGGGTGAAATAAACGGCTCTGCATCTTCCGTGATTACCCCAAGTGGTTCGGATCATTGAAGGCCAAGGTTGTTTTATGGCCAATAAACCTTCAATGGTATCTTCTGTTTGTTCCTTTTCATTTCCTTCTGGGTCGAGTAGAACTGGATGAATTCCTGGTAATGGTCTACCAGCGAAAGTCGGGCGTTGTTCTCCAAGTATTCCGAGATTCGAGATCATGATTCCTCCAGTTTCTGTTTGCCACCAGGTATCAACTATTGGACAACGTTCTTTTCCAACATATTTCCAGTACCACTTCCATGCTTCTTCGTTAATAGGTTCTCCAACGCTACCGATTACTTTGAGTGAGTCTAGTTTATAATTTTTAGGATAATCATCGCCAGCCGCCATCAAAGCACGAATCGCTGTTGGTGCTGTATAAAACTGGTTGACCTTGTGCTTTTCACAAACAGCCCAAAATCTCCCACAATCTGGATATGTTGGAACTCCTTCAAACATTACATTCGTTACTCCTGCCAATAATGGACCGTAGGTGATGTAGGTATGTCCGGTAATCCATCCCACATCAGCTGTACACCAAAAAACATCATCATTTTCAGGCTGAAAAACGTTTCTAAAACTGTATTCTGCATAAACCATGTATCCTCCACAAGTGTGTACAACTCCTTTTGGAGCTCCCGTAGAACCTGAAGTATAGAGAATAAACAAAGGGTCTTCAGCGCTCATTTCAACCGCTTCAAATTGAGCAGACGCATTCTCTTTCAATTCATGATACCATTTATCCAAATGATTGGTTTGTACATTATCTCCAGTGTGCTTAATGGTCAAAACTGTCTCCACAGAATCACATCCTTCCAAAGCATCGGAAACGATATTTCGCAGTAATAACTTTTTACCACCTCGAATTAAACCATCGCTCGTAATGACCATTTTAGCTTTCGCATCTTTTATTCTATCTCTTAAAGCGTTTGCAGAAAATCCGGCAAAAACTACGGAATGAACGGCTCCAATTCTTGCGCATGCCAGCATGGCAAAACAAGCCTCAGGAATCATGGGTAGGTAAAGACAAACGCGATCTCCTTTTTCCACACCGCAAGCCTTTAACACATTACTCATTTTGTTTACTTCCGATCGAAGCTCAGCATAACTGAACTTTTTTACCGTATCGTCAGGGTTATTTGGTTCCCAAACTATGGCAGTTTTATCAGGGTGTGTTTCGGCGTGTCTATCGATGCAATTTTCCGTAATGTTCAAGGTGGCATCTTCAAACCACTTTACATTCACATCAGTTAAATTACCTGATTGAATATCAGTCCACCGTTTGCGCCAGCGAAAAGTTTTAGCAATATCCTCCCAATAGAGTTCAGGATTAAAGATGGCCCTTTCCGTTGCATCTTGAAATTGACCCTCCGTTGTAATTTGAAAAAATGGTTTTTCCATGTACTTAAATTAAGACGTTTAAAATACATTTTTTATTTCGAACGGCGTGAACCTAATATTTCGAACGGCGTGAACCTAACTACTCAATAATTGTTTATTTTAGAGGAAAAATCGATGTTATGAAACGTATTATTTTTCTTCTTCCTTTAACTTTCATTATTGCTTGCTCTGGAAGCGAAAGCAATGAAAATGATGAATCAAAATCTGCTGAAACCACTACTGAGGAGAAGAATGAAATTGTCATGGATTTAACCCTCACAAAAGTTGAGCAAGCTGATTTGCCTGGTAAATGTGAGTACAAAGGAAATTTGGTTGATGCACACTCTTGGAGTGATAAAAACGGGAAGAACTATTTTATTCGAACGATAACAGAGATAGAGTATGGTGAAGAATCTGGAGCAACAGATGAAGAGTCTTGGTCTAGCTACGGTTCGCAAAATTTATACGCCTACCATTATGCAACAAATTCAGAAGGTGAATTAGAGGAGATGAGAATGGTCCAGGATTACGTTGATATGTGTGAGTTTGATATTATGATGAGTCATGAAATTAATAGTTTGAGGTTGACTGATATTAATCAAGATAGCCTAGCAGAAGTATCTTTTATCTACAGGTTGGCGTGTACGAGCGATGTTAGTCCAAGCACCCAAAAGTTATTGCTTTTAGAAAATGGTATAAAGTATATTCTTAGAGGTAATACTCAGGTTGAAGGTTTTGGCGGTGAGTTCGAAATCGATGAGTCATTCGATAACGCACCTGCTGGATTTTTAAGTCATTGCGAGTCTCTTTGGGCACAGCACTTGACAGAGTACGATTTTGAAATGTAAATGATGAAATGAAAGTAGCGTTCAGTCCAATTTATAGGTATGAACATTTACCCGAGGGACANNGGTTTCCCATGGATAAATACTCGCTACTTCCAGAAATGTTATTACATGACGGAACTCTAACAGAAGATAATTTCTTTCATCCGGAACCATTAACTGAAGAGCAAGTATTAAGAACACATTCAAAAGAATTCTGGGATAAGCTCAAAAATCAAACGTTGACTCGTCAGGAAATTAGAGCTATGGGCTTTCCTTTTCATGAAAGATTAGTAGAGAGGGCCCTTCATATTGCTAATGGATCTCTAGAGTGCGCAAAACATGCGATGAATGATGGTGTATCTTTAAACATTGCAGGGGGAACGCATCATTCGTATGCTGATAGAGGAGAAGGTTTTTGTTTACTGAACGACTTTGCGATTGCATCGAACGAATTATTGCACCAAGGTTTAGTAAACCAAATTTTGATAGTAGATCTAGATGTCCATCAGGGAAATGGAACGGCAAAGATATTTGAGAATGAATCGCGAGTATTTACATTCAGCATGCACGGAGAGCATAATTATCCTTTGCGAAAAGAAAAATCAGATTTAGATATTGGTGTAAAAGATGGGATAGAGGACGATGAATATCTTTCCATTCTCAATGATACACTTCCAGGTTTAGTCAAGGACGTTTCTCCTGATTTAATCTTTTATCTGTCAGGTGTTGATGTTATCTCAACTGATAAACTCGGGAGGTTGGCGCTAAGTAAGCAGGGCTGTAAAGAACGTGATCGAATTGTGTTCAATGAATGCAAAAAGAACGATATTCCTGTTGCGGTTGCCATGGGAGGCGGCTATTCTGTGGCAATAGGAGATATTATTGATGCACATGCCAATACCTACAGGGTAGCCAAGGAACTATTTTTTTAGAAATGACGGGATAAAGTTCCCGTCATATTTCTAATTATAATTCTACCTCAATTTCTTTTGATTGTTGTGGAATTAGCAATAATAATCCTATGTTTCCTCTGTACGGAGTAATTAACTGCACATTTCCATTTAATCGATTCTTTAGGGCATATTGAAAATCAGCAAAGAACTGAATCTTGTCGTTCATAAATGCCTTAATACTTGCATTTGCATAGTGAATCTCACCCCCAGTATCATCATGTTTTATATCGGATACATCCATAAATGAAAACTCATTATAGTAACCACAACTAATAATGAGGCTCGAGTTCTTTATGTTAAACCGATAACCCAAATCTATTCGGTTGTTCATAATACTTCCGTAGCGGTAATCTTCATTATTCTTCCCATTTCTTCGGAATGAATTAACTCCCTCAACCACAATATTATTCAACTGTAAGGTATAGTTTAGGAGTCCCATACCATCCCAGCTCCCTGAGCCTGGTTGAAGGTCTAGATTTGGTGTTTCATTGTTGACTCTCAAGGTAGTACTTCCTAAGGGACCCTTTATACCAACTCCTAGGTTCAGATTAAACTGCACATCTCCTTCATTATCTAATTCAACAATTCTTCTTTCAAGAATGAGAACGGGATCACCTATGCCATTAACTGTAAATCGTTTGTAGTCATTAATAAACTGAGAATTGATATGATAGGGGAGTTGCGCACTTAACCTCATTTTACCAAAGGCCCATGCCCCCCAGAGTTCAATGGTGTTGTAGTGCTCAAATATATCATTACTCCAGAACGCAGGATCATTTCCATGCCCTGTATGTCTTGTCATCATTTGTTGACCAAATGGAGAATAGGAACCATGCATACGACGATAGCGGTACACAATACCAATCTGACTTACGTTAGACTGTATAGACGGAGATACATAAACGTTACATCCATCGCAAGTTAGTCCTTGTTGAGGAATCAGGACAGTGAGCAGTATAACCGCCAACCATCCAATATTTATTTTGCTCATTCTACCAGCTTAATTGAGGCAGCGAAGTTGTCGCTGATTCTATTTGCTAAATCTATATCAGCTGCAGCTGTACTTCCATGATATTGATTTTCCGTCACAATATCTATTTTGCTGGCAGCGCTGGCATCGAAGAAATCATAAACATCTACCTCAAAATTTGTGGTGTAAGTCTCTTTCTTCTTTAGTGAGAGTTCTACAGGGAATTCTACGTTTCTGTACGAACTATTGTAGCCTGTATGCATAGACAATAGGCCTTCGGTTGAACCATCACCATCCGCGTCAAACCTTCCTTCATACATAACAAAACGATACATTGCGGTCCAGCCCCAGTATGTGCTATTAAGACTATTTAATGGGTGGTCTGGATCTGTATTATAATTCGAAGGATCGGCAGAATTAAGTTCTTCTGGAACTCCGATGCCAAATTTTATATTCGAATATTTGTCTACTGGTAATTCAAAATTTACCGTAGCTATTCCGCTAGTGTTAAATGTAACAAGCTCAATGTCCTTGGTAAGTACATCTTCATTCTCATCATTTACAAAATAAAGGTTGGCCATATAGAATCGCACCGATTCTAAACTTGTACTTATGTTATCGCTCGTATTGTAAAGCGTTTCTAGTGAATAGTTTGAACCACCATTCACCAACTGGAAGTTTAATGTATAATCTACTTTATTTTTGGTCTTATCGCAGCTATTCAGAATCAATAATCCTCCTGCAAGTGCTAGATATATAATATTTCTCATAATTAAATTTTATTCCTCAAAATGCAACATCCATTTAGCTGTCGCTGTGTTATCCTCTTCGTCTGTTACGGAAAAATGCACCCAACGTGCCATCATAGCACTATCAGGGACCGTAAAGTGTTCGTGAAGGTGATGATCTTTACCTTCTATTGATCCAGAAACCACCCAGTTAAAAGTCATATCAAATTCTCCATTTGAATCACCGATCATAACCATATACGATTTTAGACCTCTATTGTCTTTAAATTCTGCATCGAGATGAATCATTTCTCCCCATTTAAAAGTTGAGTGCTCTGCAGGAGTCTCAACAGTAATTTTTGGGGATTTACTATCCTTTAAACAGGAAGTTATTCCAATGGCAGCGAATAAAATCACCGCCATATATTTTAGATTTTTCATTATTCTAAGTTGATGGTTTAGCCCCATCTATTTAAGGTGCTAAACTCCATTAATAAAACGTAAAAATTGGGTTATTAGTTTGGTACTATGGTTCTACGCTTTAATTTCTGGAGGAGATAGAATGATCTCAGTATCAATATTAGACCAGAGCGATTGCTCAAGGAAGATTTTTTCCTTTTTAATTAGACGTTCAAATGTAAAATCTTCAGAAAGGTTTTGAAAGAAAACGAACGAAAAGAAGTAATTGGATGTGAATGATTTAGGTGTTGATTTTTCCTCTTTCTCAACCTTTAATTCTTTCTTCAAGTAGCATTTACCATGACAGTTCATTTCCGGTTTCGTCTTGTTAACACAATGTTCGTTAATGACCTGTTCTTTATTGATCTCGTAATCAAGCACTACATAGCCTGAATAGGCTATTCCCATGAAAAATGAAAATATGATTATTAGTGCAGTGATTCTTCTGAAGAACAACATGAAACAAATTTAATCAGAAATACGAATTTCTTAAGTGACCTTTATCACATTTCGTATTGAGCAGAGTAATCTTTTCTAGCATCTTTCTAATCTATTTTTGGATAAGAAAATTTAATGTACATGATTGATAAGATTAAAGTTCAGAATTTAAAGTGTGGTGGCTCTGAAACCACTGTGAGAATTGGACTTGAAAAGGTGGATGGAGTAGAGGAGGTGGTAAAGATTGAGGCAGAAACAGGAGAGATAGAATTAAGATTGTCATCTGACATTGATATTGTTGAACTGAAAGATAAATTAAATCAAATGGGGTATCCTATGGAAGACAATGAGAATACCCTTGGAATGAAAATTAAGTCCTATGCAAGCTGTATGGTAGGTCGAATAAGCAAATAATTGTGAAAAAGGAAGAACTATTTAAAGCAATTTTAGCCCAAAAAGAGGAACTTTTAAAGGCAATTAAATCTAGTGTGGCAACCTATGATTCTGGAATGGATTTGGACGAAGAGGATACAAGGGATCCAGAAGACTTTTCTCACCAAACTGAATCTGGTGAAATGAAACACGTTTCGGAGGATCATAGAGATATGCTTCAGAACGAAATTGATCACATTAAAGGAATGGATTTATCGCCGAAAGAGCATGTAGCTCAAGGTTCGCTGGTAGTGACTGAAAATGCCGAGTTTTTAATAGGAATTAGTTTCAATCACTTTGAAAACAAGCCAAATCTTCATGGTGCTGGACAGGATTCACCAGTATACAATGCTTTTTTAGGTAAAGAAGTTGGAGAATCCATTGAAGTGAATTGAGCGAACTATACGGTTAAAGAGATACTTTAAGATAGTTTAAATCCAATTACACAAACATCGTCGACTTGTTCGAAAGAGCCTTTCCATGCTTCGAATTTTTGATCAAGTTCGACTTCTTGACCTTTGAGCTTTGATTCTGTTAACGAAAGCAGTAACTGCTTGAAAGGTTTGTATTTGAGTTTTTTACCGCCAGGCTTGGTAGTATTGTTTCTCTCACCTCCAAATTGATCCGGGAATCCATCAGTGAATAGGTAGAATACATCTCCAGGTTTCGTTTCGACTACTTTTTCATTGAAAGGCACTGCATGCTCATGGATGCCTACAGGTTGTTTATTGCCCTTTATTTCGAAAAGACTTTTTAACTCTCCTTTTATGGTGGATTTTTGAGACGCTTGTTCCTCCGAGATAAAAGCATTGTCTCTTACTATCCATAACGGATTATTTGCACCCGCAAAGATCACTTTTTCTTCATACAAGGCGCAAAGTGCTATATCCATTCCATCTTTAACATCGAACGTGCTTTGGGCGAAAGTCTCAATTACCAATTCTCTTGTTTTATCAAGTATTTCAGAGGGCTTGGTAATTTTAAACTCTTTTATTGATCTATTTAATGCGTTTGAACAAACAACACTCACCATTGCACCAGGAACACCGTGTCCAGTGCAATCAGCTGCTGCTATAAATGAAATTTCTTTTTCATTATTTGATGGATCTTTAATGGTCTGAAACCAGTAAAAGTCCCCACTTACCACGTCCTTCGGTTTGTAGTACACGAAATAATCAGAAAGCA
Organism: Crocinitomicaceae bacterium; assembly: GCA_022447665.1. GTDB lineage: Bacteria > Bacteroidota > Bacteroidia > Flavobacteriales_D > Crocinitomicaceae > JAKVAQ01. Next base: position 12,788 of record JAKVAQ010000020.1, read on the forward strand.
CTTTATCTATTCGAGCGGGATCAGGCAAAATAGCATCTTGTAAACGCTTAGCGTAATTAATACTGTCGCGTATTTCTTCGTGTTGGGTCTCGATTTCAATTTTTTGAAGGTTGATTTCTGCTGTTCTTTCTGCAACTGTTTGCTCAAGAGCTTTGGCGCGTTTTCTTACCAGAATAGTTCGCCATCTAAAGAAGCCATAAAAAAACAATCCAAATCCAGTAATAATGAGTATCCAGAACCAAGCTTTTTCTGTAATAGGCCCAATAATTGATACTCGTAATGATATTGGTTCTGATTCCACACCATTATGTGCAATTGCTTTAAAGTGAATTGTATGCTTACCAGAAGTTAATCCTCCGAATCGAAAATGCGGGTTACCAATAGGTTCTGACCAATCATTATTATCGATTTTAAAAGCGTACGACTGTTTAAAATGGTCTTCGTAATAAATAGAACTAAGGTCTACCAATAAATTATCTGTGTAAATAAAGCTTATTTCCTTTGGTGTTTTGTACAACATGCCTGGATACCACATGAACTCTAAATATGATTCATCATCTATAGGTTCTATTGTTATCTTTTCAATTAATAAATGATCAGGACCATTGTCTTCTAGCTCTTTGGTGTAGATGAATTGAGGGGCTGTATGCCCTGTTGTCGCATAAGTAACCAAGATTCCACCTTTAAGCATTTGTGTATGTCCAAATTCTGAACCTACTAATCCATCGTCTCGGTCAAATACTTCGAATTCATATTTTCTAAGAAAGTCATCAGCATTGTAAACTTCCATTTCTGGATCGATACACTTTAACCAAGCAATTCCAGCGTCAGTGCTAATAAAGACATCAAAATTCTCCTCAGAGGTACCAATCTCTTTAACCGTTGCTCCTGGTAGGCCGAATTCAAATTTTACACCTACATCTCCTGCAGTTTTATTGTCAATATATTGAAGTCCTCCTTCTAGGTCAACAATCCAAGAGTTTCCTTGTCGGTCCTTAATTATGTGACGTAAAATGTTTAACTGGGCATCTCCTCTAAAATATTCCGCGCTGTTTGGTGTAACTTTTAGGTAATAATTACCCCAGGTGGTCAGAATAAATGTAGTATCATTGATATAGTGACAACCGGTAATGTTACAAGTGTCTCCTCCTATTGGCCCCATCAGCAATTCGGCATGATCAGTATATTTATAGATGTAGCCATTGGCGTCTCTTGTTGGACCATCACTATCAACTCTTTTTAATATAAAGACCGCTTCATTCGTGCTTTTGATGAAATTATGGGAGCCTTTCATATCATCAGTAGTAATATGCATGCTACTCTTTCCATTATAAAAACCTGCTTCACCATTCTCAGAATATCCTAGAATTCCCGTTTCGCAAGGATAGAACGCTTCGTATTTGTGATAGAATTTATTTGGATGTTCAATTAATTCTCCTGTTTGAATTACATAGGCTTTTGTGATTCCTGGACCTTTTACTGCAATGGTGTCCAAGAATAGGTCTACATAAATTTTATTCTTTCCTTCTTTGTCAATTATTTTGGAAATTTTAATGGTCTTGCCCGAATCTGGTCGAGCTAGGTAAATAGCCGAATCGTTTTGAATTGTAGTCAATAGTCCTTTATTGTGATGGATTCTGTAGTTTTCTAGTGTTCGAATAGACAAGTCATTAAACACAAAAACGCCCCTATTATTTGTCGTGACCCAGATTCTATCTTTGGAGTCGATGAAGAATTTGTTAAGATTGAATTTAGCTTTCGAATCAAGGATGATTTGTTTTTCTCCATTAACAATTTTGTAAAGTTGAGTAGACTCCTTAGCAAATAATTCTCCTTTACTATTGGTTTGAGCGCTATGGAATCTCGTGCCAAAAACAAATGGAAAATCCTCCACTTTATCTTTCGTTACTTTATAGCTTGCTTTACCGGGATAAACAACAAGAATATAATTCTGACCTGCAAGAGCAAGTTTAGGTTCACCTTTGAAAGGAAACTCATGATCATAGATGTAGACCTTTTCATTTTCGATATAGCAAATCTGCTTTTTCATGACAAACCACACTCTATCTTCACCATCAATGATAAGATTCCTTGCAATTGCTCTTTCGTTTTCTTCAAAATCAAATGGGAGTTTATCGTTGCTAGCTCCATAAATGACTACTGTGTCTCTTGAAATTCTTGTAACGCCGTTAAACGAGGTTCCTACCCAAAGATTATCCTTACTGTCCATGCTCATTGCACTGATGTGAGGGTCTCCAATATCATAAGTACTTGAGTCAGGGAATAGAAAAGGACTTTGCACATACCATTCTTGTACTAGGGGATAAACAAGTGCTTGAATCCCCGTTCCATTACCGCCCACATACACGCGACCTTTCGAATCACAAGTAACATATTTCATGCGGTTTTGAAACCCTATTCTGGAGTTGTATTGATATACTCTGCTTCCGTCAAATGCTGCAAATCCGGTATTGCTACCTACAAACCACATTCTACCGTAGGCATCTTCAAAGACATGCCTATTATTATTACCATAAAAGTTATTGTCAATCGAATAATTGTCTGCCGGATAATTGAACGTATATCCTTTATACGGACTTTCTACCTTTTGAACTGGTGGAGGATCATACGGTCTGAACCACTGGGCAAAAGAATCACTTGAACTCAAAAGAATCAAGCTCAGTAACAAATAGCGGAATATCTTTTGCTGCTCTTTAATCTTTGAAAAGTGTTATTTCCTCAATTATAATATCAGCAGCTTTAACATCATCCATGTCTGAATTAAGTTCCATGTCACCAAGCAACTCTCCTGGCATATCATCCCAATTTTCTAAATCTAGTCTGAAATTAGTTTTACAGTTTTCTAGTTCACCACCGTTCATGTTCATTACGCTGCCTGCAAAGTCCCAAGCGAATCCAGAGAAATTTAGCGGTGCTCTATTCAATTCAACAACATCTGCGAGTTTCATTCCTGTATAAATTCCACATGATGATTCCACTTTTTGAGTGCTTTCGACCTCGTAGTTTTCATTGACAATGTTATAGTGAACCTCAATCATTGAAACCTCAGAATCATCTTCTTCTTCCATCACAAATTTTATAACTTGAGCATTCTCTGGATTTGTATAAACAATATGTTTGAATTCAACGGTGCCTTCAGCGTACCACGAAGATCCTTCTTTTAAGTTTTCTTCTCCAAGTGTCTCGAAGATTTCTTCTTTATTTGTTAGAGATAAATAGTCTTCAAAATATTGGAATGTGTTGGTTTCTTCAATAATTTCTTCTTCTACGTTTTCTACAGAAGTGGTGTCCGTAGTAAGATTTTCTTTTGTCGATTGAGGTTCTTCATTATCAGTGCTTTCGGCGCAAGATGCTAATAATAATATTGATAATCCGGTTATTAATTGAAGTTTCATTATTTATTGGTTTTTTGCAAAACTAAATATACTTTTTAAACTTTGAAAGGGGGGTAAAAAGTGATTTTTAATTCTCAAAATGAAGTCATTACTTTAGATTTGATAAAAACCTAGCTATGGAACCAAATGTACGAACCATCTTATCTACGCTAACTGCTGCTGTCACAGGGATTGTTATTTTGCCCATAGCTCAAATTTTAATGGCTAGTGTGTTATCGCTTGAATTGTTCTTGTCCCCATTACCTTATGGAATAATATTCCTGTTATTAGGGATTGCAATTGGAGCTGTTTCGGGATTTATAGATCCAGAACGCAAAATATCTTATGTTCTATCTGTTGTATTTGTGATACTCTTTGCCTTCTACATTATTGGTTCTGGACCAGGCTTAAGAGTACTAATTTTTCCTATGCTACTGGGAATATTAATATTAGTAACGTCGAGTTTCTCAACCCATGCGCGCATTAGACGAGGAATTTTAGAAAAGAGAGAAAAGAAATAGTTGCCTAGAAATTCATTGTTTGAAACTTGAAGTTCGCTTCATTAAACAAATGAATTGTGATTATTTCGATAAGTTTAATCTGTGCATCTATATAATCCTGATCTCTCACATTTACAAGAAACATTGAACTCTCACCAGCATTGAACAAGGCAAGTTCGGCGAAATAAAGGGCTTGATAATTGTTTGCTGCGATTTGCATAATATTTACCTGTTCAACAGTACTTTCCCAATTGTTATAACTCGCCAAGATTTTATACTTTATCAAAGCTTCCTTCTGAGCAAGATTTGCTTCTTCATTTTCTACTTTAATTCGCGATATTTCTACGTTAGCTCTTTCTTTTCTAGTGAATATAGGGTAGACAAAAGTAGCTCCCCAATTATAGTTCTCAATCGTGTAATCGTCAATTACCCCTTGTCCTAGATCTCCAGCTAGAGCGTTGTATTTTACTTCAAGGGTGGGTTTTAATGCTTCTCTTTGTAAACGGTAATCAATCTTATTAATGTCTATTTTGTTTTGCGACATTATGATTTCAGGATGACGTTGCACCAAAGTATCTAGTCCGTCCACTAAATTTAATGCAGGTGATTCTATGGCTAGGTTCGGGTAAAGGTTGGGAACCAGGTTTTCTGAAATTTCAAGAGGTGCAAATCCATCTTGCCATAAAAATGTTTCGAGCAAATTTCTCTTATTTACAAGGTCTAATTTAGCTTGTTCCAGTTTAAGAGATCTATCTTGCACCTGAATCAATGCTTTCAGCGTATCGACATATGGCTTGTCGCCTAGTTCTGCTGTGCTTTTAGTATTTTCAAAACGTTCTTGTGCAACACGAACAGCATTCTCATAGACTTTCACTTTGTTGTATGCTTTGAACCAATTGAAGTAGCTAACAGAGGCATCTAAAAACAGTTGATTAACCATGAGCTTTTGTTCCTGCTCTGTGCTGTTTTGATAGATTTTAGCTTGCTTGATATCAGCACGCCTTTGATCAATAAACATCCCGTTTCCTAAATTAGCCGTTATTCCAGCATGCCAAAGAGGAATATCGTTGGTGTAGCTTTCTGAGTTTAAGCGCTCTCCGTTATTTTGATCAACTCCTCCTTGCAGTGAAACACCAAACCAAGTTGGTATTTTGAGCCCTGCATTCAGATAGCTATAGTACTGTTTCCCATCATAATATTTCTGTTGGGCATTCCCATAGAGTTTTGGATCGAACCCTCCTCGCGCTTTCTGCACATAAGCGTCTCCCAATCTTTGTTGAAGATTCGCCTGATACGCCATTGGGTGATGTTCACCAACGATTTTAAGGAATTCTATATAAGAGAAAACACTTATAGAGTCGTTTTGTCCGTAAGAGGTAAACGATAGGAATAATAAAAGTAGAATGGTGCCGCGCATTACTTACTTCTTTTTAGGTGTTTCTGTTTCTAAGCCTTTGTAGTAGTCTGGTGGGAATCCGTTGATTCGTCGCCATAATTCATACCAAATAGGCACATCGTTTAATAGAATCATTGTGGATGTTCCTGAACCATACCTCAAGGCCTCAGGCCACGGATAATCATCTGGATCAGGTTCAATTAATACGCGGTACTTCCCATTCGCACTAATGAATTGATCTATTGCATAGATTTTACCTCCATATGTACCGTGGCTAGCGTTTGGCCAACCAGAGAAAACAATCGCAGGCCATCCATCAAACTGAATTCTAACTTTTTCTCCTAGTTTAATTAGCGGTAGGTCAATAGGCTCAACAAAAACCTCTACTGCTAAGTCATAATTTCGAGGCATCAAGGTTAATATTTCTTGGCCTTCTTTTAATGTTTCACCAATACCAGTAGATGAAGTTCTTGTAATATAGCCATCTTGAGGTGCTGTGATGTAATAGAGTCCATTACGATAAACGTAATTGCTGTATTGATTTTCAAGCTTTACGACTGAAGTTTCTGTGTCTAATTTTAAGGATTGCGTTGAAAGTTTATCCGCGAGAAGTTTATTGTAATCAGCATTGAATTTCGTCTTAATGTTTGAAATCTCAATCTGCAGTGCGATTAATTCGTTTTGTGAATTCAACCACTTGTTATTAGCTTCTGTCTCCTTGCTCAACGATTCTTGAAATTTCAACCTTTTTTGTTCAACTTGAGTCAAAGACTTTAAACCAAGAGCATATAAACTATCAGTACGTCTATACTGGCGCTCAGCGTTGATTGCCTGCACCTGCATGGCCGTGAAGGATATACTATCGTTTTGAACCTTCAATGTAGCTTGCTGTAGCTTAATCTTTGCTTGTTCAAGCTTTAAGTCCCTTTGCTCAGCAAGAATAACCATTTGCTCCTCTTGCGTTTTGATCTTGTCTCCGTAAGCAACAACGGACTCTTTTTTTAAGTTTACCTGGTTTTCTGTCCTCGGTAATAGTTGATCATCGAAGTAGGCATCCTTTACTTCTTTTATTTTAAGAATAGTATCGCCTTTAGATACGTAATCACCTTCTTGGACGTACCACTCTTCAACTTGACCAGCGATCACTGTGTTTAAACTTTGAGGACGTTGATTAGGCCTTAGTGTAGAAACCGTTCCATACGATCGGATATTCTGAGTCCAAGGGAGAAGGAGTATCAAAATGGATAATCCAAAAAACATGTAAATGAGCCTTCGTAGGACTTTGCTAGTTCTTTTACTCTCAACTTTAACCAGGGTACCGTACTTAGATTTATCCAAGTATTCGGTAATACTATTTTCAGAAATATTAAGCATGCTAGTCTTTAATTTCGTGTAACAATCCGTCTTTTGCGAGTATTAAACGGTCTACTTTAGATTGAATCATTTTATCTTTTGATGCGATAATTAAGGTCCAATCGTTTTCTTTTGCAGTAAGGAAATTCATGATACTTTCACGTTCTTCACCAATAAGTGATGAGAAAGCATCTTTAATTAATAATAACCTTGGCTTATCTACTATACTTCTGGCTAGAATCAATTTGTCTACAATACCTTTAGAGAATTGCTTCCCTTGTGGTCGAATAACAGTATCGTAACCATTAGGCAGTGTTTTAATAAAATCTACTAAGCCAAGGTTTTCTATTGCCCATTGAACATTGTCGAATGTTGCCGAATCTCTACCCATGGTTAGATTTTCCATGATGGTTCCTTCAAAAAGAAGTTCGTCCATCAAACAGTCACCTACTATCGTTCTAAGATAGTTTGGGTTTAGGTTTCCTATTGGTAAATCGTTAAATCCAATTGATCCTTCTTTCACCTTATAAAGACCTGACATGATATAGAGCAGTGTGGTTTTACCCGAATCACTATCTCCCATAACCATCACTTTTTCTCCAGATTCAATTTTCAACGATGCACCATTAAAAACGAGCCTTTGCTGTTCTGGATATGAAAACTTAATTTGGGAGATTTCTACTTTTAAACCTTTGCGCACATCGGTTTCAAGAATATTCATTCCAGTATTGCTTTCAAGTTCCATATCCGTTACTTGCCCCACTTTTTCTAATGAAGTAACAACGTCATAGATAGTCTCAAGGCTCAGGATTAGTTTTTCTACAGCTCCTAAAACGAGTAGTATAATAATCTCTGCAGCAACGAATTGTCCAATGTTCATTTGCTGCTCAATAACAAGGATACTTCCCGCCACAAGCAGTCCGGAAGCTACAAGTACTTTAAAAAATACAAGAAGAATATACTGGTTCTTCAAAATTACGAAGTGCTCTTCACGGGCATCTACATATTTATTAGTTGCCTTATCCGTGCGTCTTAGTGGAAGTTCAGTTACACCTGCCATTTTGAAACTTACACTTGTGCGTGCTAACTCCTGCAGCCAGTGCGCAACGTTATATTTATTTTTTGATTCAACTAAACTCGTTTCTAAACCACGCTTCGATGTTAATTTAAAGATTGCGTATACCAGTGCTATCAAAATCAAACTGAATACAATGAAGAACGGGTGATAAAGTGATAGTAATAATAAACCGAATACAGTTTGAATGGATGCTGTGGAGAAATCCATTAGAATCTTTGACAGTCCTTTTTGAACTGAAATAATATCAAAGAAACGGTTCATCAGCTCCGGCGCGTATTTTCCGTGTAAAGCTCTTAGTTTTACCTTAGGTATTCTATAGGCAAATTCAAATGCAGCTCTGGAAAAAATCTTTTGCTGTAAGCTCTCCGTAATCCTCAACTGGTTAATTTGCAAAATACCAGTAATCATTATCCCTAGAATAACGAAGATGACTAGAATTACCCAAGATGTACTCATTTGCCCTCCTTGGATGAGGTTGATAATACTTTGAATTCCGATTGGTAATGACAGATTTACTAGACCTATAAAGACAGCGTAAACGTAAATGTTTCTAATTTCTCTACTGTCGGGTTTAAGTAAGCGCCAAAATCTTTTTGTAGGTGTCAATTGATTGCTCATTCTTCCGAAATTGTTTTTAAGACTAAGTTTATGTAAAATGTTGAAATGGCGTCTTCTCCTTCTATCTCATCGGTTAATCGAGGAAGGTGTTTTGCAAAGAATCTTTGGTGATGTGCCCCTTCAATGATTGTAGAAACCAACATGTGTGGGTATTTAAATTGAGGGTTTATTTCAAGAATGAAATCTGAAACCCTTTGAACTACCTCTTGGTATTGTCTAAAGAATCCCAAAGCATTGTCTTGATCTACTTTTTTACTCAAGTAAATCTTTGATGATTCTGCATTTACTATTCGATTCAATTTGATCTCGTTCACGCGAGAGAATGTACTGTCTTCTTCTATTTTCTCCGTAAGTAGTCGCATGGCCCTTCTCAATTTTACCTTTGGGTCTTCTATATTCAGCGTGTTCATGACAATTCTATATTCTTGCCATCCCCAATACCAAAGTACTAAATAGACCAGAAGCGTATGCTTATTTTCAAAGTATCGGTAGATCGATGCTTCAGTAGAGCCTATCTTCTTCGCTAATTTTTTAAAGGTAAAATCCTCGAATCCTAGTTCATCAATTAGATCAATTCCATGTTCAACAATCCGTTGTCCTAAATCAGAACTTTCCGGATCTTTTAGAAATACATTCTCGTTGACCTTAATGTTTATTTTACTAAAAAGATTATTCATTAACAGGAATTTTCGTGTTAGAAAGAATCATTTGAGCGTTGTTACAATCCATATTTACTATTGGTAATGAGTAAAGTATATGCTCGTTCTCATTAAAGAGCTCGCTTAATAGTTTTTCAATTTGAGGATACAAAATGGCTCTAGTTACTCCGGTGATTTTTAATCTTTTTCCGATAGATTCATGTTCGGAGTGCGTGATCATATCCATAACCAAATTGTTTCCTACCAGAAGATCTATCACTTCTTCCGCTCTTTCTTTTTCTGGTATAATTAATACAAACTGTATCATGATTGTTTGTTTACGGTGCAAATGTAATAGTATTACTATCGAAAAAACAAGTAAAACATTCAAAAAGTTTGTTAAGCCAATATTAAACTTTTTAATTTGCTGAAATACAGGTTTTAAACGATTAGTTAATTTGATCCTTATATTTGCTCTTAGCTTAGAAATGAAGAAGAAACCGTTCTGTTTAATGCCTTTTTTACATTTTCATGTCGGAGATAGAGGAGATGTTAGGGCTTGTTGCGTTGGAAATATTCCTTACGGAAACGTGAATAATAATACAAAAGAAGAAATCTGGAATGGGGAAGCAATAAATGCGCTAAGAGAGAAATTTTTAGAAGGGGAGAGCGATAATCGTTGCAAAGTATGTTTGGATCTCGAGAAAAATGGGGCCAAAAGTATTCGAGAAGAGACCTTTGAACGATTCCCAGATTATAAAGTAAGTGAACACGAAGGACCGATTTACTTTGATATTCGATTTTCAAATGTTTGTAATTTCAGGTGCCGAACCTGTTGGCATGGTGCAAGCTCAAAGTGGTTTAATGATGCAAAAACATTAGGAACTGCTATTGGAAATAAGGCAATAATTGGGAATCTACATGACTTTGATAAGTTTATTCAGGAATATGGTTCTGATTTAATACGAGCCGAAGAGATTTATTTTGCCGGTGGTGAACCTTTAGTCACCGAAGAGCATTATCAATTGCTGAATTGGCTGATTGAGAGAAAGTCGACAGACATGCGATTGCGGTATAATACGAACTTCTCTATTCTTCATTTCAAAAACTACAATGTATTGAAGTTGTGGGAAAGTTTTCCAAGTGTTGAGGTCATGGCAAGCATTGATGCTATGGGGGTAGAGGGGGAGTACATAAGAAAAGAATTTAGCTGGGAAGGTTTTGTGCAAAATGTCAAAGAAATTAAAGATTATTCTCACATCAATTTCAAGGTAGCACCTACTATATCAGTATATAACGTAAAGCTTCTGCCTGATTTTTATAAGTATTTAATAGAACAGGAGGTTATAGAGAAAGAGGACTTCTACGTAAATATTCTGCATCGTCCAGACTATTTCAATATTCAAATTCTACCTAAAGAGAAGAAAGAAGCGGTCAATAAACTTTATAGTCAATTTTTGAAAGAGAATTTCCCGACTAGCATATTAAAAAAATTCAAAGAGATCGTGACTTATATGAATGCAAGAGACCGAAGTCATTTATGGAAAGTTTTTCAAAAGAAGAGTAGCGAATTAGACGAGTTGAGAGGCGAGTCGTCTCATGCTATTAACTATTAAATCCTTTTGTTGATTTAAGTTTCTAATGCGGCAGTTTATTCTTTATAACACCATATAAAAATGTTCCCAAAAGTGCTCCTCCAATTACAAGCAAAATAGGCCAAGCTCCTTTTCCTAAAAGTACGAACATCGGCCCCGGACAAGCTCCTGTCATTGCCCAGCCTAATCCAAATACAGAGCCGCCAACAAGATAACGTACTACACTTTTATTTTTTGCGGTGAATTTGATTTCTTCGCCTTCAGTAGATTTTAGTTTAAACTTTTTAATCAAATAAACAGAAATCATTCCAAGCTAAACGGCTGAACCAATTACCCCATACATATGAAACGATTCAAATCGGAACATTTCATAGATTCTGTACCATGATATTATTTCTGCTTTACTCATGATAATACCAAAAATGAATCCGACGATTAAGAATCTGATGAACTTCATACTAAAAATTGAAAACTAGATTGAATTGATTGAAATTGAATTTGTTAAAAGTTTGTTTATTGGTTATATCATACCATAAATCATTTCTGAAAATATAAAGAAATCTCATTTCAAGTCCTTCGAGTTTATCGGAAAAGCTACAGTTAATATCTAAATTAAACTGATCATAAGAGTGTATGGGAGCGCCTGATTGTGGGCACAAAAAAAAGCCTCATGTTTCCATGAAGCTTAAAGGGTGGAAGATCGGTCTCGAACCGACGACCTCCTGAACTAAGAAATTCATGAAATGAATTGAAGACTGAGTTCGATCTGAAAAGATCGGTAAACGATGGGAGAGTGTATGGGAGCGCCTGATTGTGGGCACAAAAAAAGCCTCATGTTTCCATGAAGCTTAAAGGGTGGAAGATCGGTCTCGAACCGACGACCTCCTGAACCACAATCAGGCGCTCTAACCAACTGAGCTACAACCACCGTTTCTCCTGTTAAAAGCTAAAGTTAGCTAAGGAGGGCGCAAATATAATTCTTTTTTAAATAATCTTGACTAACGCGGTTCTGATTTTTTAAAGCTAATTCTAGCAAATAATTTCTCTGTTGCGTCTAGGAATCTCTTTAAGGTATCAAAATATAGCGTAACTATCAGTATAAAAGTCATTAACCATATGATGATTGAATTTGCCATGAAAGTAGAAATCTTTGAACCAAATAAATATTTGTTAGGAGCATAAAACTGAGCACCGAAAAATCCAACTGTTTCTGGGTTAAGGTAAATTGGATCGGCTTTCTGAATTAATTCTCCATTGGATTCAACGATTTTACCTGCAAGATCAGCTTTGTTGGTAGCGAATTGCTCTAAAGCCTCATTTGTATTGTTATTCACAAGCTCTAAATAGGCGTCTTTACCATTTTTCTCAATGTATGCACTCATTGTTCTGTCAATTCTTGCACGGTTTGAGTCAACAACACTTTTGTAATGTGCTTTTAATATCGCAAAGTACCCTTTGGTATCATTATAAGGCTTGTCAATAATTGTTGCTGCTGTGAGTTGTTCTGAATCGTATTTTTCTTTCTCTGTACTCGAAGCAAAGTTCAATTCATACCAATAGGTAATTCCAGATTCATTCTTTTTCTTTCCGATTGTTACCGTTGGGTCAATCTCAGGAATTTCTTCATCCTCCTTTAGTGTGCGAACCGTTACTTTTGAGTCTTCACTATACAACATCGGATTCAGCGCAGCAAGATCTATTTCGCCACTGCAGTCACCGCAAGGATTTCCTTGTATATAAGATTCTTCTTTTTCAATTTCGTTCTTAAGCACTAAAACGGCATTTTTAGTCTCTTCAATTTTAGAGATATCGCCGTAATTCGTAATTAAGTAATCATTATATGCTGTCAATTCTTGAAGCCAATAATCCTTTTTCCATGCTGCAGTACTCTTTTTCCTCTCAAATTCGAAGTAGTCTTTTCTGTAAGCATTTTCCTTAAACTGTGTAACTGCCATTGCTTCGTAGGCCCATCTTGAAGCCATAACGTTACCAATCAATGGTACGCCACTTTCTTTACCGAAAATTGGATTTAGCTTATCGAATTTCACAATCACCCCAGAAAACAATAGCTGAGGAATAATTAGGATAGGAATAAGTATGTAAATAACCTTAACTGAATTAAAACTAGCTGAGATATTGAGTCCAAGTATATTTGCGAAGCAAGAGAGTGAGAATAGGACGAACCAATAATAGAACCACATCCCTTTGATTTCTAATATGAAATTACCAATGGCTACAAATAGAAGCATTTGTATTGCCGAAATTATGAACATGATGGTAATCTTAGACATTAAATAGGAACCCTTACTCAAGTTTAGGAAGGACTCTCTTTTGAGAATCTTTTGATCTTTAATAATCTCCTCGGCAGAAACTGTAAGTCCTATGAATAAGGCAACAATGACCGCAATAAATATAAATTGTGGTATGTTCTGATTGTCTCTAAATACATAGTCCGTAGACTCCTTCATGTTGAAGTACTTCACAAAAAACGCCAATATAAAGGCAAGTGCAGGGGCTTCAAGTAAATTGATAAGGATGTATTGTCTGTTCGTTAATTTTGATAATACATCACGCACGAAGAATACTTTTAACTGAGAAAAGAATCCAGGCTTTTTGAATGTACTTTCTGGAATTTCTTCCTCATCTTCAAATCTATTAGGATCTTCTTCTAATTCTTTTCTATAGGCTTCATTCCATTCTTCTGGTTGAATCTTTCTATGCTGAGTAAGATTTCCATATTCATCGACTACTGTTGAGTCTATAATATTAAAAATCAACTCTGGATTTACATTACCACAGGTTGGACATTCACTTTCTTCCGACTTAACATGGTTGATTTGACGCTTAAAGTACATAACAGCATCAACCGGATTCCCATTATAAATTGGGTATCCTCCTTTATCCAGAATTACCAGAGTATCAAACATTTTGAAAATGTCTGATGATGGTTGATGAATTACGACAAAGATCAACTTTCCTTTTAATGCAAGTTCTTTAAGTAGATCCATGATGTTTTCTGAATCACGTGATGACAATCCAGAAGTTGGTTCATCAACAAATAATACAGAAGGCTCACGAATCAGCTCCAAAGCAATGTTCAAACGTTTTCTTTGACCACCTGAAATAGTTTTTTCGAGCGGAGATCCAACTTTTAAGTCTTTTGTTTCATAAAGACCCAATGAAAGCAAGGTTTTTAATACACGCTTTGCAATATGCTTATCACTCAACCCTCCGAAACACAATTTTGCATTATAAAAAAGGTTCTGGAATACTGTTAGCTCTTCTATAAGCAGGTCATCCTGAGAAACGTATCCAATTACACCTTCTATCTCATCTTTTTGATGGTGTATATTAACTCCATTAACAGTTACTTCACCTTGTGAAGGCACGTAGTTTCCGTTAAGGACATTCAGGAGCGTAGATTTACCTGCACCCGAACCACCCATAATTCCAATAAGCGATCCTCCTTCTTCAGCAAACTTGAAATCATGCAGTCCAATTTTACCTCCCTTAAAATGGTATTGGATGTTATCGGCCTTAAAAACAATTTTAGTCTCGGCCGTATCAGAAAGGAATCTTCCAATAATATCACTGTAGTAGATTGGCTGAACTCTTGAAGAACGAATACTTGAACCTTGGTTCAGAATAACGTGTCTTCCTGCCAATAACGGCTGGCCATTTAGGTTTAAGCCTTGCTCACCCAGGTACTTGAAAAAATAGAAGTTTACACTTGAAATTCGGATTACTCTAATTTCTCCTTCAATGCCTTCAGAATAGATATGTCGAGCAGATTCAAAGTATTCAGTTTCATTAGAAGTGATGTATAACCAGTCAGGGTCATCAATCTTTTCGTTAGTATCAGCCTCAACAAATTTTTTAATCTTTTTATACTCGTCAACAGAAATATTAAAGGTGTCCGCTACTGTCTCTGCAAATTCTAATTCTTGTGGGGCAATGTTTTCGTTGGCATTGATAAATTCAAGAATTCGAACCAGTACGATTATTTTCTGCCGTTGTGTAAGCTCTTCATTAACCTGCGTACAAATTCTTAATACTTTAACAGAGTGAAGTGAAGTTTTCTTCTTCTTACCATCTTTCTTCTTTGAACCACCTTTATAGTTGATTAAGAATTCATCAAATAACAGCAAATACTTTTCTACCGCAGCTGATCCTAATTCTTGTCTGAGAAAAGCTTTTACAATGTTACGGCCTGCCCCGGATGTATTCGGTTCACCGGTATCAATATCGTCATCAACCCTTGCGATAATCGCAAAGAGCTGCATAAGTGCTTTGAGTATCCTTTCGCTCATTCTTTAGCTGAGAGTCTATTTTTTAAATCCAATTAATACTACTAAACAACCAGACACTTTTTTGTCAATGTCCAGATATGCCTCAACGTAGCAATCTAAAGTGTTGTCTATTTTAAAATCCCAATAAGGCTCATTGTTGAAATCCTTATTTGTAAAAAGTAAGTTTCTGTCTTGGTCATAAACGTTGAAGATCACATAATTATCCTTCGTTCCTGCAGTAGAAGCAATTCTGTAGACAGAACCACCGTAGAAGGTCACCTTGAACTCTGCGGATTGATCTGCATCTACAAAAGCTTTATAAACCTGTCCATCAGAAATAAATGATTCACCTTTTTGCACATCAGCAGAAAGGTAATCATAACATATATTCACTAATGAATCACATTCTTGTGCTTTAGATCCAAATGCTGACAACGCAATAAATGCTGTTAAGAGTAATGCTTTTTTCATGTTTAACCTATAAGATCCTCTCTAATTAATTTAATTTTCTCAATGATCGCTGTAAGCACCCCTTCTTCCGCGTTCACAGAAGATTTACTCTTTATCTGTGTCATTTTATTATTAGGATCATGAATTGGTTCAATGTACTGATAGTTGAATGTCATTTTATCGAACTCCATTTTTAAGTCCTTTAATTCTGCGATTAGTTGAGAATAATACTCATCTGAGTTATAGTCTTCTAGCAGAGATATTATCGTTTTAAGACCAGTTTTTTGTTCTCCGATTCTATTGGCTATTTCTTGGTCTTCCGTTGCTTCATAGGTTCTTGCAGCAAAATGCAACGACTCAATCCAACCTCCAGTTAAAATCAATGTTGCTACATCATGTTGTTCATTATCTTTAAGAAACTTATCACCTTCTCGATAGCCTTCGGACATGATTACGAGCATAGAATCTTGGTTATTGCCATTCTCTATAAACCGCTCAAGTAATCCTTCATCAAAAGCTCCTGCAATACCCAATTCGTCTGATAATTTTTCAACCGAGCTCAAATACGAAACAGCTTTTGCATTGTTTTCATAAATCGTAGCATAACCTAAGTCTGCACCATAAATACCCATGTTAATAGCACGTTTGAAAGTAGTTGTGAAGTTTCCAACATTCTCTGGGTTTGTTAGATTTCCTTCATCGTAAGTATCTACTTCGTTCTTAATCAAGGTTGCCATTTGAATCGGAGAAGGAATGCTAAACATTTTCCCGTTTATAGCTGTGTTCAATGATTGTGCTGAATCTAAGACTTCATCTCGAATAACCGTCAATTCGCTGTCTTCTGATTGAGAGTTGTCTCCATCAGAATCTCCACCGCAGCTGAAGAAGATAAGGGGGGCTCCAGCAAAGAAGAAGATTGGTAAGAACCTTTTTATCATTGGATATGATTTTTGTTTTATGGCAATCGAAATAGGCTATTCACCAAAATTTCAATCAACCTCAAAACTAAAAAAAATAATCGTATTTATGATAGTTCTAAACCTATCTTTTAAAGAATTCAGAAATAAATAAGTTTCAGTCCTTTAAATCGTGAGAATTATTGAATTTTAAGGTATTTTTGGATCAATTATTTTACGCATGTTAAGACCAAGAAGAAATAGAAAAAATTCAGCCATAAGAGAAATGGTTGCGGAAACTAATTTATCGGTTTCCAATTTAATATTCCCTTTGTTTTTAGAAGATGAGAATTCGGCCAAAATAGAGATCAACTCAATGCCTGGGATTTTTCGTTATGGTGAGTCAGAATTATTTGCTGAAGTAGAATCTTGTCTAGAACTTGGGATTAACAGTTTTGTTCTTTTTCCATCAGTGAAGGAAGAATATAAAACGGATGACGCCGCCTATGCAGTATCAGATGAAAACTACTATCTAAAAAGAATTTTAGCTCTAAAAGAAAAGTTTCCGAGCATCACATTAATGAGTGACGTTGCTCTCGACCCTTATTCATCTCACGGACAGGACGGTTTGGTTAAGAATGGTAAAATATTGAATGATGAAACAGTTGAGATTTTATCCGAGATGTCAGTGCTTCAGGCGCAGGCTGGTATAGATATTATAGGGCCTTCGGATATGATGGATGGCAGAGTAGGGGCGATTAGGTTGAACTTAGATGTTAATGGATATGAAGACGTATCTATTATGTCTTATACGGCCAAATATGCGTCTGCTTTTTACGGCCCGTTCAGAGATGCGTTAGATTCTGCACCTAAAGGAGGAGATAAAAAAACTTACCAGATGAATCCTTCCAATAAAAGAGAGGCGTTACTTGAAGCACAATTAGATTTTGAAGAAGGTGCTGATTTTTTAATGGTAAAACCGGCTTTGTCTTATTTGGATATAATTTCGGATTTATCAATGAATTTCGATATTCCTATTGCAGCGTACAACGTGAGTGGAGAATACGCAATGGTTAAAGCCGCAGCTGAAAAAGGCTGGATCAATAGTGATGCTATAATGCACGAAATTTTATTGAGCATAAGAAGAGCCGGAGCTACTTCAATACTCACTTATTTCGCTAAAGAGTTCGCAATTAAAAACTCTTAACTGCGTTTAGTTTTAGCTTCTTTTTTGAAAAGCCGATTAAAATTAAGTTTGTATCTATTGATACTTTCTTCTTTTTAACTTTACTATTATTCAATTTAAACATAACTCTAGTTTAGGAATTAACATCCAATATCCATGCCAAGAATCCGAGCGAAAAAAAGTCTAATTCTTTTAATCTCTACATGTCTAACAATTTTAACGTCTTCATGTACAGAGGAAACCACAGTGCAGGAGGTGCAAGAAATTGTTGCTGAAGAAGTGTGTAAACCCAAAAAAGTTGATGATTTTGATCAATTTATTGGAATGGACTATGGATACAAAGAGATTGAGCTTGAACAGCGATTTGGGGAGTTGTATTTTGGCGAGTACTCTGAGGACTCCCTCTCTTTTCTTTACTATTTTGAAGGTGAGTCTAGAACCCCAATAACAGTTGCTTGTGATGCAAAGCAAGGACTCGTCACAAATATTTTGATAGAAGTGCTCACTTTAGATGAAAACTTTGATAAGGATGTAGATGTAATTTCTGTCAAGTATGATTTTTCGGAATGCGATATGCAGTATTTTGGAATGACAGAAAAAGAGATTAAACAAGAGCTTGGAGAACCTCTGTATAACGAAGAGCTAGAGGGTGGTGTAAAATCAATAACATATCAGACGGAAATCAAAAAAGTCGCCGTTAATTTTAAATTTTACCCTGAGCAAGATTACGTTTGTTCATCCGTAATGATTCTTTGGTTCTATTAACCGAGCTTATCGAGATCAATAGGGCTCTTCATAAATTGCCCTGTGCCTTGGGCGCATAATTTACCATCCTCGTCAAATAGTTTCGAAGAAGCAGTAAAGATATTGCGACTCAATAAGTCAACGGACCCTTGGGCTATTATTTTTCCTTTGGTTACAGGTCTGAATAACTGGATATTGAAAGTTGATGTAAGGATAAACTTATCTGTAACTTTTGATTGAACAGCGAAATAAGCTGCATCATCAAGAAGTTTAAAGTAAACCGAGCCATGCGTGCTTTGACCAGCATGAAAATATGAACTATTGATCTCTAAATGTATTGTGGCTTTTCCATCTTCAACAATCAAAGAGATTCCCTTATAGAACTCATGAATAGGAGCAATAGAGTAGATATGTTCGAGGTGATCAAAATGATTTTGCATGCTCAAAATTAACTCAAAATCCTTTTAAATACCTGATGGAATAGCTAAATTCGCGCAAGTTGTGATTCGGACCATTTGGCATTAATTCTAAACTTTCCGAAGTACGATTTTTGTAAATCAATATCGTATTCGAAACCCTATGTTAATGATAAGTTGGTCATTTTAAATTAGTTGAAAAATAAGTGAAATGAACATTTACGAAGAGTATTTAAAAGAAATTGAAAGTCGAAAAGAGCAAGGACTACATCCTAAGCCAGTTGATGGAGCAGATTTAATTTCTGCAATTATCGATCAAATTAAGGATGTAAATCATGAACATAGAGCTGATTCTTTAAAGTTTTTTATTTATAATACGTTGCCTGGCACTACTAGTGCTGCAGGTGTAAAAGCTAAGTTTTTAAAGGATATTATTCTTGGTAACGAGATTGTAAAAGAGATTTCAGTTGATTTCGCATTTGAGCAACTTTCGCACATGAAAGGCGGCCCTTCGGTAAAAGCTTTACTTGATCTAGTGCTAGACCAGAAAGATTTTGAAATTGCTCAAAAAGCTGGCGAGGTATTAAAAACTCAGGTGTTCTTATACGAAGCTGATACAGCTCGCTTGGAGGCAGCGATGAAAGAAGGTTGTCCGGTTTCTAAGGGAATTATCGAAAGTTATGCTCAGGCAGAATTCTTTACTAAACTTCCAGAAGTTGATGAAGAAATAAAAGTAGTAACGTACATTGCTGGAGTAGGAGATATTTCAACTGATTTACTTTCTCCCGGAGCAGATGCCCACTCTAGATCAGATAGGGAGTTACACGGGCAGTGCATTTTCGAACACAACAAAGAAATGCAAAAAGAGGTACTTGCTTTAAAAGAACAACACCCAGATAAACGAATTATGCTAATAGCAGAAAAAGGAACAATGGGTGTAGGTTCATCGAGAATGTCTGGTGTAAATAACGTTGCGCTTTGGACAGGTATTCCTTCAAGCCCTTATGTACCTTTCATAAACATTGCGCCTGTAATAGCGGGTACTAATGGAATCGCGCCGATTTTCTTAACTACCGTCGGGGTAACAGGAGGTATTGGAATCGACCTTAAAAACTGGGTTACAAAGAAAGACGCAGAAGGGAATACTGTTTACGATGCTGACGGAGAACCTGTTTTAGAGCATATTTACTCGGTAGACACTGGAACAGTACTTACTATCAATACGAAGACTAAAAAATTATACAACGGGGATAAAGAGTTAAAAGATATATCGACTGCATTAACCCCTCAAAAAATGGAATTTATTAAAGCGGGTGGTTCATACGCTGTTGTTTTCGGGAAAAAACTTCAGACATTCGCATGCAAAGCATTAGGAATTGATGTTCCTCAGGTCTATGCGCCTTCTAAGGAAATTACGATTGAAGGACAAGGGCTTACAGCAGTAGAGAAGATCTTTAACAAAAACGCGGTAGGTAATACACCTGGCAAAACACTTTACGCCGGATCAAATACGCGTGTGGAAGTGAATATAGTAGGTTCGCAGGACACTACTGGTTTAATGACTTCTCAAGAGTTGGAGATGATGGCAGCTACGGTGATTTCACCAATTGTTGATGGCGGATATCAATCAGGATGCCATACAGCTTCAGTTTGGGATGATAAGTCAAAAGCAAATATTCCTAGGTTAATGAAATTCATGAATGACTTTGGTTTAATTACTGGCCGTGATCCAAAAGGGCAATATCACGCAATGACCGATGTAATTCATAAAGTATTAAATGATATTACCGTAAGTGATTGGGATATTATTATCGGAGGAGACTCGCATACACGTATGTCCAAAGGTGTTGCTTTTGGTGCCGACTCAGGAACTGTTGCTTTGGCGCTAGCTACTGGTGAAGCAACAATGCCTATTCCAGAATCTGTTAAAGTTACCTTCAAAGGTGATATGAGAAGCTTCATGGATTTCAGGGACGTGGTTCATGCTACGCAACAGCAGATGTTAAAACAATTTGGTGGTGAGAATGTCTTCCAAGGAAGAGTTATTGAAGTTCATATTGGTACATTAACTTCAGATCAAGCCTTCACATTTACTGATTGGACGGCTGAAATGAAAGCGAAAGCATCTATTTGTATTTCAGAGGAAGATACTTTAATTGAATCGTTAGAAATTGCTAGAGGTCGTATCCAAATAATGATTGATAAAGGTATGGATAACGAAAAACAAGTACTTCAAGGACTTGTTGATAAAGCAAACAACAGAATTACTGAAGTTAAAACAGGAACTAAACCAACATTGAAACCAGACGCTAACGCTAAATATTATGCAGAAGTAGTCATTGATTTGGATGAGATTGCGGAACCAATGATAGCAGATCCTGATGTAAATAACGATGATGTTTCTAAGCGATATACGCATGATACTATTCGTCCATTATCATACTATGGCGGCACTAAACAGGTTGATTTAGGATTCGTTGGTTCATGTATGGTGCACAAAGGGGATATGAAAATTTTAGCTCAAATGCTCAAGAATATCGAGAAGCAACACGGAAAAGTTGAGTTTAAAGCTCCTTTGGTAGTTGCTCCACCAACATACAACATTGTCGATGAATTAAAACAAGAAGGTGATTGGGATGTACTCGAAAAATATTCAGGCTTCGTGTTCAATGATGAAGATCCAAAAGGAGCGGCACGTACTAAATATGAAAATATGCTTTACCTAGAGCGCCCGGGCTGTAACCTATGCATGGGTAACCAAGAGAAGGCAGAGCCGGGAGATACAGTTATGGCGACTTCTACAAGATTGTTCCAGGGTAGGGTAGTAAAAGATTCTAATGAGAAAAAGGGCGAATCTTTATTATCATCTACGCCAGTAGTGGTTCTTTCTACTATTTTAGGAAGAACTCCAACTATGGAAGAATATGAAGCAGCAGTTGATGGAATTGTATTAACTAAATTCAAACCTTCTGCAATGAAACTAGTGAGTTAATTAATTTTCACACTTAATCTTCAGAGGCCGAGCATTTACTCGGCCTTTTTTTGTGTCTTAACAAATACATAACGAAAATATTTGTTTAAACACTAATCATAAATTTCTGTTTAATAATTATATTGGGAGAACTGAATACAAGCAAAATGTAAATATGGCATTTGATATTGATATGATAAAGGAGGTGTACTCAAGGTACCCTTCAAGAATTGCGAAAGCAAGAGAGATCCTTAATAAACCTCTAACGCTTTCAGAGAAAATTTTATACACGCACTTATGGGATGGTGATGCCACTGAGGCGTTTGAACGTGGTAAGGCGTATGTGGATTTTGATCCAGATAGAGTAGCCATGCAAGACGCTACTGCCCAAATGGCTCTGCTGCAATTTATGCAAGCAGGTAAGAAAAAAGTGGCCGTTCCATCAACTGTGCATTGTGATCACTTAATACAAGCAAAAATAGGAGCGGATAAAGATTTGCAGAATGCTCTTAATACGAGTTCAGAGGTTTTTAATTTTCTAGAGTCTGTTTCAGATAAATATGGAATAGGATTTTGGAAGCCAGGTGCAGGGATTATACATCAAGTAGTTTTGGAGAACTATGCTTTTCCAGGAGGAATGATGATTGGTACTGATTCGCATACGGTAAATGCCGGGGGGTTAGGAATGGTTGCCATAGGAGTAGGGGGAGCTGACGCGGTAGATGTTATGGCTGGTATGCCTTGGGAACTTAAATTTCCTAAGCTAATCGGTGTTAAACTAACAGGTAAATTAAATGGATGGACAGCGCCTAAAGACGTAATTCTGAAGGTTGCTGAAATTCTTACTGTAAAAGGTGGAACTGGTTGTATTGTTGAATATTTCGGCGATGGTGCTACCTCTATGTCTTGTACAGGTAAAGGAACCATTTGTAATATGGGTGCAGAGATAGGGGCAACTACTTCAACTTTTGGATACGATGATTCTATGCGCAGGTATTTAAACGCTACAGATAGAGTAGACATCGTTGAGGCAGCAGATCAAGTTGCAGAGCACCTGACTGGTGATCCTGAGGTATATGCTAATCCGGAAAAATATTTCGATCAAGTAATTGAAATTAACTTGGATACCCTAATCCCTCACTTAAATGGTCCATTTACTCCAGATTTAGCTACTAAAGTCGGTACAATGACTGATAAAGCGATTGAAAATGGATGGCCTTTAGATGTTCAATGGGGGTTAATTGGTTCTTGTACGAACTCTTCTTATGAAGATCTCTCGAGAGCGGCTTCAATAGCGAAACAAGCACTCGAAAAAGGACTAGAAACTAAGGCGAAGTTCGGTATCAACCCAGGATCAGAACAAGTAAGGTTTACAGCTGAAAGAGATGGGTTATTAAAGATTTTTCAAGATTTGGACGCAACTATTTTTACCAATGCTTGTGGTCCGTGTATAGGGCAATGGGCTAGATATCAAGACCCTAAGAATGCGCCAAAAAACAGTATTGTACACTCGTTTAATAGAAACTTTGCAAAGCGTGCTGATGGAAACCCGAATACTCATGCATTTGTTTGTTCGCCAGAAATTGTTGCAGCCATTGCTATCTCAGGACGATTAGATTTTAATCCGATTAAAGATTCTTTAGTGAATAAAAATGGAGAAGAGGTTCGTTTTGATCCACCAACAGGAATTGAACTTCCAACAAAAGGATTTGATGTTGAGGACAATGGTTATGAAGAGCCAGCTGAAGACGGAAGCAATATTGAAGTGAAAGTAAATCCAGATTCAGAAAGACTACAGTTGTTAACACCTTTCCCTGCTTGGGACGGTAAGAATATTTCTGGGGCGAAACTTCTAATCAAAGCTTATGGGAAATGTACTACTGACCATATTTCTATGGCGGGTCCATGGTTAAAGTATAGAGGTCATTTGGATAATATTTCGAATAACTGTTTGATTGGAGCTGTGAACGCATTTGGTAAACAAACCAACGAGGTAGTGAATCAATTAACGGGAGAGAAGTCAGAGGTTCCTGCTACTGCAAGAGCTTATCAGGCGGCCGGCGTTCCTAGTATCGTTGTTGGTGATCACAACTATGGTGAAGGTTCTTCTCGAGAACACGCAGCAATGGAACCAAGGCATTTAGGTGTAATAGCAGTTATTGTTAAATCATTTGCCCGAATTCACGAAACTAACCTTAAGAAACAAGGTATGCTTGGTTTAACATTTGCTAATGAGAATGACTATGATAAGATTCTTGAGGATGATACTTTCGATTTTGTTGATCTTGAAAGTTTTGCTGCAGGCAAACAGTTAACGCTATTAGTGAAACATGCTGATGATAGTTCTGATGAATTCAAATTGAACCATACCTATAACGAGGCCCAAATAGATTGGTTTAGAGCGGGATCAGCGTTGAACTTAATTCGTACTCAGAATAACTAATCAAAAGATATTTATCTTTAATCCCGGTTCATGCAGGATCGGGATTTTTAATATATCATGGAATCATTTTATTTATTTGAAGCAGGCTCTTCAAAGACAACTTTAGCCGATTGTTCAACCGAAGGGGTTTTAAAGATTGATCTTCCAGGTGTAAATCCCAATCGCAGTGTTGAAGAGTTTAAAGCAGCTTTACAGAGGGTATTTCATCCTAAAAATGATAAGCCTGTGTTTTTTTATGGTAGTGGCTTAGCCTCGCATGAAAACAAAGCTATAATTATTTCATTGTTCGATCAATGGAATATAAAGAGCATAGAAGTATTCGATGATTTATTAGGTGCAGCAAGGGCGCTATATTCTGATGAAGCTGGTATAATGGCAATATTAGGTACGGGAGGCATTAGTGCCTATTATAATGGTAGGTCAATTGTAGAAAGAAGAGGAGGGTATGGCTTTCTTATCGATGATTTAGGAGGAGGTTATGAACTGGGAAAGGTAATTATAGCAGCTTGGTTAAACAATGATTTAAATTCTGATTTAGCTCACAGAATTCAGGAGTATTTCGGTGTAAAAAAAGAGGAGTTTACTTCATGGTATTATCAAAGAAAGAACTTAAAGCTTGTTTCGGACCTTGTGCCGTTAATTGCGGATTATAAAGAAACTAAGGAAACACGTGAGCTTTTGCTCACTTATTTCAAGAGATTCATGCATAAAAACATACTCCCCTTAGTTGAAAAGCATAACATGAAAAGCATTAAGTTGTCTGGTTCTATAGGCAATGCTTTTGCTGATTTGATAACCAGTGTTTTAGAAGCTGAAGGGTTGGCGTGTGAGGAGATAATAAGTTTTCCAAAGGACCGATTAATAGCTTATCACAGGAGAAAACCCTAAGAATCTTATCCGTCATGCTAAAGAAAAGATTAGTCTAAAAATATCAACGATTCGTAGAAATTAAAGAAGCCTATTGGATTTAAATTCGGATATTTAGAGTAACCAATCAAGGAAATTTATGAATCCGTTAAGAATCCAAGCAACAGCTAAAACTCCAGAGGTTTTGTTGGATCCTTCGAACAATATCTTCGAGATTAAAGGTAAGTCTGTACCGGAAGATGCTGATGCGTTTTATAACCTTATTTTAAAATGGTTTGACGACTATGTTGTACAACCAAACGAGTCTACATTATTAAGGGTAGATTTAGAGTATTTCAATATTTCATCTTCGAAAAGATTATTGTTTCTGTTGTATAAGTTGAATGAGCTTCAAGCGAGAGGTGCTGATGTGAAAATTCAATGGTTCTACAGTGAAGCAGATGAGGACATGTTCGAAGTAGGTCAAGACTATGCATTTATGGTTAAAATTCCTTTCCAATTTGTTGAAAGAGAAGCTGAACTAGAACTTGCTAGTTAAAGCTTAATACATAGATATTTGAAGGCGGCCATTGGTCGCCTTTTTTGTTAAAAAAAATTAAGATATTTCTTTAATTCAAAACAAAGGCCGTTGTTTGAATACGGCTTTCAATATATTCTTGTAATTTTGGCGGCTGTTAAATGTTTAAATAAACAAAATGCAAAACAACAATTCTTTGGCAAAAATCTCATTGGCAATCAACGCACTTCTAGTTATTGCGGTAATTATTCTATTTACGCGTGGAGGAGGAAGTAGTGATTCATCGCAAGTAAATGAAGGTGATTCAACAACACAACAAGTGGTAATGCCTAATGACGGTGAGTTAAGAATTGGTTATTTCAATACCGATTCTTTAAATAGCCAACTTTTTATGATAAAAGATTTAGAGCAAGAAATGGCTGATGCTCAAAAAAATGCTGAAGATAAAATGCAAAAGGAGCAAAGTAAAATTGACAGCTGGAATAAGAAATGGGAGGCAAGAATGCCTTTATTATCGGGAGAGCAAGAAGTTTACCAAAGAGAAATGCAAAAAATGCAACAGGATGCTATGATGGCCGAGCAATCAATTCAAATGGAACTTGCACAGTCCCAAGAAATGATCATGTTTAGTCACATTCAAAGAATTTCGAATTTCACAAAGATTTATGCAGAAAAGAATGGATTTGATATGATTATGTCTTACCAAATTGGTCAAAATCCTATCTACATTCACCCAAGTATGGATGTTACTGCAGGTGTGGTTAAGTTAATGAACGATGATTACAATAGCATGTTCACCAGCGATCCTGGTATGGATGCTGAAGAACCTGTAGTAGAAGAGTAGTAAACCTAGTAATGTTAGTTGCTAAAAGAACAAAAGAAACGAACATAGCGGAACATGTAATTTATATGTTCCAAATTGAAGATTTGATCAGGGCCAATAATTTTGACCTTGAAACAATCACCCATCAAATAATATTACCTCAAGTACAAGATGATGCGCTTATAGAAGAATATAAGCTTTGGTATACCGGATTCATCAAGGAAATGAAAAATAGAAAGCTTGAGGAAAAAGGGCACCTTCAGGAAGTTGAAGAAGTTTTAATGGAGCTCCTAATGCTACATAATACCTTGCTCAATATTGTACAGGATAAAGAATATGCCGAGGCATACGAATCGGCTTTGCCTGCAATAAAAGAACTTCAGTTCAAAAGTAATTCAAGTAACCTAAATGTTGTTGAAGTTGCTTTGAATGCTATGTACGGTAAATTACTTTTAAAGCTCAAAAAACAACCTATTTCTAAAAGTTCTGAAGAAGCTTTCTCTCAGATAGCCAAAATGTTAGCTAACTTAGCATTGAGTTATAATAAAATGAGAAAGGGTGAACTAAATTTCACCAAAAACTAGACTTGTTTACAACAGTAGAATTATGAATCGCTTTTTCTATTACGTTCTAGCCATTCCTTTTTCACGTTTACCCATGGGCGTGCTCTACTTTTTTGGAAGTATATTTTATTTCTTCCTTTGTAATATAACGCCTTACCGCAAAAAAGTAATTGACGCCAACTTAAAGTCTTCTTTTCCAGATAAGTCTGATCAGGAAATCAAAGCATTAAGAAAATCTTTCTACCGATATTTTTCAAATTTATTTGTAGAGTCATTAAAGCTGCTTACGATAAAAGAAAAAAATCTTCTAGAGAGGATTAAAGTCAATAATCCTGAAGTCCTTGAACATCTTTATCAGAAGAATAAAGGGGTAGTGCTCATTTCTTCGCATTTAAATAATTGGGAATACTTAATATTAGCACAAGATTTATTATTTAACTACCAAGCTTTCGGAATTGGTATGCCGCTTACAAATAAGTTTTGGAACCAAAAGCTTAATGAGCGTCGTGAGCGTTTTGGTATGATTGTTACAAATGCCGGGAATTACAAGGAAAAACTAGCCATGAATCAACGAGGACCTTCGGCTACGCTAGTGCTTAACGATCAGAGTCCTGGAAAAGAAGAGAATTGTTATTGGACGAATTTTCTTAATCAAGAAACTGCATTTTTCTTTGGTGCAGAGGTGATGGCCAACCAACTTGATCATGCTGTTGTTTATGCTGAGCTGGAACGTGTCAAAAGAGGTTATTACCAACTAGAATTAACGGTCATAACAGACGATCCTCATAAGGAAGAATATGGCTTTATTACTTCTAAGTATGTTGAATTACTAGAGAAGGGTATTCTAAAGCAACCAGAAGTATGGTTATGGTCTCATAAACGTTGGAAAAAAACAGTTCCTACGAATCTTGATGCCCTTAAAGAGAATCACAAAGAAAGATTTAATAAACGTTTTAGAGCTGGATCAAGCCTTAGGGAAACCGCTTAAATTCTTCACTTTTTTTGCTTGTTCAATGTGTCTCTCAATATGGTAACTCATATAAACAAGAGCATCACCAAGATTTAGCTTCACAACAGGTCTAAGCGACAAGGGACATTTGGTCTTTCTAAGATTTATCTGCGTCGCCTCTTCAATAACATCATCAAAAGCAAGTTGATGCTCTAGAAACTCAGCGACAGCATTATCTGTCATTAGTGCTTCGTTCACCAGAGGATTGTACTCTTTCGGAGACTTGAGCTTACGCTTCACATTTTTTACCTTACCAAGTTTCACAGATCTATACACAGCTACTCCTAAAGGACTACTATTAAAATAATCTACTGGTTCACGAAATCGAGAGTTCGAAATCTTTCCTTTAAAAACAGGCAAATAATAGCGGAAATAGGCGTTTAAATGCTCTAGGCATTGGCCAATACTCCATGATTTGTCATTGGGTTGCCACTCAAGTTGAGTCTTAGATAAATTTGAGAAATTATCGCGCACATCTTGTGCTGAAAGAGCACTCATGCTTTTCAATTTTTCCTTTAAATCAGAAAGTGCGATTCTTTTCATTGAAATTAATTAGACTTCTATAATTACCAAGTAGCTTTATTTTTCTCGCCCAATATGTAACAAACCTACAAACAATATGGTAAATATAAACTAACTTTAACTAGAAAATAACAGGACAATTCTGAATGGCAGGACCTAAAAAATTCGGGACCTTTGCGGGTGTTTTTACCCCATCAATTCTAACTATTCTGGGGGTAATTATGTACCTCAGAATGGGCTGGGTTGTAGGTAATTCTGGTGTAATCACGGTATTGATTATTATCGGGCTTGCACATGTTATTTCAGTTTCTACAGGTTTAAGTATTTCATCAATTGCTACAGATAAAAAAGTAGGTGCGGGTGGAGTTTATTATGTGCTTTCCAGAAGTTTAGGGTTACCCATAGGTGGTGCGCTTGGCTTGGCTTTATTCGCGGCTACAGCATTTAGTATAGCCCTTTATATGGTAGGGTTTGCTGAAATTTTCAATGAATATATTTCCTTCGGAGATTTTGGAGTAAATGGTGAGTTTATTAATGACCCGAATAACATCAGAATTACAGCAAGTTTAGGTTTACTTATTCTGACTGTAATTGCTTTCATAAGTACTTCAATTGCGCTAAAAACTCAGTTTTTTATACTTGCTGTAATTGTACTTTCCTTATTCTCCATATTTTTAGGTGATCCGGCTAATGTAACTGTATTTGAGGTTGCGGATGGAGTAGAAACACCACGCGCAGGCTTTGCCGCTATCTTTGCCATCTTCTTCCCCGCAGTTACAGGTTTTACTGCTGGTGTGGCAATGTCAGGAGATCTAAAAGACCCTAAAAAAAGTATTCCAGTAGGTACGATGGGTTCAATAGCTGTGGGGCTCATTATTTACACGGTTTTAGCGTTATTTCTTGCTTATTCTTTAGACCCGGAAACTTTAATTAATAATCCGAAGGCGATCGTAGAAATGGCGGCCATTGGACTTCTTGTTTATATAGGAGTTTGGGGTGCAACATTATCTTCTGCTTTAGGAGGCATACTTGGAGGACCAAGGATTCTTCAGGCCATGTCTATAGATAAGATTACACCGAAGATTTTTGCAAAGGGGGTAGGGAAAGACAATGAGCCAAGAAATGCACTCATTTTAACGGTAATAATAGCAGAGGTAGGTATTTTAATTGGAGATTTGAACGTTATTGCAGAAATAGTGTCCATGTTCTATTTGGCCGCGTATGGTTTTATAAATATCTCTTTCTTTCTTGAAAGTTGGGCCAGTGCAGATTTTAAACCAACGTTCAAAGTACGTAAATGGATAGGTTTACTTGGTTTTATCGCCACCTTCGCTATTATGTCTCAATTGAACATGATGGCAATGATTGCTGCCTTTATAATTATCGGTGGTATATATTTCTACCTTTCAAGAAAGCAAATAAGCTTAGGAACTGGAGACATTTGGCAATCCGTATGGTCCACCATAGTTAAGAAAGGACTTAAGAGAATGGAGGAGGGGACAGACCATAAAAGAAACTGGAAACCAAATATGCTTCTATTCAGTGGTCTAACGGAGTACAGATCCCAAATGATAGAGTTTTCCAAAGCGATTTCGGGGCAATATGGAATTGTTACAAATTTTGATTTAGACGAGAATCCCGAGGCTACTGTTTTATTTCCTAAAAACAAACAAAGCGTAGATGACGACGAGTTAGAGAAATATGGAATCTTTGGAAGAAAGTTAGAAGTTCAAAACGCATTTAAGGGAATAGAAAGTATTGCTTGTACTTTCGGTTTTTCTGGAGTTGAGCCGAATACGGTATTAATGGCCTGGCCGGGTGAAACCAAAGATGTGAAGTGGTTCACCAGTATGACCCAAAAATTGATGGATCTAGATTATAACATTTTATATCTGGATTACGATAAACGTTGGGGCTTTAGAAAAAAGCAATCTATTGATTTATGGTGGAGAGGAATGGGATCGGATGCGGAACTTATGCTAATGATTGCCAAATTTATTGCGAATTCACCAGAATGGTCCCAAGCTCAGATTAGAATACTCGTAGTCAATGACACTAATGTCAATCATCAACTAATTGAAACGCGCATAAATAATCTTCTTGACCTATTCAGAGTAAGGGCCGCTATAAAGATTTTAAATAACGAGGTAGATAAAAAGCCGCTATATGAGTTGATGAAGACTTATTCGCAGGATGCCGATCTTGTTATAGCAGGTGTTCCAGAGATAGCTGAAAATGAAGCAGGAAGATTCGTTTCTAATACGAACGAGCTTGTTGGTACTATTGGAACTACATTATTAGTACGCGCATCAAGCCAGTTTGATGAAGCCGATTTGAGTTTTGAAAAAATCCAATTAGGGGAGACTGATACGGAAGATCTTCAAAAAGGAGTTATCCCGCTAGAGTTCGATATAGAAAATGAATTATCTCAACGTTTTCATAAGTTGGATACAGATTTAGAGACTGCGGCTAGTGAACTTCTAAACAATGGAGTAGATCCTCTTCAATCATTTCATCATGATTTATTGGCAAGGGTAACCAAACGAATAGATGAAAGTCTTGATCAAGCATCCAAATTTGAATCAAAAGAAAAAGTACTCGAATTTCTTTCTGCAGAACTCTTTGAGTTAAATGAATTTTATACGAATAGAATCATTCATCAGCTAGAGGAGGTTTGTCAGCTCTTCGCAACAGCCATGGATTCTTATATTTTCTCAAAAGAGAATCTAATTCATAATGTAGAGCGGAAAATAAAACTGCAAAGTACCATTGATCAGGATGGTAACCTGGTTCCTGTAAAACAAAAGGTACGCTATAAAAATGCTATGCACAGGGTATGGCTGAGCGAAGGAATCACAGAGGCCTATGATGAGTTTTTGAAATTAGGTTACAATAGTTTTCTCATTATCCATCAATCCAAGAATATACTCCACAGAACAATTTGGGATCTATTGCATGAAAATTGGGATGATGATATTGCTCAAAAATTGAGTCAAGAAAAATCAATATTTGAGCAAGCCCTTGAAGAAATCGACAAGAATACACTTCAATTGTCTAAGTCATTCTATATCAGTCTTAGAAATAAGGAGAGGGAGAATATTAGAGAGTTAGTAAACCTTTTAAGCCAAAAAGGATATCAAAGAAAGATTGAAGAACGTTTTCCTCTAATGTCAAATAAGAAGATAGAAGAGGGGCGCCAAAACATTTCAAACTTCCCAGCTCACCTATTTAGAAATTCTATTTTCTTCACGTATCATTTACAAGCAGACTTGTCGTTACTGGCGTTTTCCATGCAAACAAGTCAACTTTTCATTGATCTGGAACATCAATGGAAAAGAGATCTAGAAGATACTTTAATTAAGGAGTTTGATATTGCTCAACAGTATACCAATGATTTGATTGCTTTGGTTAATCAAAATAAATCAAAAGAAATTGGGGCGTATCAAATAGAAAGACAGGCTGAACTTATTATAGACTTTTCAAAAGATATCAATGAATTAACAAAGTCTGCTATTCAAAATTTAAAACCGATTCCAGAGGCCATTGAATTAATTTCGGCCAGTTCGCTCAACGAAATTAGAGAAATTCAAAATGAATCTGTAGCTACCGAAGAGGTAAAGCTGAATGATATATCTGAATTCTTATTCCAGACGAAGCTCCTAGAGCCACTGAACACCCAGTTAAAGAATTATGAAAGTCAAATAAGACGTCATTATAACTTGTTATTGAGTCAAATGGCAACCCTTCAAAAGAATTTGAATGACTTTGTCCTTTCACAAGACGCAGAAAGTTTATCTCCCATTTTAAATGAAATGTCGAACACTTTAGCCGATGGAAAGGAACAAATGTTAGGATCGTTGAATGGAGCTTACGGAGAGCTAAGGATTAAACGTGAAGAGATAAGACAAGAGTTTGATATCAACAATATTATAGAGCAAGTTGAAGGATTGCACGCCTTTGTTAAAGAAAATAAAGGAACTCAAGGAATCATAAAAAGCCTTCAAAAATCCGTAGATTTTATTAATGCATCATATTCAAAGGCTTATGATTATGTTGCTAATCAGCGTAAAGAGAAAACAAGTCTTGAATACGTCAGAAAACATAGCCATTTAATTTCCGAACAGGACGTCATCGCCGGATTCATGGAGAGGATTCAACCGATTGAACTAGTACCATATTCTTACCGACAAATTTTTGGTGAAGGATATTATCTGGATGAAAAGACATTTAGTATCAGACAGCGAGAAGTAAATATGGTTCAAAAAGGAATAGCAAGAATTGAAGCTGGGTCCAAAGGGGCTATTCTTGTATTGGGTAGTGCTGGATCTGGTAAATCTGCGTTTACTGACTTTATTGCTAATGGTATCATTAACAATAAACCTTTTTACATAGCACCTGGCTCAGTTGGTAGCAACGGAGCTTTACTTGAGGCTTTTAAACGAGGTACTTCGGAAACAGGAACCATAAAACAAATCCTTAATGGGCTTCCAGAGAAATCTGTATTTATTTTCAACGATCTTGAACAATGGGTAGTAAGGTCTTCAAACCTCTATCAAAACTATTCAAAACTTGCTTCTATTGTCAAGGAGTTCTCTCAAAGGCATTATTTCATATTCAATGCTAACATCCATGCATATACGTTAATTCGCAACAATACCGATTTTGCCAGCGCAATTATATCTACTACCATCTTACCTCAAATTAATCAAAGTGAGCTAGTAGAAATTATTCGTCAAAGACATCATGATTCTGGAATGAGAATCGAATACGAAGGAACATTGGAACATTTTATTAAAGAAGGTAAGCTCAATAAAATTATTGGTTCCATTGTTTCACCAGCTAAGGGTAATATCGGTTCAGCTTTGAGTCTTTGGTTGGCGAGCATTGAAGGTAAGGTTGATAACGACTTAGTCATTCAAAAGAAAGCGGGAATTGAATTCCCTTTTATTAAGGATATAGAACTACAAAATCTAATCTATCACTTATTTATTTTTAAATCAATTAATAAAAAAGACTTGGTGAAGGTATATGGACCTGAATATCAAATGTGGATTGATAGATGGGTTGAAGCATTGTTAAATGTGAATTTATTGGAGTGGAATAAGAACGGTAACTTGGAAATAGCTTCAGTTGCGCGTCCGTTTATAGAAAAGTGGTTAAATGAGTTGGGGTATACAGCATAGTGATCAAGAACCACGGATGGTTCCGGAGATATCAATTCCCAATGGGGTTGAAGTTCCTGATGCGCTCAATTTTGTAGAGTCATGGAGTATCGCGTGGCCTCTTTTTTGGATAATTATTGGCCTAGGAAGTTTAGCCTTCTTCTGGTTGATCAAAAACTTTGTTACACTAAGAGTAAAATCACGCTTGCGAAAAAGAAAACTAGATAGATTGGTCTTTATCCTAGAAATTCTGACCTATAGTTTTGTTCTACTCTTTCTCTTATATGCCATACTGAGCTTCAATTTTATTGTGTTCGGAGCAATATTAATTCTGGTGCTATTCTTTTCTCATTCGCTGATTCTTAATTTCTTCTATGGGGTTGTATTTAAGTTGAAGAATGCGTTTACTATTGGAGATCAAATAGCAATTAATCAGGTTTCTGGCGAAATACAAGAGTTAAGAACTTTCGCAATGATCATTAATAATGAACATGATGATGTTGTTTATGTTCCTTACGCGAAGCTAAAAGATGAGATTCTTTTAAAACAACACTCACAAGGTAAAATTCAATCCATGACCATTACTCTAGAGATGGATAATGAGACTATACTAACTTTACAAGAGAATGGCATTAATTGGCTGAGTAATTGCCCATGGGTAATTGGTAGAGAAGGAATCAGTGTAAAGAAAAATTCCGATAATTCTATCTCGTTCTCGTTCCAAACCGTTAATATTGAGTTTAAGAGTCGAATTGTAGCTTTCCTTCAGAATAAACTTGAAAAATAATTTTGTAAGCGAATCTTTACATCTTCGTCTTAGATGCAAGAATTAACCTGAATGAAGAAAGTAGTAATTATTGGAAATGGAATATCTGGCGTTACAGCGGCAAGACACATTCGAAAAAGATCTGATAATGAAATAACGATCATTTCTTCAGAAACCAAATACTTCTATTCACGAACGGCCTTAATGTACATCTACATGGGGCACGTGCGTGCTGAGGACACGAAGCCTTACGAAGATTGGTTTTGGGAAAAGAACAGAATTGATTTGGTTCAAGGCAGAGTTTTGGGAGTGAATTACAAAAACAAAGAACTTCAGCTAAAATCAGGTAATTCTATTAATTACGATGACTTAATCATTGCAGTAGGTTCCAAGCCCAATAAGTTTGGTTGGCCTGGGCAGGACTTAAACGGGGTTCAAGGATTATATTCTATGCAGGATTTAGAAACCCTTGAAGAAAACACTTCGAAAATAGATACAGCTGTAATTGTAGGTGGAGGTTTAATTGGAGTAGAACTCGCTGAAATGCTGCATTCAAGAGGTAAGAAGGTCATTTTCTTAGTTAGAGAGAGCAAATTTTGGGGTAATGTTTTACCCGAACAAGAAGGAGAACTTATCTCTAGGCATATAACGGCTAATCATATTGATTTGAGGTTTAATACCGAATTAGCAGAAATTATTGATGATGGAAATGAATGGGTAAAAGCCATCAAAACGAGTAGCGGAGAAATTATAGAGTGCCAAATGGTGGGGCTTACAGCAGGTGTGTCTCCAAATATTGATTTTTTAAAGGAATCAGATCTGGAGATAAATAGAGGTGTAAAAGTCAATGATTTTTTAGAGACCAATATTGAAGGTGTATATGCTATTGGAGATTGTGCTGAGTTCATTACTCCAGTTGATGGCCGCAGAAACTTAGAGCAAGTTTGGTATACAGGTCGTATTATGGGGGAGACAGTGGCAGCGACCATTTGCGGTGAAAAAACTCCGTACACTCCAGGACCTTGGTTTAACTCTGCTAAGTTTTTTGAAATCGAATATCAAACATACGGTTGGGTTCATGCTGAGTTGAGAGAAAATGAAACCGACTTTTATTGGGAGCATGAAAACGGTGAACGTTGTATTCATGTTGTATGGGATAAATCAAGCGGCGTTTTCCTTGGGTTAAATACCTTCGGAATTCGAATGAGGCATGAATTATTTAACCAGTGGCTAAGAGATAAGGTGCAGGTTACTGAGGTGATGAAGAACTTGCGTATGGCAAATTTTAATCCTGAATTTTACGCGCACTATGAGAAAGAGATTGTGGAGAAATTTAATGCTTCTACTGAATTCAATATTCAACTCGCTAAGGCAACTTGGTGGCAAAAACTCTTAAAGGCATAAAATGAAAAAAGTCAGGTTCATAGGGTTAGCCATATTTCTAATTGGATTATTGATATTTACGATTCTGCCATTTACTGGTTCTTATTCATTAAGTGAAAACGAATTTCAAGAAGTTTTAAAGCCAGAGGAATTTGCCCTTTTTGGTCAAGAGGTTACTGAGAATTTTTCGAATAAGAAATATGGTTTTAGTTGGCAGCTTACTTCAGATGTATTTACTATTTACCACGAGAAAAATGATGCTCTTAGAGCTGTTGAAGCGTGGGATCAAGTGGTTTATTCTACGGAATCTGATTTAGGTTTAAGATTAGCTCGTGCTGCTCAAAAAGGACCAGTTTCATCGGATAAAGGGCTATTTCTCTTTTTAACTTTTGGGTTAGGAATAATAGGTTCGCTAATGTGGATTATTCCAGGATTGAAAATTGATGGACCACCTGGAATTAAGAATACTGGCATCTATCACAACTCAGCTACGAACAGAGGTTGGATTGGAATCGTGACAGCTGTCTGGTTAGTGGGGTTTTATGTGGTCCTTTACTTTAAACCTTGGATAATCGCAGAAAATATTGCTGTTGTAGATCCTCTCAAAGGACTTTTCAAAGAGGGAGCAGAAGCATCTCAATGGTTCTTGTACGGAATTCTATATGTTGTAGCCATGAGTGTTATGGGTATTCGTATGTACATTAAGTATCGTCATAACAAATACCAGATTGTTCGAACTACTTCTGTATTATTCTTCCAAATCATATTTGCGTTTTTGTTAGTAGAGATTCTTCCGCTATTCGGATTACCGGGAAGAGATTTAAAGAATGCAATGCCACTAGATTATACATTCTTGTACAAGTATAATGTTCAAGAATTATTAGATGCCGGAATGTTCGGTACTTTTCTTTTGATTTGGGGATTCGTACTCGCATTAATTGTCGTTCCTACACTAGTTTATTTTTACGGGAAAAGATGGTACTGCTCATGGGTTTGTGGGTGTGGAGGATTAGCTGAAACGCTGGGTGACCCTTACAGGCAATTGTCCAACAAGAAATTGTGGGCTTGGAAAATGGAACGCTGGATGGTTCATGGTGTTCTTGTATTCGCCTTTATTTTAACGATTTGGGTGGGTTGGCATTCCTACACAGCTATTACTGGCCCTGAGGGTGGTGACGGACAGTCATCAATTCTTGGATTGTCCGCCTATAATATTCGTGATTGGTATGGATTTTTAATTGGTTCTATTTTTGCCGGTGTAATTGGTACTGGTTTTTATCCTTATTTCGGAAATAGAACCTGGTGTCGCTTTGGTTGTCCCTTGGCTGCATATATGGGAATTGTTCAACGCTTTAAGTCGAGATTTAGGATTACTACAAATGGGGGCCAGTGTATTTCTTGTGGAAACTGC
Source organism: Crocinitomicaceae bacterium (assembly GCA_022447665.1). Lineage (GTDB taxonomy): Bacteria > Bacteroidota > Bacteroidia > Flavobacteriales_D > Crocinitomicaceae > JAKVAQ01. Next base: position 49,779 of record JAKVAQ010000020.1, read on the forward strand.
TCAACTTACTGCGAACAGGGGATTGATGTTAGGGCTTACGCTCAGAAAGGTGAGAATATTGTGCGTGCCTCATGCGTTGGTTGTGGTGTATGTTCTGCAGTCTGTCCTCGTGGTGTACTTAAGCTAGAAAATGGTCCTGAAGCAAAAAGATTTGGTAATGAAGATGGTCCAATAGTACTTGGAAATGATGGATTTAAATTGCTAAAATAGAAGAGATGCAATTTGGAATACATGATGTTCGTTTAGCTTTATCGAAATTATACCTTGTTAATGGTCTGTCTCGTGAAGACTATGACGAAATACAAACCACTATTGGACGATCTGACTTTTCTTTCAAAGAATTAAGAAGAATAGATGAAGAAGAGCTTTTACCTCTTTTTGGCCCGCATTTGGGTTGGTTTAGATCAATGCCTAAAGAGTTGGTGAGGGTCGACTTACTATCTAAAGATGAACTACAAGCGCTAATAGAAAAGGCTAAAGTGAAGTATGATCGAATAGGAGGAGTTAGGAAATACATGATCAAATTCTTTGTAAAATCAAAGACAAAGAACTTCTGGAACTCCTATGAAATAGGTCTTTTGTTGATTTTATCCTTATTATTTATTCATGTGGAGCCAGACACACAACTGTCTGATCTAAATGATTTCCTTGTAAAGTTCGAAACTGAAAACGAAGCACCTAGTATTGAGGCTAGTTTACGTCATCTAAAATGGGTGGAGCTTGAAGGTAGCTATACGTATACTTTAACTGAGTTAGGTGAGGAGATGCTAGACCGTTTTATGAAGACAGATTATCGTGAGAGACTTTTGGTTTTAGAGAAGAATACGGATGAGGTTCTTGATCTTTTTAGTCGATACAAAAGTCCAATTGAAAATCCAGAGTTCTATTTAAGATGAAATCAGACCCTAAAGTAGTCGTAATAATTCCCGCTATGAATGAGGAGGGGAGTATTGGAAAAGTCATTTCCGAAATTCCAAAAGACTTAGTGAATACTGTTTTAGTCGGTAACAATAACTCTTCAGACAATACAAAGGAGGTGGCCCAAAAGGCGGGAGCGATAGTGCTTGATGAGCCTCGTCCTGGTTATGGCTATGCGTGCTTAAAGTGTATGGATTACGCTGCTGAAATGGAAGAAAAGCCAGACATTATTGTTTTTATCGATGGAGATTATTCTGATTATCCAGAGGAAATGCACAACGTGGTAGCTCCAATTCTTGATCAGGATATTGACTTGGTGATTGGCTCCAGAGCTTTAGGTAAAAAAGAGAAAGGGTCAATGACCTTTCCTCAGCGCTTCGGAAATTGGTTGGCTACAAGATTAATGCGGATTTTTTACGGTTTAAAATACACTGATCTTGGTCCGTTTAGAGCAATAAAATATGATAAGTTGCTAGCACTAGGTATGGCTGATAAAACCTATGGCTGGACGATTGAAATGCAGCTTAGAGCAAAAAGAAGAGGGTTAACCTATACAGAAGTTCCTGTCAATTATAAAAACAGAATTGGAAAATCTAAAGTGTCAGGAACCATCAAAGGAACCATTATGGCAGGGATAAAAATTATCGGTGCCATTTACAAGTATCGAAGGGTATAAATCACTATTCACAAGTTATCAACATTTCAAGGAAGTCAGATAATCATAAGAATGAATGATCCAATTTTTTCCTAAAACGTTACAGTTCTTAATGTTTAAAGCCTCTTAACTCTTATTCATTTCGCTCCATTAACATCCTTCTTTTAATCCAGTTCTGGTGCGGGCTATAGTTATCAACAATTACAAATTGCAGGGTGGAATTTTTTATCTTTGATCCTCACAAGAAAGAGGAGGATAAATGGGGAAAATTATAGCGATAACCAATCAAAAAGGTGGCGTAGGTAAAACAACCACAGCAATTAACCTTGGAGCAAGCTTCGGTGTATTGGATTATAAAACACTTATTGTGGATGCGGACCCTCAGGCTAATGCAACTTCTGGGGTAGGTTTCGATCCAAGAAAAGTTGAATTGAGTATCTATGATTGTTTGGTAAATGACGTTCCTGCGGCCGAATGTATTCAAGAAACGGAGAACCCGAATTTGGATATTATTCCAGCACACATCGATCTAGTTGGTGCTGAATTAGAAATGATCAACATTGCGAACCGTGAGCATAAAATGCAATTGGCTTTAGACGCAGTGAAAGATGATTATGATTTCATTATAATTGATTGCTCTCCGTCCCTAGGGTTGATTACCGTGAATGCTTTAACGGCTTCTAACTCAGTAATTATTCCTGTTCAATGCGAATATTTTGCACTCGAAGGCTTAGGTAAACTCCTCAATACAATTAAAATCGTTCAAAGTAGGTTAAATACTGAACTAGATGTTGAAGGCATTGTGTTGACGATGTATGATACAAGACTGCGTCTAGCAAATCAAGTGGTTGACGAGGTGAAAGCACATTTTCAGGACTTAGTATTTAATACTATTATTCATAGAAATACAAGGCTCGGTGAAGCTCCTAGCTTCGGCGAAACAATCATCATGCACGATGCATCTTGCAAAGGTTCTATAAATTACCTGAATTTTGCAAGAGAGGTATTGCAGAAGAACGATTTAACGAAGATCAAGAATAAAGATAAACAGCTAATATAGGAGAGTAGCAATGAGTAAGAAGAGGGCTTTAGGAAAAGGACTAAGCGCATTATTAGAAAGCGCGGATGCTGATTTAGCGAAGGACTCACCAATCGGTGTTGGCTCAAAAGCTGTAGGATCGATATCCTCAATTCATATCAATCAAATTGAGGCAAATCCATTCAACCCAAGAACGCAATTTGAAGAAGATGCTTTAAATGAACTTGCTGCTTCAATTGGAGAACACGGTATTATTCAGCCATTAACCGTACGCAAGTTAGGGCGTGATAAATACCAACTTATTTCTGGTGAAAGAAGATTTAGAGCTTCGCAACTTGCTGGAGTAGAAGAGGTGCCATGCTACATTCGAGTGGCTGATGACCAAACAATGCTAGAAATGGCATTGGTTGAGAATATTCAACGTGTAGATTTAAACGCGGTTGAAGTAGCACTCTCATACAAGCGATTAATTGATGAATGTAACTTTACCCAAGAAGAGTTAAGTAAAAAACTAGGGAAGAGCCGTTCTAATATTGCGAACTTTTTAAGACTATTAAACTTGCCTGTTCCAATTCAAGTGGGTATTAAGGAAGGACTAATTTCAATGGGGCATGCAAGAGCTTTATTGTCGTTAAAAACTGAAGAACTTCAGCTTGATGCTTTCAAAAAAGTGATTGCAGACAATCTTTCCGTGAGAGATGTAGAGGCCTTGGTCAAAGGAACTACTCCTAAAACTAAGGGAGGTACGGCGTCTAAATCTGTTTCAGCTGACTTTTCAAGTTTTCAAAGTTCTCTATCAAAGGTTTTCGGCAAGTCTGTTAAAATCAATTCAAACAATAAGGGTGGTGGTAAAGTCGTTATTGCTTTTAACTCTGAAGACGAACTTGAAAATATCATTAACCAATTGGGCTAAGATGTTTGCGTTAAGGCAAATTTCGATTCTCATTTTATTTCTGTTTTTTTCGAACATTTCCTTGGCCAAAGGAATAGATACTTCATATACGCATATTCGAAAAAGAGCGGCGATTTGGTCGGTGTGTTTACCAGGTTCTGGACAGATTTATAATGAAGTTGGGTATAGAAAATATGCAGGTAAAAAGCATAGGGCTTGGTGGAAGGTGCCCATTATTTACGGCGGACTCGGTGCTACTGGATATTTCTTTTACAATAATTATTCGGAGGCAAGAGGTTTAAAACAAGAGATTCTTTATCGGAGAGATAATCAGGGGATGATGTTGAATTATACGAATTATTCGAATGAAGATTCCCTCATTAATGGGTATACAGAGTATGACCCCTTTACTGATATGGTATTAACTTTCAAGGGTTTTAATGCGAGAGCGCGTGACCGAGATTTGTTAATTTTCGCATTTGCGGGAGTTTGGCTATTGCAAACTATAGAAGCTTATGTCGATGCGCACTTTGTTACCTTCGATGTTTCTGACAAATTAACCTTCAGCTGGAATCCACGCTATTTTAACAATACCGAGACTGTAGGATTAGACTTGAGGCTGAGATTTTAATTACTTTACCCCAGCATTCTTTAAGCACTTATTCACTTTACGCTCGTGCTTTTTGCGCTCGTCAGGAGTGGTGTTAGGAGTCGTTAGCATTTCTTTACAGTGAGAGTCTATTTCTTCCATTCTCGCAAGAATTTTATCAAATTCTTCATCTGTTTCCGCGAAATCAATCGCCTTATTCACAGAATCGTTCTTCACTACGCAATCACAGAAATCCCATTGAACACCATATTTCTCTTCAATTGCGCTTTCAATTTCTGCTTCTTCATCAACATATCCTGCTGTATCTAAAAAAGCATTTGAAGTAGTATCAATAGCAGAGGTATCTACAAAAGTTGTGTCAACACCCATGGTATCAATATCATTTCCTTCTCCATCCGAAGATCCTCCGCATGAAGTAAAGGCTCCGAATCCTACGCAAATCGTGAAATATAGCAATCGTTTCATAATAACGCTAAAGTAAATAAATCACCGAAACAGAACAACAATTCAAGTAAATTTTCGTAATTTTTGGTATAAGTTTTGTTACGAGTTAAGTGATGAGAAAACTTCTCTTAAGCATATTAATACTATCTACCGCCGGCAAAGGCAACCTTTCTGCCCAAGTCACCTCCAATGCTGATTCATTAAGAATGGTCGAAAGTGGGGTAGTTCCGGTATATTCTAAAGCTTATTTGATAAAGTACAATCGTCTCAAGTCTATTATAGTAGAAGTATATCCTTACGCTCTTTACGCCGCGCAGGTCTTAGATGATCTTGAAGCGGAGGCAGAAGGGATTGAAAAAAAGCGCAAAAAGAAGAAGTTTTACAAAAACGCTTACAAAGGCCTAAAAGAGGACTTTAAATACGTCCTTCTAGATATGTATACGTCTGAAGGAAAATGGCTTATGAAACTAGTACATAGAGAAACTGGGATGACTGTTTATGAAATAGCTGAAAAATATAGAGGCAAGAAAAACGCGGATATATTTTCATTGATGGGAAAACTATGGAGTCAAGACCTTAAGGTGACTTTTGACGCTGATGGTGAGGATAAAATAGCAGAACATGTAGTGTCAGATATAGAAAACGGTATAATTGAACTCGACCACACTGTTGAAATAACTACAAAGGAAGAATATAAGGAAGGCATGAAAGAGTACCGTGCCAACCAAAAGAAGTACAAAAAGAAAAAGCGTAAAAACAAAAGAACCCAACGAAAAAACAAGCGTAAAGAGAAAAAAGAAGATAAACAAGATGAGTAAAGTTGCAAAAGCTCTTTTCTTTCTTATTCCGATAACTGCATTTGCGCAGTACAATTACGTTCCTAATTCTAGTTTTGAGGAGTATGTCTCTTGTCCTGATGGGTACTCACAAATGGAACGTTGTTCCCTCTGGAAAGCGGCTACCTCAGGCACTTCTGATTATCTAAAGGATTGTGGGTTTATTTCTTCGGTTGGTGTTCCGTCTAACAATATTGGTTTCCAAGAAGCCAGAACGGGTGTTTCTTATGCCGGTATCATTGCTTATTCACAGAATTCAATTGCAGACTATAAAGAGTACATAGAAGTCAAGTTAAAAGCACCGCTCTTGGAGGGGTATCAATACACCATTTCTTATCATGTTTCCCTGGCAGAAACAGTAAGTACTTACGCTATTAAGAATTTAGGTTTTGTTCTCTCTCCCCAAGATGTTGGAGTAGATTATTTATTTGGTACCATTGAGAATGTTCCTTTGAGCGACCCAGGAGATTCATATTATTCCAATACTTCAGAATGGACAGCATTGAGTTTTTCTTATATCGCCTTGGGAGGAGAAAACTATTTAACATTAGGGAATTTTGAAACTACACCATTTACAGAAACTCAAATAGTAAATCCCTCAGGAGATGGCTTTGCCTATTACTTTATAGACGATGTAAGTGTTGAGTTAGATTATAACTCTGCCGTTTTTGGAGAGAATTATGGGAATGGGTACGATACAACGCAAACATCGGATAATGCTTATTATTTGGATGGAGCATTAATGGATGTGATCATACCAAATGTCATAACAATTAATGCTGATGGGATCAATGAAGAATTTTTCATCAAGTACTGGGGCTATATAAAAGCAGAGATACTCATAATTGATCGCTGGGGTAAGGAGGTTTTCAACTCTGATACGTTTATAAATGATTCCTGGAATCCGACTGATAATGCCGATGGTGTTTACTTTTATATTTTGAAAATGCTCAGGCCTGACGGGGCTTGGGACGATTTTCAAGGAGCAATACAAATCATTTAATTTAATCGAACCATTTTCATTGGCGTTTGTTTTAGTATGGAAATGAAGGAGTATTCAATAAAAGAGATCGAAGAGTTTACGGGTATTAAAGCCCACACTCTGCGTATTTGGGAGCAGCGATATGGGCTGTTTAACCCGAAACGCTCCTCTACAAATATTCGTTCTTATTCTGACGATGACGTTAAGAAAGCTCTAAATATCAATCTTTTATACAGTAATGGGTGGAAGATATCTAAGATAGCAGCCCTCAGCGCAGAAGATTTAATATTAGAGGCAGAGAAGATTGTAGGAGAGAGTGGTAAAAGTGATGATCAACAGCTAGATTTTATAATAAGGTACATTGTAGCCTTTGATGAGGGAGGTATTGTAGATTCGCTTGAGGAATTATATCAAGAAAAAGGGTTGGTTCAAACCTATACGGATGTACTGATACCTTTACTAGTGAGGATTGGAAATCTTTGGCAAGTAGGGGCTGTATCTGTAGCTCAAGAACATTTCTTCTCCAATATCTTGCGAGAATTTATTCTGCTCAAAACCAATGAGCTAAGCATTAATGAAGGTAGTCCTAAAATGGTTTTGTTTCTGCACGAGAATGAAATGCATGAGTTGGGCCTTTTAATGACACAGTACTTCTTGAAGGAGCAAGGAATTAATTGCTTTTATTTAGGAGCAAAGGTTCCTACTGCAGATTTGAAGAAATGTGTTCAATCAGTTAAACCAGATTATCTTCTAACATCATTCGTATCTAGAATACATAAAGATCAGATAAGGGCAATCGTAAATGAAATTGCTACCTTCTTTGAACTGAAGAACCTAATTGTATGTGGATATCAGGTCGAGCACAACCCAACATCTTTTCCAGAAGGGGTAAAGAAGGTTAAAAGAATCACTGATCTCCCTAGCTTCTTAAAATAGATATAATTACCTTTTAAATAGTTGAAGCCAGCACAGAAGTGTTCGTTTTTTTGTTTAAGCAATTTTTGCTCCTTGATCAAAGAACATGATTTTGTTATTATTTTAATAAGGAAGCAGATGGTTTTGTTTAGGCCTTCAATTTGTTTTTCAATATCTAGCTCATCAAACTACAATTTATTTAGATACTTTGTTTAATTTAAATAAAATACTGTTTTTCAGTGTTTTAAGTCCTTTTAGCTTGTTTTTGTTTAACCTGCATTGATTCTGTTTAACACTTTGTTTAATTTACTCTAAGCTTTGTTTAACGAATGTAAAGGTTTGATATTCAATGTTTAATATGGTTTTGTTTAGTTTATCCTAAGCTTTTTGTTTAACGAAATCGGAATTATAAGCTGTTTTGTTGAACAAAAACCGTTAAAAAGGGCAAAAAAACCTCCATTTTAACCTTTTTAGATGCTCAAATCCATATATTATTCTATTTTTGTTTAATTAAAAATAAAAAAAGTTAAACATAAAAACACCTGAAATACAGTTAGTTAAGTTTTTGTGTTTAACAAAAAATAAAAAAAACTCCACAAAAATTTGGAAAAGTATGTTTAGCCATGTAATTTTGTTTAAGCAATTGAGTAAAACGTTAAACATGACAACTTTTGAATTTCAAACACAGATTTTACAACTGTCCGATTTCATTGAAGGATTTGCACTGAAATTTACGCGCAATGAAGAAAATGCTAAAGACCTTGCGCAGGACACAATTTTAAAAGCATTTAAAAACAAAGATAAGTTTGCACCAAACACAAACCTTAAAGGATGGTTAATGATTATGATGCGAAATATCTTTATTAACGGAGTGCGCAAAAAGTCAAACAAAATGACAACTTATAATTCAGATGATTATAAGGTGATTAATGGAGAGACTGATTTTTATTCGCCACACAATATTCTAGGAACAAAAGAAATTATGGCAATAATCAATGGTTTACCAGATGACTTAAGAGTGCCTTTCTATAGACATTACGAAGGTTTTAAGTATCAGGAGATTGCAGACGAATTAGGGCTTCCTCTTGGAACGGTAAAAAGTCGTATATTTCAAGCAAGAAAGCTTTTAGCAGCTAAACTAACAGACTTAAACTAATTGATGAAAAAGATTTCCATTATAGGGGCAGGTTTATCCGGATTGTACGCCGCATGTTCTTTGGCAAAGAAAGGCCATAAGGTCACCGTATTTGAAAAGAACAGTATGGAAGGGGGGAGATGCCGATACTTTGAAGCCGATGGCTTTAAGTTCGATATGGGGCCTTCATGGTACTGGATGCCAGATGTAATTGATGCTTTATTTGAAGAGCTCGGTGAAAACCGTGAGGATTACTTCAAAATTCAGCAATTAGATCCAGGTTACCAGGTGTATTGGAAGGATGAATTACCAACACAAATACCAACATCTAGAGAAGGTTTAATTGAGCTTTTTGAATCACTTGAAGAAGGTGGAGGAAAGAAGTTTATAGCTTTCTTGGATGAGGCTGAAACCAAGTATAAAATCGCTGTAGCGAAATTCTTGGATAATCCTGGAATAAAATGGGGAGAAATCATCAATTTTGACGTTCTAAGGCATGCGTTTAAGCTAGATTTATTTAAATCAGTGGCTAAAAACGTGAGCAAGAAATTTAAGTCAGATAGAGCAAGAGCGATTCTTAATTTCCCTGCCTTATTCTTAGGTGAGATGCCGGATAAAATACCGTCACTATACACCCTAATGAATTACGCAGATCTCGAGCTAGGAACTTGGTATCCAGAAGGCGGAATGCATGCTCTTCCTTCAGCACTTAGAAAAGTTGCAGAAAAATTTGGTGCAGAGTTTCATTTCGATACACCGGTTGAATCATTTTCCATTAGTTCGAAAAATATAACCACTATTCACACATCTAAAGGAGACTTCGAGGTTGATGAAGTTATTGGTGGTGCAGATTACAACTTTATTGAGCAAAAATTAGTTCCAAAAGAACACAGAAAATATGATTCAAAGTACTGGGATAAACGAAAGATGGCACCTAGTTGCTTAATCTTTTACTTAGGAGTCGATAAAAAAGTTGAAGGTTTACATCATCATAACCTTTTCTTTGATGAAGACTTATTTGCTCATGGAAAAGAGATTTATGAAAATCCTAAATGGCCAACTAAACCTTTGTTCTATGTTTGTGCACCAAGCAAGACCGATAAGGATGTGGCTCCAGAAGGGAAAGAAAACTTGTTTATTCTTATGCCAATCGCTCCAGATATCGAGGATAGCGAAGAAACAAGAGAGAAATATTATAAAATCATCATGGAAAGAATGGAGTCACATTTAGACCTAAAAATTCAGGGTGATATCATTTTCAAAAAAAGTTATTGTGTTTCCGACTTTAAGAAAGATTACAATTCTTACAAAGGAAATGCATATGGTTTGGCGAATACCTTACTGCAAACGGCAAACCTTAAACCAAAAATTAAATCGAAACTAACCAACCTTACTTACTGTGGACAGTTAACTGTGCCAGGGCCAGGAATGCCAGCAGTAATGATGTCTGGGAAAGTTGCGGCAAACCTAATTAGCCAGAAATTATGAGAAAATTATTTGATAAATATAGCTACGAAGCATCGAAAAAAGTAACAAAAAGTTACAGCACTTCTTTTTATGCAGGAGTTAGATTCTTAGACAAGAGAATTAGAGATGATGTACACGCTATATATGGTTTTGTAAGATTTGCCGATGAAATCGTTGATACATTTCATGAGCAGAACAAATCAGAGCTTTTAGAAGAGTTCAAAAACGATACTTATAAAGCAATTGAGAGAGGTATTTCTATGAATCCAATCTTGAATTCTTTCCAAGCCACCGTGAGAAAATACAATATCGATCATCAGTTAATAGATCAATTTCTCCACAGTATGGAAATGGATTTAAACCCTTTGGATTATGATGATAGTAAATACAAAGAATACATTCTCGGATCTGCTGAAGTGGTGGGGCTAATGTGTTTGAAGATATTTGTTTTTGGTGATCAAGCGGAGTATGATAGATTGACGCCATTCGCAATGAAGCTTGGATCGGCATTCCAGAAAATTAACTTTCTACGTGACTTAAAAGCTGATTTAGATGAGTTAGGAAGACTTTACTTCCCGAATATTGGACCGGAAGGAATTACTTTAGAGGACAAGCTTGCTATCGAGGAAGAAATCGAGAAAGAATTCGAAGAAGCTTACAAAGGAATTATCCAATTACCTAAATCAGCGAGATTTGGAGTGTATGTAAGCTATTCATACTATACGCGCTTATTAGCAAAGATCAAACGTAAAACAATCAATGACTTAATGAGCGAAAGAATACGTGTGGCTGATCAAACGAAGATGTTTATCTTTTTTAAGTCTTACGTAAAAAATTCATTTAATTTGCTCTAAAAAGTATGGAAGAAGTAATTCTTGTAGATACCCAAGATCAGGAAATTGGTCTTATGGAGAAAATGGAGGCTCATGAAAAAGGGCTCTTGCACAGGGCGTTTTCAATTTTTGTTTTCAATGACAAGAATGAGCTCCTCATGCAACAACGTGCAAAATCTAAATATCATTCTGGAGGGCTATGGACGAATACATGTTGCAGTCATCCCAGAAAGGGAGAAACCTTATTGGATGCAGGATATAGGAGACTACAAGAAGAAATGGGGTTCCAAACAGAATTGAACACACACTTTAGTTTTATATACAAAGCTGAGCTAGATAATAACTTATGGGAGCATGAATTAGATCATGTTCTTATAGGTAAATACAACGATAGCCCTATTCCCAATCCCGAAGAGGTAGAGCAATGGGAGTATGTAGATATAGACCATTTGAAAGAAGATATAAAAGCCCGTCCAGAGCACTATACAGAGTGGTTTAAGATAATTTTTGAAAAAGTTTCAGAAACGTTTTCTGAAATAAACTAGTGGCCAATTCTTCTTACGATACTATCATTATAGGTGCTGGAGTCAGCGGCCTAGCGTTAAGCCTTCGTTTGGCTGTTACGGGCAAGCGAGTTCTCGTTCTAGAACGCAATTCTACTTATGGCGGAAAGCTCTCTGAGCTTAAATGGGAAGGTTTTAGATGGGATAAAGGCCCGTCGCTTTTTACCATGCCAAATTTAATACAGGACTTAATTAAAATTGGAGCTAAAAATCGTCAGGTTGAATTTGGTTTCTCAAAGCTGGAGAATTTAACACGCTATTATTTCCCAAATGGTAAAACGGTTGAGATGAAAGCCGACCCTGTTCAGAATTATGAAGCAATAAAGGAGGCTTTTTCTGAAAGAGATGCTGAACAATATCAAAACTACCTCAAAGAAAGCGAGCGTATATACAATAGAATAGGGGAGTTCTTTTTGGATAGGCCTAAGTTTACTGTAGGTGATGCCTTTAAAAAAGAGATGTTTGAGCGTTATCCGTTCTTTCTTTCAAAACCAATGCTTACCTCTTTAAACAAACTAAATGAGGGAATGCTTTCCAGCAATGAACTGCGTAAGGTGGCGAATAGATTTGGAACATATAACGGATCCAACCCTTACAATATGAGCGGGCTTTATGCCCTTATTCCTCACTTGGAACATAATATTGGCACTTTCTGGCCAAATAAAGGAATGCGTTCTATTGTAGATACCATTTATGGTTTGGCTGTCGATGCTGGCGTTGAGTTTAGCTTTGATGAAGACAATATTAAAGTCAATCCTGGGAAAGAATTTAGCGTTAAAGGAAAAGCACAAGAATTTAAGGCGGATAAAGTAGTATGTGGAATAGATCATATTCACTTCTATGATAAGATCTTAAAGGATCCTCAATTGGCCTCGAAATACGGGAAACAAGAGCGTTCTAGTGCTGCTGTTGTCTTCTATTGGGCAGTTGATGCAGAATTTGATGCCATAGGATTACACAACATATTTTTTACAGAAGATTATAAGAATGAGTTCGATCAGATATTTAATCGAAATGAGTTTCCAAGTGATCCTACAATTTATGTGCATAACTCCTCAGCTATAAGTTCTTCGGATGCACCAGCAGGTAAGCAAAATTGGTTTGTGATGATCAATACACCTGCAGGTAAAGTTCCTACTGAGGAAGAGTTGAAAAATATAAGAAATACAATATTCAAGAATCTTAAGGAAAGACACGGATTTGACGTAGCGGATAAGATTTTATTTGAAGAATACTGGACTGCAAAAGGTCTAGAGTCCGATACTGGCGCAATTGGTGGTGCACTTTACGGAGCATCATCAAACGGAAAGCGCGCAGCATTGAAGCGACACCCTAATAAATCAACCAAATACGATAACCTCTATTTTTGCGGAGGGACTGCTCATCCAGGAGGTGGTATACCTCTTGCATTAAAATCAGCAGAAATCGTTGCAAACTACATCAATGGCAAGGCGTAAGTACATTTTTTATATATCCCTAGCAGTAATGCTCATCTTTCATATGGTGGGGCTTTACTTATTTCTAGGTGATCCTCATTCATCGGACCTCGCATGGTTAAATATGATTCTATGCGCCGTAATCCTTTTCATAAATTCTGAGAAATATGAAATGGAGGTGTGGATGCTCATTGGTATTTTCCTCGGAGGGTATGTGATAGAAGCTATTGGTGTTAAAACGGGCTATCTTTTCGGTAACTATGAATACGATACAGCATTGGGAACCAAGCTTTTATCAGTACCGTTGGCTATTGGGTTAAACTGGTATTGTATTGTAGTAATATCAGTATCTCTTGTGCGCCGAATAAAGGCAGATAGATGGGCTAAGGCGCTAGCTGCAGCTGCTTTTGGAACAGGTATGGACTATTTGATCGAGCCTGTAGCTATTGAGTACAACTTTTGGCATTGGAATGGTGAAGGAATTCCGGTATATAATTATATCTGCTGGTTCGTGTTCTTATTTGCCTTCGCATATCTCTACTGTAGATTCACAGAAAAAAGGAACCCTATGGGAATTCCATTGTTTATAATCTGGTTCGTATTTTTTATTATTCTTAATTTTGCATAATATGTGGTTCGCAATCGCACTTATAATAGCATTTTGGTTCATGGAATTCATGGCCTGGTTCACGCATAAATACATTATGCATGGTTTTTTATGGGCGCTTCATGAAGATCACCATCAACCTACTGGTAAAGTATTCCAGAAAAATGACTTGTTCTTTTTGATCTTCGCTATTCCTTCATGGCTATGCATAATGTTAGGCATGATGAATGGAAATTACTTTTCTGTTGGTTTTGGTGCTGGAATTGCCGTTTATGGATTCACATACTTTCTAGTGCATGACGTACTCATTCATCGCAGATTTAAGTGGTTTGATAAAACGAATAATGCTTATTTTAAAGCCATTCGTAAAGCACATAAGGTGCACCATAAGAATCAATATAAAGAGAAAGGTTCTTGCTTCGGGATGTTAGTCGTTCCTAGAAAATACTTCAAGTAATGAGCAGTGCACTATACTTGTGGTTAGATGTGCTAACCATTCTTTTCCCTTTACTTTTAAGTTTTGATAAAAAGGTAGCCTTTGTTAAGGATTGGAAGTCCGTAGGTGTTGGCTTTTTGCTTGTAGGACTTCCTTTTATTATTTGGGATGTTTTCTTTACCAAACACGGTGTATGGGGGTTTAATCCTGACTATTTGGTAGGTATTGATATTTTCAACTTACCTCTAGAGGAGGTTTTGTTTTTTCTGGTTGTTCCTTTCAGTTGCACTTTTATTTTCGCTTGCTGCAGAGCGTATTTTGCTAAGATTAATTTCTCGAAGTTTAATCTTGTCTTTTATGTTGCGCTTATTGTTTATTGTATCATATTATTGATTAATGGATGGGGTGGAGCTTATACAATGACCACGGTTGTTTGTGCTATTTTGATTGCACCAATTCTATTTATTAACCGTGAAAGGTTACATCATTTGCCAATTGCGTTTTTAATTTCGGTAGTGCCATTTTTTCTTGTCAATGGAGTGCTTACTGGAGCTGTTACACCTGAGCCAATTGTGTGGTATAATGACCTCGAAAATTCGGGGATTCGTTTAATTACCATCCCTATGGATGATATAATTTATGCCTGGGTAATACTGTCTTCTTTTATGTTGATATTCAGTAGAATGAAAAAGACTACTAAAAGAGAAAGTTTAATTAGGTGAACCCACTATTTTTTAGCTAGATCAATAAGAAAAGCGTAATTATACGCGACCTCTTTCATTGTCTCAAATCTACCTGCAGAACCACCGTGACCTGCCTCCATATTTGTTCTCAATAAAATTGGATTATCATCTGTTTTTAAGTCGCGTATTTTCGCAACATACTTTGTGGGTTCCCAATATTGAACCTGAGAATCATGTAAGCCAGAAATCATTAATGTAGGTGGATAATCCTTTGCCTCTAATTGATCATATGGAGAATAGGAAAGGATATAATCATAATACTCTTTTTCATTTGGATTTCCCCACTCTTCATATTCACCTACTGTCAAAGGAATTGTTTCATCTAACATGGTAGTTACCACATCAACAAAAGGCACTTGAGATACTATACCCGCCCATAAATCAGGACGCATATTGGCTATTGCTCCCATTAATAAGCCCCCTGCGCTACCACCCATCGCAAGAATCTTATCCGCATCGCAATAACCTTTATTTGCCAAGCCTACTGATACATCTATAAAATCAGTGAACGTGTTCTTTTTCTTTAAGAGTTTTCCTTCCTGGTACCAAGGATACCCTAACTCATCACCACCTCTTATATGCGCAATAGCAAAAACAAAACCTCTGTCTAAAAGGCTTAAACGTAAAGAACTGAAGTAAGGATCAATTCCGTTACCATAAGAACCATAGCCATAAACCAAAATAGGATTGTTGCCGTCTTTTTCAAATTTATCCTTTCGATAAACTAATGAACACGGCACTTTCACTCCGTCCCGAGCTTCAATCCAAAGACGTTCTGAATAATAGTTTTCACTTCTAAAATCACCGAGTACTGGCTGTTGCTTAATTTGTGTCCATTCTAATGACGCTAAGTCAATCGTGTAAACCGTGCTAGGTCGTGTCATCGAAGTATAGCCTATACGTAAATAGGGAAGGTGACTTTCTTCATTTATTCCAAAATAAAGCGAGTAGGTTTCTTCATCAACTGGAATTTCTCTACGTTCAAAACTAGTATTATCAAAAATCGCTAATCGACTCAATCCATCCGTTTTTTCTTGAACCACTACGTGACGATCAAAAAGCTCATAATCTTCCAAATAAACCCTGTCATTTGGGCGAAGAATACTTTGCCAGTTCTCTTTTTCTGAATTGTTTACCGGAGCTTTGTACAAACCAAAATTCTTTCCGTCTTTATTCGATTTAATGTAGGCAAAACCATGAACAACATCTAAATAATATTCATGCTCATATTCTCTCTCCAAGTAGACCTCTAAAGGCAAATGATCACTTAATGACTTGATGTGAAATTCGGTTGTTAGCGTGCTGTAAGAACCTAGTATTAAGTGCTTGTCATCTGTCGAGCGTGTTAATCCACAAATGTATTTTTCATCCTTTTCTTCAAATAGAAGAGTAGATTCATTTGTAGTAATATCAAAGGCATTCACCTGATAGGCACGCAATGTTTGCTCATCCTTTTGAATGTAATAAATGGTTTTGTTATCATCGTTCCAAACCAAGTCGCTACTTGTGTTTTCTAAGGGTAACTTTCGTATTTCACCAGTCTCAAGATTTTTAAGTCTAATCTCGTATTTTCTTCTGCCTGTTAAATCCTCAGCATAGAGTAGGAGCTTGTTATCAATACTCACCGCCATTGAGACAACATCATAATAATCGTGTCCTTCAGCATTTTTATTCTCATCAATGAGAATTTCTTCTTCACTTTCGAGTGATTCTTTTTTTCTGCAAAATATTGAAAGTTCTTTGCCTGTTTCAAATCGAGTATAATACCAATAGCCATTAGATAAGTAGGGTGCAGAAGCATCATCCTCCTTGATACGCCCTTTCATTTCCTGGAATAACTCCTCTCTCAGGCTTTCGTTATGCTTTTGAGAATGCTCACAATATTCGTTCTCAGCTTTGATATAATCGATTACCTCAGTGTTCTCTTTGTCACGGAGCCAGTAATAATTGTCTATCCTTTTATGATTGTGTGTTTCAAGTGTGTGAGGGATCTTTTTCGCTACAGGTGGGTTCATTCTTTAATCTTCCTTAAAGTGTTGTTTAAGTATTTATCATCACGACCATAAACATCTGGATAGAATATCGCATTTCCAGAGCTATCGCCTACAGCTGAAATATACTCAATAAATACCTCAAACTTCTTCTTTACCTCAATAACTCGCTGTTCTTTTCGGTATACAATACTGTCAAGCGTATCGTTAATAATCTTATTCTCTTCACTCGTAATAATTGCTTTCGCTAATTCAAATGGCTGATGCAGCCTTACGCAACCATGAGAGTATGCTCGAATATCATTTTTAAACAAGTATTTACCTGGTGTGTCATGAATAAAGACCATGTGCTTATTTGGAAATAAGAATTTAATACGCCCTAAACTATTGGTATTTCCGCCTTCTTGACGAACCTTATAGGGAAAATTGAACTGCGTTACGCCTGTCCAATCAACAGTCGCAGCGTCAACTTCCTCGCCATTTCTAAACATTTTGTATCCTTTTCTTCTGGCGTAGCTAGTGTCCTTTTTTGCTGCCCAGAAAAAT
This sequence comes from Crocinitomicaceae bacterium, assembly GCA_022447665.1. Taxonomy (GTDB): domain Bacteria; phylum Bacteroidota; class Bacteroidia; order Flavobacteriales_D; family Crocinitomicaceae; genus JAKVAQ01. Next base: position 66,827 of record JAKVAQ010000020.1, read on the forward strand.
TCAGTAGATGAGATAGAGAATGGTAAATGCCAATAGGGATAGGTTACCATTGTCTTCATTTTTGCATGAAACTCCGGCGTCTGAGTTGCATACGCTCCTACAATAACCCTATGTTTACGTTTAATTAAATTACTGTCTACAAAGTATAGCGTGTATTCAGGAATATTTACTCGAATATAACGCTCTGGGTAAGGGTTAGTTTTCCAACGCCATTTTTCTAAGGCCAATGCACCCTGATAAAAGCGCTCTAAATTGCTCTGCGCAAGTTTTCTACTTGTCCATTTGCCAACAATAGCGTCATCTAGTAATCCATTCACTTTTTGGAAGGTCTTAATGCTTTCTATGAATATCGAATCGTTTTCTGCATCAGTTGAGTCCAGAAATCCGTGTCCTAGCAAAGCTTTTTTCGTAGCCGCATAACAAGCTACAGAATCGTCTTTAAATTTGGGGATTTCATATGTGTTGGTGTCCAACGGATAGGTGTTAACGAATTCCTGCAAACCATTTTTAAGCTGGTGATATTCCCAATAAGTGGGTTCGTTTTCTGTGATTACGTTTTTTATTGAATCTTCAAATACCTTATTTAGTTGAGTTTTTAAGTCAAAATTAATGGAGTCTCCTTTCCAGAATATTTCTTTACTCGTTGAATCCATAAAACCAACTGCAAGGTCAGTTGTCATTAAAAAGAAAGCGTTGGTGAGTAGTAATTCAGTTTTGGTAATGTCTTCCTTCATCGACTTTTCAATTGCTGAAAATCGATACATTTCAGGAAGTAAACCATGATAGTATGCATTCTCTACTTCAGCATACATTTCTTTCCCTCTGTTGTTTAAGCTTGATTTATGGATCCAAACTGGAGCATTATCATTTTCGGCGTAATATTCAATGATCAATTCCTTACTCTTCAATGAAGTGCTATCGAATATTAGGTCTGGATTATTCGCCAAGGCCTCTCCTAAAAGTTCGCTTACCTGAACTGCTTCTTCAGTCAATTCTCGTCCACCACATGAAACACATGTAACGAAAAGACTCAAGATCAGTATAAAGGAGTGAAGTTTTAACATTTCAAATCAAATGTAAACCAAATTTGTTATTAGAGGCTAATGGAACACCCAATTGTCATAACTTATTTATTATTAGCGGTAACAGTTCTAGTTTCCGTTAAGGCATTTGCTGACTCAGATTTCAAAAGAAGTTTACTCTTTAATGCTCATGATATTGTGCATTACAAGAAATGGTATCGTTGTTTTACGCACGGTTTTATTCATGGCGACTATACTCATTTGGCCTTTAATATGTTTGGCCTGTATGTATTTGGAATAGGTCTAGAAAAACACTTTTTAATAGAGTATGGATATCGTGGTTATTTTCTATACACCATTTTATACGCAGCGGGAATATTGTTTGCGACCTTGCCGGCACTAACAAAGCATAAAGATAATCCGGGTTATAACTCCTTAGGTGCTTCAGGGGCGATTTCGGCAGTTATATTCGCCTATATTTTGGTTTTTCCGAATGCCCAGTTAGGATTAATCCTTATTCCAGGTTTAGTGTTACCCGCCTATATTTTTGGACCGCTCTATATTGTAGCAGAATATTTTATGGCAAAACGAGGAGGTACAGGTATTGCCCACGATGCACATATTGCCGGTGCCGTTTTTGGGATAGTATTCCTAATTCTAGTAGACTATAATTATATCCTCAACTTCATTAATGCATTTACATCATGAGTACCTATGTAAATAATAATGGGGTGCTAATTCCTCGTGATTCTTATTCTCTTAAGGCAGGGAATAGAGGACATTTATATGGCGATGGATTGTTTGAGACTATTCGTGCCATAAATGGTTCTTGTATCAATATTGAGAATCATGTAAAAAGGCTGTTGGAGGGTATGAAGGCAATCAAAATGAGTATTCCTTCTAATTTTACTTCGGAGTTCTTCGAAAATGAAATCAACAGCCTGTTAGAGCAAAACAATATACTTGAAGGAGGAAGGATAAGGCTTTCAGTTGATAGAAAGGCTGGAGGAACTTTTATGCCGAAGGATAATGGTGTAGATTATTACATTGAGGCAATGGCAAATAATGACAATGCCTTTAAATTAAATGAAGTAGGGTGGAAGGTTGATGAGTATCAGGAAATGAAAAAGGACATCACACCGCTTTCAATTTATAAAACAAAGAATTCACTTATTTACATCATGGCTAAAATTACCGCAAAGGAAAAACGTCTTGATGATATGTTAATTCTAAATTACCGTCAAGGTATAATTGAAGCAGCGAGTAGTAATTTATTTGTTGTGAGCAACGGTGTGTTGTATACACCCGGTCTAGACTTGGGGCCTTTGGCAGGAACCATGCGCATGCAAATTATAAATCTAGCCTTAGCCAATAATATTAAGGTTTACGAGTGTAACATTTCTCCCCAAAACTTATTAGTCGCAGACGAGGTATTTCTAACGAATGCAATTAGCGGTATAATCTGGGTTCAGTCGTACAGAACAAAACAATATTTTAACTATATTTCTAAGGAACTATTGGGAATGTTAAACGACAAATACAAAGTATAACCTAAAATCTATGAAAAAAATACTATTGATACTATTAATGGCGGGCTTTGCCGTGCAGGCTCAGCCAGATAAAAAAATTGACAAATGCATCAAAGTATTCTATAAAAAAGGGATGGCAGAGGGTATTGAGAAACTCAATAAACTCATGGATAAAGAAATGATAAAGAATAGCAGTATGCCTAGCTTAAGAGCTTATGAAGTTCTAGTGGCTATGGAGTTTGAACGTTATTCTTTGTTTGCAAATATGGATATTTCTATTACCGATGAAAACGGTGAGGAGGACACTTCAATGACAGCCTTATTTGACGAACTTACGGCGATATCAGAAACTCGATTTTTAAATACCTGTCGAAGAGCTACGATCGAATCTACTTCTTACACGGCCGACATGTATTATAGAAACTTCGTTATTGATGAAGATCCTGATACCAATATTTCTGAAAAAGGACTTGAGTATTATACGGAAGCGGAGGAGTTTTTCTTAAAAGAAGACTATGAGCTTGCAGAATTGAACTATCGAAAAGCTTTAAATGAAGATCCAGGCTACTACAAAGCCTTACTTTATTTGGGTGATTCATTCTGGGCAAGAGAAGATTATGATTCAGCGCTGGTGTATTATACACAAGCTAAAAAAATGCATCCAGAGTTATTAGAGCCTAGAAAGTATATTGTTGATGCTCTTGTTGAGCAAGAGTTATACTTCAGAGCAAAGAAAGAATGCTTAGAGGCCTTTACCATTTTTCCGGGAGCCGATATGAAACTGAAATATCAGCAAATATTATATGTAGAGAATAAATATATGGATGATCATAGATTTTTCCGTCTATTTTATCCTAATGATATTACAAAAGAAGATCAAGATGATTTATCTTATTTAGATGTATGGGCAGACTATCGTGCCGCTAAAGTGAAAATTAGTAAATACTGCAGTGATGATGGAATCATTGAAGATAATGGCATTACAGAAGATAGATACTTAGAAGTTTATTCAATTCGAAATATGCTTCAAGCCAATAAAGGTAATTTACCTGAATACCTTCATTTTGCAGCTAAAATGGATGAAGAAGGTTATTTGGAGCCTTATGTAATGATTGGTCTGTTCCATGTTGATTTCTATCCTCAGTTCAAAGACTATATGAGCTCAGAAGAGAATAGAGAAAAGTCAATGGAATGGGTTGAGAAATATACGATTGAAACCTATAGAGACTAATTGAAATAGCTAGAATCTAGCTCAGAGAATTTTTTTCTACCACGCAGGAACTTATCCAAGACTATACTTCTTGAGTAAGTTCCTGTTTTATTATATACCCCAGAGGTTTTCTTGATTTCTTTACGCTGTTTTAGTAAACGAGCTAAATTGCTGTACATCGCCATATGTGCTTTAAACACGGCAATATAACTTCCCGCTTGCCCAGTTAAAAGAAACTTCCAAGCTGCAATTCCATCAATAGCAAGCCTTTTAAAGAGTTTAAAGAATAATAATCCCTCATGGTTTTTAATGATCATGAAGATGCTGTTTCTAAAGTTTAAATAGGTCTTTCTTGGACTATCATAACTAAGGGTTCCGCCTCCAACATGAAAAACTTCCGATCCATGCACATAGAATATTTTCATCCCTCTTTTCTTGATTCTCCAACACAAGTCAATTTCTTCCATATGGGCAAAAAAAGCTTCGTCCAATCCGCCAAGCTCATGAAAAACCTTTGAGCGAATAAACATACAGGCTCCGGTAGCCCAGAATACTTCTCGAGTTTCATCGTATTGTCCTTCATCTTCTTCAGCAAATTCGAAGATTCTACCTCTGCAAAAAGGGAAATAGTCTTGGTCTAAAAAACCACCAGTCGCCCCAGCATGTTCAAAATGCGTTTGTTTATGATAAGCTTTCACTTTTGGATGGCACGCTGCAATGGTTGGGTCTGACTCAAGTATTGCAATACATGGATCAATCCAATTAGGTGTTACTTCAATATCTGAATTAAGAAGAACGTAGTATTCCGCATCTACCTTTTTGAGTGCTTCATTATAACCTTTCGCAAAGCCACCGTTTTCAGAATTTATGATGAGTTCAAGGTCTGGGTAGTTCGTTTTCAAGAAATCTACAGAATCGTCGGTACTGCAATTGTCGGCTACGATAACTCGAGCATTACCAGAGTTAGCTACTACTGAAGGCAAGAACTGTTCTAAGTAGTTTCTACCATTATAATTGAGTATGACAACTGCTACGTCCATTTTAACAGTTGCCGAAGATACTAAGGATTGGTGTAATAGAGGTTACTATTTCCTCCATAATAAAGCTGCGTATTCGTTGGCTCGTCTGGAGAGATATTTCGCTCGTCTTGAATGAGAATAGGCCAGTTATAATTCTGAATTTCACCAGGAAGTTCAGAATGCACTAAAGGGTAATCATTCGTTACAAGATCTGGATTGTAAAATACAAAACGTACGTCAGAACGCTGATCTATCCTATAATAGCGCCAGATTTGATAAGGCAAGGTACCAATTTCACTAGGTCGGTCTATAAGATCATTGGGTGGTCCATATTGGAGATATATTCTTCCTCTATCTGTTTCGAAGGCATATTTAATCTGAGTACCGAATAATCCTTCAGCAATATAAACCTGTTTCCTGTAATCTTGCCAAGCTTTTGCAGGGTCATCAGGCGCTGTGGTTACCCAAAAAACGTAGAAGTATTCTTCCATTTGAGTAGTGTCTTTCGCTTTTAATATCTTACGAATTGACTCGTATTCAAATCGGGGGCTTATCGGCATTAAGCTCTGTAAAAAGTATGGAATTGAATCACGAGGTATTGAGGCCATAAAAGATTCTCCAATTTCTACATTTTCCATGTCTACGATCATTTGTCTTGGAACATCACTACGACGTTCGAAATAGGCTAGTTTCTGAAATATGGTATCCGAATCCTTGTTGATTAAGGTGATGTTAAGATCATAACTCCCTGTTGGTAAAACATCGATTGGAAGAAATCCAATAATTGGGGTTACCGAAGCAGCTTTCAAACGCTGATATTGAAAGATTCCATCTACCTCTCTTCTCATTTGACGGTCTATAATGGAGTAGGAGATAAGGTAATCTTCATTTTCCTCTAAGACCTTATTGGCATTGTAGATTTCGAGGTAGAAAACAATTTTATTCGTCTCTGGCGGGTAATAATTAGTTAAGTAGGGCAGCATGAAAAAACCATTCTTCGTAAAGTTGTTTTTCTCATCGGTTTGATATGCGTCCTGTATGTAGGCTACATCCGACATAATAATTTCGTTTTCCTCTCCGCCTTGAATCTGAATAGCCTGTTCTCCTGCCACTATTTCCCCTGTCAGGGCGTCTTTAATGACCAACTCATAAGAATAGATTCCCGGTTCTAGCGCATAATTCCTTAAATCATAAAAGTCTTCTACAGTAGAATCTTTCATAGCAGGAGAGGTCAATAAATACTTATCTGCTAGAATTATTGAATCTTGTTGTTTGAAGATATGAGTGATTTCGAGTTTTGCAAAAAGATTCCCCGTTGAATCCCCATAATATTTCAAAGAACCACTGTCAAACTGAAGTGATGTGGACACATATGATTGACTTTCAGGCGTAAAGAATACGTGGTAGTTAAAATATACCTTAGGTTTAGCCACTCCAGCTAAGCCAATTACTAGTAAAGCGAGGGTAAGAAAAAACTTCATATTACTAAGTTACGCAAAAGGTGTGGGATATTTTTTAGAAAATAATAAAACGCACAAATCATTGACTAAATGGTAACTAGTGATTTTGGATAAAAAAAATTTAATGATTTCCTAAAAAATGCTTCTTGGGAAAAAAAATAGTGTTACTTTTGCCGCGGAGAATTGGCAGAGTGGTCGAATGCGGCAGTCTTGAAAACTGTTGTACCGCAAGGTACCGGGGGTTCGAATCCCTCATTCTCCGCAAGAAAACGTCCAGCGATAAGCTGGGCGTTTTTTGTTTACAAGAAAATACGAAGCTTGCTTCCGTATTTTGGAAGAAAACAAAAAACAAGTCACACGCTGAAAGTGTGAGACGTTTTCTTGATCAAAGATCCCCGCAAAGGGATGGCGAAGCCAATCCCTTCAGTTATTTATCAATACGAAGCTTGCTTCAGTATTTTGGAAGAAAACAAAAACAAGTCATACGCTGAAAGTGTGAGACGTTCTCTTGTTCAAGGAATCGGCGGGACATCAAATCTTAAATGAAAATCCTTAATCATATATTTTCACCTGAACTCTTTCTATCGATGATTTGTTTTATCAATAGAACATGGTAAGACAAACTAACTGCCCATATTGCGAGAGAAAAATTCATGTGAATGCAACAAAATGCATTTATTGTGGAGAAATTGTTGATCAGTCTATCCGAGAACATATTGAACGCAAAACCGATCCGAGTAAAAAGAAATATATTCCAGCGCTTGCAATTGGTTTGAGTTTACTCTTACCAGGAATTGGGCATTTTTACATGGGTAAACCAATGGTGGGCGCTATCTTGTTCTTGTTGGCTTCATTAGGCTATGTTCTTTTTGTTTTTCTAGGAATTGCAGTACATGTAACCAGTGTAATCCTAGCTTTGAAGAGCGATCCCTACAAATAAAAATACGTTCCGTATTAATTATTTACACGTTTCTTAAACTTTTTTGTAACCCTAAATAAGTCCCCCCGTAATATAGGGTGTAAACGGATCAATTTTACGGTTACAGGTTAAGGGTTAGCTCCGGTGTTCGCACCGGAGCTTTTTTGTTTATTATAAGTTATATTTGCAAAAATTTTACGCTATGGCTCTTAAATGTGGAATTGTAGGTTTACCTAATGTTGGAAAATCAACTCTTTTTAATTGTTTATCGAACGCAAAAGCACAATCGGCGAACTTTCCCTTTTGTACAATTGAACCAAACGTTGGTACTATTTCGGTCCCGGATAATCGTTTGAACCAGTTGGAAGGAATGGTGAACCCTGAAAAAACAATACCTACGACTATTGAAATCGTTGATATTGCAGGATTAGTTAAAGGAGCAAGTAAGGGAGAAGGATTAGGTAATAAATTCTTAGCGAATATCCGTGAAACCGATGCAATCATCCATGTTTTACGTTGTTTTGATGATCCTAACATTGTTCATGTACATGAAACTGTTGATCCAATTAGAGACAAAGAAATTATTGATTTTGAGCTACAACTAAAAGATCTTGAAACCGTTGAGAAGCAGCTTGGCTCTTTGGCTAGAGCCGTAAAATCTGGTGATAAGGCAGTAGTGAAACAATATGATTTCTTGGAGCGTTTAAAAGCTGCTTTAGAATCAGGAAATAGTGCTCGTACTGTAGCGCCTGAGGGAGAAGCGGAAGAGGAGCTTTCACGACAATTATGCTTGCTAACGGCTAAAAAGGTATTGTACTTATGTAATGTTGATGAAGCTTCTGTAAAGAATGGCAACGATTACGTTGAGAAGGTGAAAGCCGCAGTGGCGAATGAAAATGCTGAAGTATTAGTAATTGGAACTAAAATTGAATCTGATATTGCCGAATTTGAGGATCATGAAGAGCGTCAAATGTTTTTAGATGAATTAGGGCTAGAAGAACCTGGTGTAAACAGACTTATTCGCGCAGCTTATAAACTTTTAAATCTTCAAACATATTTCACAGCTGGTGAGAAGGAAGTAAGAGCATGGACTGTAAAGGTAGGGGCCACTGCTCCTCAGGCAGCAGGTGTAATCCATACTGATTTTGAAAAAGGCTTTATTAGGGCAGAGGTAATGTCTTATGACGAATACGTAGACCTAGGTTCTGAGCAAGCCATGAAAGAAGCAGGTAAATTAAGAATTGAGGGGAAAGATTACGTAGTTCAAGATGGCGATATAATGCACTTCAGATTTAATGTTTAAAGTTCTTCATTAAGGAGCGGTAATCGCCATTTCTTTAAAACTACAACTATTCTAATTGTTGTAACCAAAACAACCGAGCTTATTAAGTTGATTGTTTCAGGTACTTCTAATAATTTGAGTCCAATGAAAAGTAATCCTCCGGCAATACAAGCTGTGGCGTAAATTTCTTTTCTAAAGATTAGGGGGACTTCATTCGATAGCGTATCACGAATAACACCTCCAAAAGTAGCGGTAATCACACCGAAAATTAAAGCTGTGATCAAGGGAAGCTCCAAGCTAAGTCCTTTCTGAAGACCAATAATCATGAATAGTCCAATTCCTATACTGTCAAAGAGAAACAGTGCTTTTCGGATTTTGAAGAGCACCTTATTGAAGGCTAAAGCAGCTATACTTCCAAAAATAACGAGGTAAATGTACCAAGGGTTCACAATCCAAGCAATGGGTTGGTCCAATAATATATCGCGTAGGGTTCCTCCACCTAAGGCTGTAACAAAGGCGATAATTAAACCACCAAATACATCCATCTTCTTGTTCGACGCGGCGAGTAGTCCACTCATTGAGAATACAAAAACACCTATAAAATCTAGTATAGTTAATACCATGGCTTAAAAATTTGGCCGGCAAATATAAGCGCCTATCTCTTGAAAAATCACTTTAATTTAGGTTTAAACACAAGTCGTTCCTTTAGTTTTATTTTTCACTATTCTCACACTCCATTCATCAATTCGATTTCTACGCTCATATTAAATGATTGCCTTTCCCATTATTCTCAAGAAATAGCGCTAGGTAAGTCTTATATTAGTATTGATGGAAAGAAAAACCATGGCATATTGGGCCGCCCAGATTGTAGGCTGGAGTGCATATTATATCCTTTCAGTGGCCTTACTTTTAGGTTCAGATGATAAAATTTCTGTTGATGGACCTTTAATTATTTGGATTGGATCTTCGATCGTAGGATCAATTCTTATAACTCATCTAATAAGATGGTACGTAATTAAAAGGGATGTAATTCAAGCAAATGTTGTCCGAATAATTGTCATAACCATAGTTCTTTCAACAATAGCAGCAGTTTTATTAGAAGCGCTGCAGTACTTTTTAGACCTTATGACTCAAATGGCTGATGTAGGAACTAGTGTGCTTCCAGAGGAAGGTGAAGAGGTAGTTGAAGGTCCAGCGCCTTTTGACATAGCCGCCTTTATGTTTGCAACGTCTCGTTCGATTATTCTTTTCATGTTGTGGATGGGATTCTACTTTGCGTTTACTATCATTGACCATACAAGAAAGAAAGAAATAGAAAGCTTAAAGTATAGTGCCTCAATGAATGAAATTGAGTTAAAAAACTTACGAGCTCAACTAAACCCTCATTTTTTATTCAATTCGTTGAACTCTATTCGAGCACTTGTTGGTATTGATCCGGAGCAAGCAAAAGATGCTATTACGAAACTTTCAGGTTTGCTTCGTCAGTCTATCAATATGGGGAAGCAGGGGTTGACTACTGTTAAAGAAGAAATGGAACTCGTTTCTAGCTATTTAAAACTTGAGAAGATTCGATTTGAAGAACGATTAGAAGTAGAGATTAAAATGAACGAGGGTGCTGGATCTTGTGAAATACCTCCGCTCATGATACAAACATTAGTAGAAAATGCCATTAAGCATGGGATTTCGAAAAGTATAAACGGAGGAGTTATCTCCATTGAAATTCAATGTGATGGCAAATCATTAATAGGTCATGTTAAAAATACGGGAAGGTTTAAGCCCGATGAAAATAGCACTGGTATAGGCTTATTGAATACCAAAAAGCGTTTAGAACTTCTTTATGGAGAACGAGCAGAATTTGGCATTTCTCAAGTAGGAGAGAAGGTACACGCAGATTTTTCAATTTTTTACGATAAGAAATAATGAAGACAATAATAGTAGACGATGAGCGCTTAGCGCGGGAAGAATTAAAATCATTATTAGAGGGATTTTCTGAATTTGAAGTAGTTGGGGAGTGTAAAAACGCTTTGGAGGCCGAGGAGCTTATTGCTTCCGAGAGCCCTGACCTTGTTTTTATGGATATTCAAATGCCAGGAAAAACTGGTTTAGAACTTCTAGAAGGTCTTTCAAATCCCCCACGAACAGTTTTTGTTACGGCATACGATGAGCACGCTATTAAAGCATTCGAACTGAATGCCTATGATTATTTAATGAAGCCTATTGACCCTGAACGTTTAAAAGAACTTCATGGTAGGCTTACTGAAGAGAATAAAACCCCTGAATCAGTTGCAAAATCATCAAAACTTAGTCCTGGAGATAAAGTATTTATTAAGGATGGGGAAAAAGTTTGGTTTATTCCGGTTGATGATATTCGTTATTTTGAATCTGAAGGGAACTATGTTAAAGTTCACTTTCAGAAGTTTCGTCCATTGATTCTTAGATCATTAAATAGCCTTGAAGAACGCATGGATGAAAATGTATTTTTCCGAGCAAACAGAAAATTTATCATTAACCTAAATCACATTGTAAATGTGGAGACTTGGTTTAACGGAGGTTTACAAGTTGAATTAAGCTGCGAAACAAAAATTGAAATCTCTAGGAGACAGACAATTAAGTTCAAAGATCAGTTTAGTCTTTAACTACTTCTTTTTTGGTGGATTCTTTTGCCACACCAAAACTTTAAGCGATTCAAATTCTTTGTCGAAAATAGGCTGAGCCATCTCAACGAACGCTTTGAAGTTTAGTTTGTTCTCATTTTTCTCGTCTGAAAAACGCATCTTTTCGTCATAAGTGCCATCTTCTTCGATCAAAAACAGACCACGAGGAATCATAATCGTAAAAGTTTTTAGGTCTTCATAATGTGATTTCACATAAGGAAGCCCCATACCTAAGCATGTTTGATAGTTGGCAATGATTTGACTTTTCTCTTCTTGTGCTGCGTTGGGAGCAATTTCAAGACCAAGGTTCCAGTCAATATTTGTTACGTTACCGTCAGCTGTACATGAGCCTAAACAAAAATCGCCGCATTTTTCGGCTGTTGGAACAGCTCCATGCTCTTTTAAGAGTTTGAATGAGACCTTTGCATTTAAAGCGCTTGTAAAAATTAGTGCTAAAAAAAGTAGTTGAAGCTTTGGGGTAGATTTCATATTGCTATGGTTGAAGTATTTATGCAACATGAAGTTAACGACTTTGTTTAGAAAATGCTAGAAAAATTACTGCACGGGTAAAACAAATTTTGTATCACCAAAAATCGTGTGCTGAGCAGAAGTAAAATCTTCATTATCTGCTTCATAGATATTCTCAACCCATTTTTGCGGATTTAACTCGAAAAGAGGGAACATTGAGCTTTGTATTTGTATCACGAAGCGATGCCCAGCTTTGAAAGTATGACAAATATCCAGCAACGGAACTTTTACTTCGGTCTTTTCATTCGGAACAAATTTCTTTGGAGTTTCAAAAGATTCTCTGAATCTACCTCGGATATAACCGATTCTAACTGTTTGCGCATATCCTCGAAAATCCACACCTTCCATATCATTTTCTTCTGGTGCACGATCTTCAGGATATTGATCAATTATCTTTACATACAAGTCAGCATCTTCTAAATTCGTAGCGAATTGAAGTATTGCTTCTATAGTACCAATAACAGTTAAGTCACCGTTTAATGGTGCAGTTTTGAACGTAAGCACATCATCTCTCCCTTCAACAAAACGTTGGTCCTCTGTCATGTATCTTTTAGGAGCCATTTTGGAGAACCTATTACTATTCACAAAAGGAACCGGTGCAAAAGGAACCGATACATAATTCATCGCATTTTCAGGATCTGGTGCATCTGTTAAGTTTCCATTTGAACTCGCGTAATAGGTGATTGAACCATCTTCAAGAGTAGGAAATTTATCAAGCTCTAACCATTCTTTATTTCCCGTATCGAATAAGCGAACTTTAAAATTAGGTTCTTCACCTCTTCCTTTTAGGTAATGTTCGAAATAGGCGTACTCAATTTCATCTTGAAACGTTTGAGAAATGTTTTCACCATAATAGATGTCTCCCATATAGTACAGACTATCAAGACGTTTGTTGTGCCCGTGTGTCCATGGACCAACGACAGTCTTTGCATTCGGATTTGTCTTAGAAATCATCTTAAATGAATTCAAAATACCGTATAAATTCTGCTCATCATTCCATCCACCAACAACCATCGTAGGGCATTCAACTCGGTCTAAATATTGAATCCAATCTCTTTTTTGATGGTGCTCATCATAATTAGGATGAGAAGAAATATTCTTCCAGAAAAAGTTATTTGAATCTATGATGTCATTAAAATTCTTTACCGCCATCCTTTCGAGAAAGAAGTCATAATAATGCGCGCCAGTATCATTGGTAGAAGTATAGCCCATGATTGAATCTTGAATTGTATACCATGAATCTTCTACATTCCCTTCTTTGGCGACACCAAAAGCATTGAGAATAGGAAAGTAGTTCATGGCACAAATTCCGTATCGGCTAAAGTCTTCAAAATAGAAGTTTGTTACCGGTGCCATTGGCATAATAGCCTTAATAGTAGGGTGATTGGAAACACCAGCGACTAAAGTTGACCAACCGAGATAAGAATTCCCCCATACACCGGCTTTCTTGTTGTAATTAGGCAGGCTATCTTCCATCCATTGAAAGGTATCGTATGAATCTGTTACTTCATCTGTAGTATTCTCATCTTCAAAAGAGTAGGGAGGCCTTACGTTTTCCCACTCTCCTTCACTCATATATCTTCCACGCATATCCTGGATTACAAAAATGTAGCCCGACTCGAGCATTTTTTGATTATGTGTGATTTTACCGGGAATTGTATCGCCATATGGTCGGCAAGAATAAGGTGTTCTCCTAATCATTACAGGGTATGACTGAGTTGTGTCTTTAGGAGAGAATATGGCTGTGTACAACTTAACCCCATCCCGCATTTCAATGTACACTTCCTTTTTTTCGTAGTCTTCAATTGTAAAGTTATTGTCTACATACTTTATTTGCGCTTCCTGAATTTCACTTTCAGTACCACAAGAAAAAAGAAGAATAGTTAGAGAGAGGTAGGATAGGGCTTTAAACATGCTTTTTATTTTAGGGCATTCAATGTAGATTCGTAGTTTGGCTCATCAACGATTTCAGGAACCAATTCAGTGTGAACCACTTTCATCTCTTCATCAACAACTACAACTGATCTAGCATGTAATCCTTTCAAGGGACCATCTTCCAAATTAACTCCAAATGTATTTCCAAATTCACCCGATTCAAAATCAGATAATGTAATTACATTCTCAATTCCTTCGGACCCACAAAATCTTCCTTGCGCAAAAGGAAGGTCTCTTGAAATACATAATACCGTAGTGTTTTCTAAGTCAGCAGCCTTTTGATTAAAAGTTCTTACTGAAGCGGCACAAGTACCCGTATCAATACTTGGGAATATGTTCAGGATTAATCGTTGTCCTTTATATGATGATAAATCTACTCTCGAAAGGTCTTTACCAACGAGTGTTGCGTTCGGAAGTGTAGCACCTACTTCTGGTAGATTTCCGTTGGTGTGAAGTTCGTTTCCTTTAAGTGTAACTGTTGCCATAATTATTTTTTTACAAGTTCTTTTATCTTCATAAAACCATCTGCGACAATTTCCAAGTGTTCTACATCTACAAAAGTATTGACCAAATCCTCGTTGTAAGGATATTGAATTTTAATGTAGTTTTCTGTAAAACCATGCATATAACCATCGTGGTTTTCTGCTTCTAACAATGCCGTACCGGTTTTGTTTAATTGGGATTGATAAAATGCACGTTTCTTCTTTGTGCTCAAAATTTGAAGCTGACGACTTCTTTCGCGACGAATATTAACAGGGACAACATTTTCCATTTTTTTAGCGGTCGTATTCGCTCTTTCTGAATAAGTGAATACATGTAAATAAGAAACGTCCAGCTCTTTTATGAAATCAACCGTTTTCATGAATTCCTCTTCAGTTTCACCAGGGAAACCAACGATAACGTCAACACCAATACAGGCATCGGGCATTAAGCTCTTTATTTTCGAAACCCTATTAGCGTAAAGTTCAGATAAATATTTTCTACGCATTACTTTTAACAAAACATCAGATCCGGATTGTAATGGAATATGAAAGTGAGGTACAAATTTTTTGGATTGCGCAACGAATTCAATAATCTCGTCGCTTAGTAGGTTAGGTTCAATACTCGAAATTCTAAATCGTTCTATCCCTTCTACTTTATCAAGTTCTTGTACGAGTTGGTAGAAGTTTTCTTCTCCTCCTTGTCCAAAATCTCCAATGTTTACACCGGTTAAAACAACTTCTTGAATGTCTGTTTTTGCGATTTTCTCTGCCTCAGCTATTGTTTCAGCAATACTTACGTTTCTACTCTTACCTCTTGCTAAGGGTATTGTACAAAAAGTACAGAAGTAATCGCATCCATCTTGAATTTTAAGAAAAGAACGTGTTCGATCCCCTAAACTAAAGGAGGGAACAAAGTCTTTGGTTTCTTTAATACTTATTGCTTTAACCCTAGCAATATCTTGCTTTTCTAAGTCGGCTAAGTGGTCTAGAATATTGAATTTTTCATTTGCTCCAAGTACCAAATCTACTCCTTCAATTTCAGAAATTTCTTGAGGCTTTAGCTGAGCGTAACACCCGATTATAGTGATAAAAGCATTCGGATTAATCTTTAGCGCTTTACGCACTAATTGTCGACACTTTTTATCCGCGTTTTCAGTGACAGAACATGTATTTATAATGTATATATCCGGATGTTCGTTAAACTCCACACGAGCAAAGCCAGCATCTACTAGATCTCTAGCGATGGTTGAAGTCTCCGAAAAATTCAGCTTACAACCGAGGGTATAAAATGCTACTTTTTTGTACTGATTCACGGCTGCAAAGATAAGGAATGTATCCTAGCACACATGGATGAAAATGAGCAATTTCTGCACCAATAGAAATACTATTTTCGGTATTTATCATTCAAGCCTTTACCACTTTCTATTAACGGTAGTGCTTTTTCAGCACGCGCCATCCTTGTTTTTTCTTGCTTGGCTGAACCAATATGCTCCTTGTATTCATTTTGCTTAGACCTTGATAATTGTGTAAACATATCAGCCGCTTTAGCCGATGTGGATAAAATGCTTTCAAGTTCAACGGGCATATCAATCATTTTCTTCTCAGGCTTTAGCTCTTTCCCAGCTTTTTGATTTTCAATAGCTTCTAAAACATATTCTTTTATCAGAGCTACATTCATATCCTTAGTAGACTTGAAACGCCACTGTCTCAGTGCTTTTGTAGCACCTTTTTGTGCGTTGATTAAAACGTTGGCTGAATCCTTTAGAAAGACACCGTTATGGAACTACAAACCTGCATAGTTTTTAAAAGCAGCAAGTCCAATTAAATTTTTACCGTTTATTTTGTAGCAGGGAGCTCCCCACTTCACAGTCTCTTTAAGTTCCGTATCCAACAGTAAATCTCTTAGTAGCGTAAGTTCCTTTGCCCATTCTGGTTTTGCAGAAATATAGGCTACAACAGTTTCATGACTTTCCATTATTATTCAATTATTGGTCTACTAAATACATTGCCGGTATACCAGAGTTCTTTCATAAATATAGCGCCTTGAAGAAGTTTACCTCTGTTTTTTATGACCATAAAGTAAACTGAAATCTTATCATCGGTTAAAGTTTGATTCTTCTCCTTCGGTTTTATAATGAAATATAAATGTTCTTCTCCATTAATAAAGAGAGGTGAATTTGTTTTAAATACGTACCAGTTAGGGTCGGTTTCAACCTGAATCTTTTTTACACAATAACCACTAATTGGAAGTTGTGTCCCGACATATTTATTCTCCTTTGAAGCAAATAGTCGTAGTTTAATTCCACTTAAATCATCTTGTATAATTATTCTCTTTTCTTCTTCATAACCCATACCAAATATACTTCTAGGGCTCTTAAATCCTGTGAATTTAAGTTGTGGTACAATCCCCCTCCATCTGCCTTTAATCAATTCAATTTGATAGATGAACACAGAGATTATTACTAGAAATACACCCATCTTCAATACTCCGTGTAAAGTGGCATAATTGGCGTTGACAGCGCCTCCGCGAAACGCAATAATTACATATTGAAAAATAAGAACAGCTAGAATCAAAAATGAAATGGTATAAGATATGTACTGAGGATTAAACTTCTTTCTTGAATCGAATTTACTGTCATTATTCAAAGAAATGTTGATTATAACAAAAAGGACAAACAAGCCTATGAAAAAAGGAATGTAAAATAGATTCCTGTATTCTAAGAAATAATTCGAAACTAAAAACACGTCATAGACACCATGCAATATGGCACCAAGACAAAAGCTCAACACGGGTAATATGAATCTCCAAGGTTTGTTTTGGTATTTAAATTTCATCAGGATAAAACCGTATGCAACAATACAGCCCGCAGCGATGTGCATGGAAGATGAAGTCATACTTCTACTTAATATATTTACATCACTTTCCAAGTACATCAAGTTTTCGATGAAAGCGAAACCTGTTGCCGAAACTCCAGCATAAATGATATAATCCATAGGATTCTTACCTTTTCTCAAAAGCAAAATGAAAGTGAGCCAGCCTAGAAGTTTTACGAATTCCTCAGATCCTCCTATTACATGTATGCAATATTTCAAATCATTAACAAAAAATCCATTAGTTCCCATTCCAAGTATGATTTGTGCCCAGTCATAGATTGGATGGCACAGAAAAGTAAAAACGGCCCCTGATAAGAATACAATCACAAAATCTCTTATTGGACGCTTAGAAAAAATATCAATTTTATAAAGGAAAAATATCCAGACAAAGGCTAAAACAGCCGAAGATAAGTACGCTAAAAAGGAGGTTTGAACCAAAGAGTTATGCAATAAATTACTGAAGTATCGCCCAAAATATCCATAATAAAAGAAGTAGTCGTTTTTTGCCTGAAAAGATAAATGAGGCTGTGCATCTTCATTGAGCATTAAGTCATGAATTTTATAAGGATATTTGGTATGATACAGCCTGAATAGATGATTAAAAGAACGATTATGCCAAGGTGTTATTTTTATTTCTTTTTCAAAGAAATAGCAAGCTTCAGAGTATTTAGCTGCATTAAGATAGTATTGTCCTCTTACGTAGTTAATATATGGAGTAGAGTCTCCCAAGAAGGAAGTTTCTGAAATATCGTATTCAAAGTAGTGTATATAATATCTGGTGTATTGATTTAATACATCTTCTCGCCATTTCGTATCAAGTTTGAATGTTTGGTCGATTTTGGCTTTCTCAAATTTATCACCATACTTCACAACATGGTCTATATAATCCAACTGAAGCGGTATGCTGTCATTGTGTTCTCGAGCTAACATTTTTAACCCCTCAAGTCTCAATCGCTCGTCGTATTTTTTTGTTCCTACTTCTAATAATTCTTCTCCTTCATCTAAATATCTGAAAGGGTAAAAGAAATTCAGGAGCAGAATTGGAATAAACGTAATGGTTAGCGCTATAATCCAGTTTTTATGCCTAATGTAGAATGGCTTCTCTTTGTCTGAAGGACGAATGAAATCGTTTCGAAAAACGATGAAGATGACTAGAAACAATATTACGGCTACTGGCCCGAAATAACTAAACATGGGTATAATGCAAGATACAAAAGAATCGGTACTATTGTTTTAATATCTTTGCGAACTCAAATTAGATTTTTAAGTGAAAAGAGGAGAAGTTCTTGAATTAGATATTGAAAACTACGCTTTTGGCGGTAAAGGTATTGCACGTGTTGAGAAGGAAGGTGGGAAGTACCCAGTTTTTGTGAACAATGCAATTCCAGGTCAAAGAGTTAAAGCACAAATAAAAAAGAAGAGGACTAAGTTCGCCGAAGCTAACTTATTAGAGGTGTTAGAAAGATCTGATTTGGAAAAAGTGCAAGATTTTCAGCCTGTATCAGGAGCTCCTTACATTACCTTACCGATTGAAGTTCAGCAGGATTTAAAGAAGGAAAGTACTTTGGCTCAATACAGAAGGATAGGGGAGATCAATGATATTGACGCCTTGTTTCATGAATATATAGCCTCTCCTTTAGACTATTTTTACCGAAATAAAATGGAGTACTCGTTTTCTTGTATTCGTCAGAATTTAAAAACTGGGGAAGAAGAAGATGATGCTTTTGCATTAGGTTCAAAGACAAGAGGTACTTGGTGGAAAGTAGAGGACTTAGACAAACCTAGCGGTTTGTTTGATGAAGAGATTGAAACAAAACTTCAAGAGCTACGAGTTTATTTAAAGAATACAGGATTAAAGGCTTGGCATCCGCCACGTAAACATGGCTTTTACAGACACTTGGTAATTAGAAAATCTTTTTCAGAGAATAGACTTCTAATTAACCTAGTAACATCATCAGAATCGTTAGATTCTTTTGATAGAGAGGGGTTTGTGAATAAGGTTGTTTCAATTTTTGGAGACCGTGTTGCAGGAATTCAGCATACCATTAATGATGATGTTGCGGATCGTGCTAAAATCGAAAATGGTGAGAATAAACTATTATTCGGTGATCCGGTAATTACAGAGGAAATTCACGGTTTAAAGTTTGAAATCAGTATGGAAAGCTTCTTTCAAACGAACCCTAAATCCGCTGAGTTACTTTACCAGAGAGCTATAGATTACGCTAATCTCAATTATGATTTAGCGGGTAAAAACATAATGGATCTATTTTGTGGAACTGGAACAATCGGTCAAATCATGGCCAAAGGAATTCAGGGAGCAAAAATAGTTGGAGTTGATATTGTGCCAGAGGCCATAGAAGATGCAAAGAGAAATGCAGATCAAAACGGCCTGGAAAATCTTAAGTTTTTTGCGGCAGATGTTGGCAAGTTTTTACGCGAGTATCCGGAATATGCTGGGGATATTCATACCATAATGCTTGATCCACCTCGTGCTGGGATAGCTCCTAAAACTTTACGTAAAGTTATAGCGTTAGGAGCTGAGCAAATTGTGTATATTTCTTGTAATCCAGCTACACAGGCGCGCGATGCTAAAGAATTGGCAGAAGGAGGTTATTCAATGAAAAAACTAAGTTTGGTTGATCAGTTTCCACATACTTCTCATATCGAAGCTGTTGCTTTGTTCTCAAAGTAAATTAACCGTTAAATTCTAGCACCACTTGTTTTAGTGTTCTGTGCTCAAATCGATAGGTGATTTTTAGGAACCTCCCTTGGTGAATTATTTCTTTTGGATGAGAAGGCCCGTCGTAAACAGTATTTATTCTATCCATAATCTGATCTAAGGACATTCCAAGCGTTACTCCATTTGGAAGAAGCACATATGGACTTTTGATGGAAGCGTAGACAAGATGAGCACTTTCGTCATCACCATCAAACTGATATTGACTTCCATCTCTTCCATATAGTTCTGTAAAACGGTATTCTTCACCTCCCGCTGAAATTTCAATATTCACATCTTCTTTCAGCATATATTTTTTTGTGTTGAAAATCCATGATTTTACAGAATCAACAGTGTACGCAGCGAAATACATTGAATCCAATGAAAAATCTTCAATTCGAACCCATGTGTCTTGTTTGTACGCCGAACTAGTGTCTCTGTAACCGTAGTATAAATCCTCGTCATCGTAAATGGGTAAACCTATCTCACTCACTAGCTGTTGCAATTGTTTTAACTGCTCATCAGCTTTCTCATAATTGTATTTTGAGTAGTCATCATTGTAATCAGGCAAATCTTTACTACTCCAGAATACTATTTTTTGACATTCAAAACAAATTGAGATTGACCCTACTGGATTTCCAAAAGCATCGAAGTAAATAATTCCGTGGCGCGGAAGAAAGCACTTAGACATTCCGCTCCTTAGTTCATCAGCACCACGTGCAAAAATCTTGGTAATCTCTTTGTTTTGCTCCTTGTTCAGTGTAATACCATTGCCCAATTTAGAGAATGCATAAAGATTATCAGCATAAATCCTATGATCTGGACGTTTAGTTTCTTTAAAGTCTATATTAAAGAGGTAAATACGGGAATGGTCGTATTCAAAATTTGGAAAAAGAAAACCTCCAGCAATTGAAACGTTTGTTAGTAAAATTAAGACGAATAGACCAAGTGTTTTCTTCATAATCTAAAACCTATCAAAAACTCTACCACCAAAAATAAGAACCGTTAGATTTCTTTTTGGCTCTGGGGTGTCCAATGATTTCAATGTTCTCTAATTCATCTTCAATTACCTCGTCAACTGTTTTGTGTTTAGGTAATTTAATTCCCTTGGAATATACCACCTTCGAAACACTTACTTCACTTTGATCGATTGGTTGTAGCCCTACATAGTCAAGTTCCCAATCATCATCTTTCTCGCGTTTACTTTTATAGAAATAGACATAACCCTCTTTTCCTTTTACCTTCATTTCTAGTTTTTTTATAAACTCCATACTATCCGTCTCAGTATTAAAGTTTTGATTGTATAAAATTGAAGTAGCAAAGGCTTCTTGGTTGAGATATGCTTTTGGAAAAAGATCTAACATCTCTTTTCGCTCTAGTGTTTTATACAAGTTAGTCCTGTTAATAATATCTTCAGCCAAGTATTCCCATTCTTCCTTGGGTACATTTATTCCATTTTCCTCAAACAAAATGGCGATATCCGTGCGAACTTCGTAATCCTCAACCTTTTTAAGTTTTTCAAAGTAGTCACTTACGCCAGGTTTTTTAATGAATGGTAGGAGGAGTCTACTGTAAATTACTAAGAGGTAATTCCCCTTGTTTTTGTAACTACTGTAGTAATATTTATTTGTCTCTTTGTTCTTTTCCGCTTGCTCATATGATATCTGCGATTTAAGCTCGATTTTTCCTTCTCTCAATATTTGCTTGTAATACTTTTTATAAGATTTTGGCTTGATATAGTCCTTTTTAACTGCAGCATTGAGTAAATAGTAAACTGAGTTTTTATAGTCTTCTACAAAGGTGTAATTTAATAATTCGGGATATAATTGAGAAGTCAGTTCAAGTGTGTCGTAGTATGGATAGAAGACTGAGTACATACCGAAATTATTTCCAGCTAGTGGAATATCATATTCTAACATATCTACAAAAGCCTCTGTTGCTTCTTTCGTTTTTTGTCGCGTAAGTGCCCTCAATATGCCTATTTGGTATGCCGAAGTATCTTCTAGTTGTGGATATAACTCGGTTAAGAAGGGAACGATGTTTTTATTCTTTAAGCTTCCTAAGTCAACAATTAGTTGTTTTTTAGTGTCTACCTGTTTTTCAGCAAAGGGGAAGTTTTTAATGACTTCAATTAATTTCTCAGCGTGTTCATCTTCAAAAAGGTCAAAATCTTCGACCGACTCGATAGCATGCTTCTTCGTAATACTGTCGTTAGAATAAATATTAGTGAAGAAAAGATTTGCTTTGTTTTCCAAAGGATCTCTACCTACTAAGGTGTCAAATGGAGTAAAGGAATTGTAGAATTCACTTACGAATTTGCTCCTTCCCGAAATGGTATCGCTATTGGTTAAAAGTCGGTACATCATGCCATGCTTCAGGAAGTATTTGGCTTCAATAGTTCTGCTTGAGTTAGTATCAGAAAGAGTTGCGTTGTAGAGATGGATATTTCCATCCTTACTGTTGCTCTCTGAACGTACTATGAGTTTGTTTTTCTTAGTAAGGCGTTTTACTTCATAACGCCAAAGGGAGTCAACATCCGGATAATATTCGTAATCGTGGAATTTATAGGCAGAAACGTAAATACGCTCATAGTTTTCTGAATAGTAGGTGCGTTTAATTTCCCACTCTTCATGAGAAAAATCTTCCTTCTTTTTGGACAAGTTCTCATCCCTAATTTCATTCGCTTTAGCATACATGTCTGTATACATCGTAGGGTAGAGGTAGTTCGATTTCACACTGAACATTAACGTTGAATCACGTTTCGTTTTGAATGGAAACTTATAAGTGAATTCCGTTAATTCAAGACTGTTGTAAAAATCCTCATTGATATTGTTTTCTTTACTGACTTGCGCCATGAGATAATAAAAAGGTCCTTTAATCAGAACCTTTAAACTTAGGTAAGAACTATCAGGAGTTCTGGCATAGGCCATTGCAGTCGGTAACAATGCATCTTCAATAATCTCAACTTCTACTTCCTCAATTTCCAAGTTGTCACAGAATTGGTCAGCCAAACGCTTCAATTCATATTCATCTTCTTCAATAAATATATTGTCAAAAAGAGATGCTCTTTTGAAAAGATAATAAGAGCCATCTTCTGGATCATATGCTTGTATTTCGGGATGATCATATAACCCAGTTATTTTGTCATTGGCTTTGGCTGTGTAGTATTCTGGTAGTTTTAATTTAAAGCCTCCCCTCGCCGAAGCGAAATCTTCCCAATTATCACCGACCTGCTTTAGTTTTATGGTATTAAAGAAATCAGAGGAAGAGTTTTTGACGAAAACATCCTTTCCACCCATTTTAAAAATGAAAACATTGAGCGGTGTGAATATTATATTGAACCTTTCATAATTACCATTAGATGTCTCATTAACGATGTCCAATCCGTTAAAACCATCTTTAACTATGGTCCTTTTTTCAATAATGTTTCCTGGGATATTCTCGAATAAGAGACTATCAATTTTTGAAATATATCCTTCTTCATCAGTTTTTGTGAAGAATCCATAATGACTTAATTGTTTTACATAAAAGAACGAGCCATTAGTGAGTTCAGGTGCAAAGAATTGTCTTTGATAACTTGCACCAGAGGGAGTCTCATACATCAATTCCGGCACTTTTAAAGAGAACATATCTGACTCGAAAGGAATGTTAAAGGATAAGCTTTTTTTCTGCTTGTCCAATTTTGTTTTAGAATCAGCTGCGCTTTCCGTAATCGTGGTAGACATTGCCTCTACAGTATAGCCTTTGTCTCTCAACATTTGAATAACGCCATCTGGTCCTGCAAGATGAGCGGCACCAATTCCGATAAACAGACTTTCACCTTCTTTCGAAATTATTGAATCGGCTCTGTAGGCCATCAACGTATTTCTTTCTACCAACATGTATTTATAAAAGTTAGCCGAGTTAATTTGTCGATGAAGAGAATCCAATAGAAGCACATCTTTATTTCTATAAGCTTCTCTAATTAGTGTCATGGCGTTCTTATCTTCAGTTAGTTTCTCGTACCAACCATCGTATTCTTTTTTTTCAGGGTCAGCCATATCGCCTAGTTTAGAGTAATGACGCGATTGATCAAAGCGCTCTAAACTATACACAGGTTTGTCATTTTTCATTCCTGTTTGATAGATAAATAGATCAAGAAAAGTTTCCTCTTGAAAATCACGTTGACTTTTGTTTTCGCGATATAGCATCCAATTGCTTAGATAATGATCGTTCGCCAAGGCTTTGGCGAAGTTATTATTGTCAGGAACTGTAAGTTTAAAAGCTTCTTGATAAAAACCTTTATAGGTTTGATATCGAATGCCGTATTTTCCTAGATAATCCGAAGCGAACTCCGAAGCAAAGATTTCTTCTAGCCATATAATCGGATTTGATTCCAAAGCTATGGCGTCAACCTCTTCAATCGCAGTAAAGAATTCTTCTCCTAAATGAAAAGCAAGTCTTCCACTGATATGCATGGTGCCGTACAGATAAGAAGCTTTTTCGGTTTTGGGTGATGTGATTTTCCACAATAAACTCTTTTCATTTTCCTGGCCTATACCTGTGGTGCTGAATAGGCAAAAGAGTAGAAAAGAAGTAATGAATGAATTTTTTATTATCATACTTCCAAAATAAGGAAATATTCAACCTAAAAAAATAGCTTTTAGAAGTTTTTAGAATTAAAAAGTAATGTTGTACTCAGTAGTGTCGTTTAAAGGAACAAATACTGAGTCATTTACAGGCATTCCTTCAAGTAAGTTTTGGTGAAAAAAACGCACGTATCGTTGGGCAGAAGTGGCTACAACGAAAGTGGTGTCAACATCATCTAGGAAATAATTATATCCATTAGAAAAGCACTCTGAGCATCCTTCTTTAAAGTTAAACCCAAAGATGACATATTCATCGTCTGGATTTACGGTTCCAACATTCTCAATATCAAATTTCACATAACCTTTTGGTTCTAAAGCATAGTTTCTAATATTCGGTTTTCCTACATCTACAAATTGAGAACTTTCAAACACTTCTTGAGAAAAGTAGCCCTCTTTAGAAATCACGTACTTGAATTCAGCAACCATTTCTCTTTCGATGATTATTCTGTAGACTCCAGTGGCCGAAGTCGTTCCTGTTGCAGCAAGCGAATAATTAAGACTTGAAGAAACTGCTCCAATAATTTTTTGTCTTATTTCTACCTCGGCTCCTTCAACAGTTATTCCTCCACCATCACTCACCACCACACCATCAAATTGATAGGTGATTTGATTGTTTTTTTGACACCCAATAAATAATGCCAATGTTAGCAATAATATAAGTTGAATAGGCTTCTTCACGAAGTAAAGATAACGAACCGTCAAAATTCTTGCAAGTTTTACCTCAAAGTACCCATATTTTTGATTGAATATAATATGTCGTATATTTAGCTTTCTGTGAACAATGATTTATGCGATACACTTTAGTACTTTTTCTTTTATTATTTGCTAGCTTTTCTTTTGCTCAAAAAGAAGAAATGATTTACGATTTCCCCACTCAGATGCCAAGATTTCCTGGCGGGGGACCGGCGATGGATGCTTTTATTCAAGAAAACACTAAATATCCAGAAAGTGCAAAAGCGGACAAGGAACAGGGAAAGGTGTATGTTAGCTTTGTAGTAGAACAAGATGGAAAAATCACAGATATTCAAATAAAAAAGGGGGTGTCAAAGTCGCTAGACGCCGAAGCTGCTCGAGTTGTAGGTTTAATGCCGAATTGGGAACCAGGTAAAAATAGAGGTAAGGCTGTGAGAACTAGGTATACACTACCTATCGTTTTTACCCTTTAGTCTTCGAGTAAATCAGGTCTATTTTTTTTAGTGTTTTCAATACTTTTTTGAAAACGCCATTCTTGAATTTTCTTTTCATTTCCAGATAAGAGTACCTCTGGTACTTTGTGACCTTTGTAATCTTCAGGTCTAGTGTAAACTGGGGGTGCCAGTAAATTGTCTTGAAATGAATCAGTTAGAGCAGAAGTTTCGTTGTTAAGTACACCAGGTATGAGACGCACAACAGCATCAACTAAAACTGCTGCAGCAAGTTCGCCTCCAGAGAGCACATAATCACCAATAGATATTTCCTTCGTTACATAAATGTCTCTAAGTCGCTGGTCAATGCCTTTGTAGTGGCCACAAATAATAATGATGTTTTTGCTGCCTGAAAGTTGATTACATGTGCCTTGATCTAGCCTTTTTCCCTCCGGTGTCATGTAAATAATCTCGTCATATTCTCGCTCTTCTTGCAATTGTTCAATACAATCTGCAATAGGTTGAATCGTCATGACCATTCCAGCTCCGCCACCATATTGGTAATCATCTACACTTCTTTGTCGATGGGTACTGTAATCACGAATATTATGAATAACTAACTCAAGATGACCTTTTTCTTGAGCACGTTTCATAATCGAATCTGAAAATGGAGATTCAAGTAAATGTGGAAGTATGGTTAATACGTCAATCCTCATTGTACAAATAGAAGTATCGAAAATACTAAAGATAAACCAAAGGTGCTTAAGGCTACAATTTTCAGCATCGGATCAAACTCTTTAGGGTTTACTATTTTGGCCACTTTAGATAGATGTATGCTGTGAATAAGAAGAAAAGGAACCAAGGCTACATAAAAGAAAATGTTAGCATTTAGAGCCATTAGTATAAACATTGCTAATGCTCCATAAGCAAATACAAATAGTAAATAATGATAGATTTTGGCATTAGGGATTCCCAGCTTTACAACTAAGGTGTTTTTTCCAGATTTTTCATCATTTTCGCAGTCTCTCATATTGTTGAGATTCAATACAGCCGATGCAAGTAAACCCATTGCAGAAGCAGGTAAGAGTACCAACCAATTGAATGATTGTGTGAGTACGAAATAAGTTCCACACACACCAACAAGCCCAAAAAATATAAATACGAATAAGTCTCCAAGACCTCTATAACCATAAGCCGAAGTACCCATGGTATATTTAATTGCAGCGCCTATGGCACCAAACCCTATCAATAGCCATATGATGAAGGTTATTGACATTTCTTGAAAAGCGAAGAAGAGGAGAGAAATTCCACTAATAAGCGATAAAACCACAAATGCGATCAATCCCTTTTTCATTTGGCTTTTTGAAATTGCACCCGATTGCATCGCTCTTTCTGGTCCAATGCGATCCTGATTATCTGTCCCTTTTTCAAAATCGCCATAATCGTTGGCAAGATTAGAAAGGATTTGTAAGAATATTGTAGTTAAAATGGCAAGTATAAATACAGACCATTTATAGTAGGAGCCTGGTATAGCGTAATGAGCAATGGCTCCACCCATTAGAATAGTACTCAACGATAGTGGTAATGTTCTAAGCCGGAATGCACTAAGCCATTTTTTCATTTGCCCTTTTAAAAGATAACAAGAGTTACTTCACTCTGTTCATACCCATTGCCTTTAACATCCAGTTTGGAAGTCTTTTTCCTGCAGGCATTTTCCTTAAATCTTTATACCAGCCTAATTTTTTCATGATTGGAACTTTATGCGTTTCAACAAATTCAATCCAAGTTCCATCAGGATCTTCAATATAAGAGAAACGTCCACCAGCTTCACCCATATCGAAGGTACTTCCGCTATCCACCGTGAATGGGAATCCTGCGGCCTCACATTCTTTTTGCAATGCATCCATTCCTTGTACATCAAAACATAAGTGAATAAATCCCCAATCACCCCAAAAGCGATCTTTAAAAATAAATTGAGGCTCTCTTTCAAGGGCCTGTACCAATTCTATTTGCGTAGGACCTAACAGTTTAGAGAAAGGACCAGTTCTTTCTTTTTTATGTGATAATAATACTCTTCTGAATTTTTGCTCACCAGATGGCAAACCGTTAAAGCATCCGAAGTTTCCAGTTTCATCGTATTCAACCGTTTCGTATTCTAGAATATCACGATATAATGGTAATGCTTTATCAATATCGCTAACGCCAATCAAGCAACCAGCAACGCCGCCAGTCTTTGCAGGGTGGTTCGTTTCTTTAAACCATCCAGAACCCTGAACTATGTTAAAGATATTCCCATTTGGATCTTCAATGAAATAGTTTTTTTCTCCAGTAGGCGTCGTGTTTACTTCTCCCAATATTTTTACCCCTTTGCTTTTGTGATAAGCGTAGGAGGCGTCAACATCTTTCGACTTAATTCTGCATGCATATAACCCCGTATCACCTAAGTGAATATCAAATTTTGCTTTTTCTGTAGGGCGGCTCGTGAATTGCCATATCTCAAATCCACCACCACTTTCCATACTCAATGCAAGAGTTGCTGTTCTACTATGAACCGTATCCCCAGTATATCTAGTCATTAATGGCGCGTCAGCTGCTTCTTCAAAGATTCTAACATCAACACCAAACATTTCACGGTACCATTTCCAAATTTCTTGAACATCAGGAACACCAATTCCCATTTGTTGAATACCAGATATAATCTTTTGCATCTCTTAAATTTTGTCCAAAGATAATTCCTTTTTAAATCTTGTGAATATTTATTTGAGAAGGCTTGGACCAATTTTTGCTAATTTTGGCTGAGGATCATAAGGATTCCGATCAAATATGAAAAAGTACATTCTTTTAGTCAACTTAATCTTCAGCTTTGTTGCTTTATCGCAAACTCAGCTAGTAATAGGAGAGAGCAATTTTTCAAGTGACATTGCTTATACTGTAGAGGGCGGGAAAGTTTATCATGGCGATGGTACGTTTACAACCCAAGTCATGTTTCGATTTAGCGATAACAAGTTTTACATAGGTAATTCTGTCTCGTCTTTTGATTGCATTTACACAATTGATGGAGATAAGATTTACAGAGGAGATTCAAAGTTTAGTAGCGACATCTTGTATACCATTTCAGACGATAAAGTTTACAGAGGGAATTCAACATTTTCTTCTAATTGTATCTTCACGTATGAAGACGATAAAATTTATGCTGGAGACTCAAATTTCTCTAGCGACTTATTATTCACTGTAAGAGGTCCATTATCTCTTGCGATTATAACCTGTATTATAGGCCCATATTAAATGAAAAATCTACTCACTAGTCTATTCTTTTTATTTGCTTTATTCTCTATTAAAGCCCAAGTTCAAAATATTGATTCTACTCAGCTTGATTCTACACACACCGTACTTGAGTTTGAGAAATTAGAAGGTTTACATTATTTATCAGAAAAACCACATATCGTAGTCACTTTTCCTGAAAATGAGGGTAAGTCTATCTTTGTTGATGCTGGAGAAACAGCTTTTACAACAGATAAACCTTTAAGCATTAAAGGATTGAATACCGGTGACCATTCATTAGGATTGAAAGATGCTAATGGTGAGGAAGTAGGGGTAAGTTTTAAGTTGAGGTCGAACCCACCGTTTATCAAAAGTGATGCGGTTGTATTTGGACTTTTAATGTTCATTCTATTCATCATCTTTAAGACTACTCAGGCTAAATCCTTTAAAAAGTTCTACAAAATAGTTCCCGCTTTACTGCTATGTTATTTTGTGCCAGCTATTTTTAATTCATTGAATATTATCTCTGCCGATGAGTCTGGTTTATATTATATGGCATCGCGATATTTACTTCCTGCTTCACTCGTTTTACTTTGCCTTTCCATTGATTTGAAGGGAATAAGAAGATTAGGACCAAAGGCTTTAATAATGTTTTTTGCAGCTACCATTGGTATTGTCATAGGAGGGCCAATAGCACTTTATTTGGTTAGCTTCATTTTTCCCGAGGTACTTGATGGTGAAATATGGAAGGGGCTTTCAACTGTTGCAGGTAGCTGGATTGGTGGTGGAGCCAACCAAACAGCAATGAAAGAGATCTATGGCGCAAGCGATTCATTATTCTCTGCAATGATCGTTGTCGACGTTTTTATAGCAAACCTCTTTATGGCGGTTCTTTTAATTGGTACTGGATTCAATAAGAGATTAAACAAATTCTTTAAGGCTGATGACTCTGCCATTGAAGAGTTAAAAACGAATATGGAGACATACCAAGCAAGTATTTCTAAAATCCCAACCTTCTATGATATGGTTTTTATGTTGGGAATTGCCTTTGCTATGGTTGGTTTGGCACATTTCTTAGCAGGCTACATAGGCCCTTGGATTGGAGGTGGACTAGAAGCAATGAAAGAAACTTCTCCGAATGCAGCTAACCTTATGGTTTCATTTGGGTCAACCTTCTTTTGGCTGGTGGTATTAGCAACGATTTTTGGTGTTGTACTTTCTTTTACAAAATACAGAGAATTGGAGGGTGTTGGAGCTTCGAAATTTGGAAGTCTATTTCTTTATGTACTTGTTGCAACCATTGGGATGAAAATGAATATGGTTGAGCTGTATGATAACTGGCAAATTTTTGGTCCCTTGATTATCATTGGGTTAATCTGGATTATAATGCATGCACTCATTTTATTCATTGTAGCTAAGATTATAAAAGCACCATTCTTCTTTGTTGCAGTTGGCAGTCAAGCCAATGTAGGTGGTGCCGCATCGGCCCCAATAGTAGCGAGTGCATTTAGCCCTGCTTTAGCACCTGTAGGTGTATTATTAGCGGTATTAGGTTACGCTGTTGGTACTTTCGGTGCCATATTATGTACTTTATTGATGCAAGGTTTAACACTATAATGAGAGGATTAATTGGGTTTGTCATATTCATTTCGTTATCTGCTTTCGGTCAGATTCAAATTGACGAACCGATTAAAGAGCTTGGTGACGTTTTTGAGGATAAAGGCGTTGTTAAAACGTATTTCAAGCTCGAAAATCCATACCGGGATGATACTATAAAGATCAGAAACATAGTTACTTCCTGTGGTTGTACAGCTGCATTGACGCAGGATACAGTAATTTTACCTCGTTCTTCTGTCGAATTAGAAGTTTCTTACGATCCATCCGGCAGGCTAGGGCTTTTTATGAAGACAATTGAGGTAGAAACTGTTACTGGTGTTGATGAACGAAATAAGCTTTACTTAAAAGTTATGGGGAATGTGATTTCCGAGAAGCTTATTACTCATACTACGGATGTTGAATTGGTTGATTATAGTGTAGCTCCCATTTATTTCTTTCCTATAACTGAATTTGATACTTCTTATCTAGACCTTAATTATACCACTACTTTTATTAATGATTTAACTTTTGAAATAGACTACTTTAAGTTTGCACAAGTAGGATTTGAGGTAACGGTAAAAGATAAGAGTAGAATAGAGGGAATAGAAAATTTAATTTCGGCTATTCAGGTAAAGACAATTAGAGAATTTAAATTGAGAGGTTTTCCTGCAAACCAAGTGTTTTTTGCCGAACCGATATTTAAAGAAGGCGACATACCAGTATGGTCTATTGCAGAAATAATGGTGAAGTCAGACAGGTTTAATGCGGATGATGGAGAAAGTTCAATTGTTACCGCTGCCAAGAAAACAGTTAACGAATCTATGTTCTTAATGGATTATGAGCGGTTCTCATTGCCTAAGCCAAAAGACCTTCTGCCAGAGATAGCGATTAAAACAATAGAAGGGAAACTTTTTCTGAATGATCATATTGAGTTAAAAGGGATTATAAAACATCCTAAAAACAAGGAAGAAGAAGTTGATGAGGACTTTCAGGAAAAAATAGAAAATGCAATATTTAAATTCTTAAAGAAGGAAGTAGGTATAGGTAAGGAAAATTTGACGATTTCCTTTGATTCTTTGGAGATTCACCCAGACAATAAATATCGCTTTTTACTCTGGGATATAGAGGATGAAGAATACAAGAATAGTATTGTTTACAAGATAAAGAAGGATAAAATTACCATGCCTTTTTTACCTACGCTGCGTCAAACAACTGTAGCTAGTAACGAACTAGATCAAACGAGTGCTCGTTTTAAACATTTCTGGCAAAATCTATTAATTGCTAACCGCGGAAAAACAAAAATCAAAATTTTAATTGAAAGTTCTGTTTCTCAATTGGTTAGAAATGGCGTAAGCAATAATTTAGATATTGCTATTGAGAAGGGAGAAAAAGCAGCTGCCAAGATAAAACGTCTTTTCAAAAATGATACTGGTCGTGAAATAGAGGTCCAAATTATGCCTATTGTAAGAGGGCCAGAGGTTTCTTGGGAATTCAAAAGAAAGGTTGATTATACACAATTTGAATATTTAAACCTTGTTCCGATTACAGATTTAAGAGAGAATTATCCTGCGGTTAAAGCCAAACCTTATCGTGTAAATTTTGATTATTATTTCCTCGGAATAGATACCTCTTCATGGGTGTTTAACTCTTTTGTAAAGTATATTAATGCTGAGGTGCAACGTTATGGCTATGTTGAACTAAGAATGGAGTCTAGTATATCTCAAATCAAAATTGAAAAACGAACGAGTAACAAATACCTAGCTTATGCTCGTTTACTAGAAAGCCAGCGCAGGCTAAAACAATATTTGGCCAAGAA
The DNA here is from genome assembly GCA_022447665.1 of Crocinitomicaceae bacterium. Classification (GTDB taxonomy): domain Bacteria; phylum Bacteroidota; class Bacteroidia; order Flavobacteriales_D; family Crocinitomicaceae; genus JAKVAQ01. Next base: position 98,882 of record JAKVAQ010000020.1, read on the forward strand.
ATTGATTGATCCTAACCGCGTAATATTTAAGGATGAACAATATATTATCCAAGGACCCATTTATGATGGTACGATACCAATACTGAAGTATAGAAAGTTTCAGTATGTAAAGATCGTTCCCGAAAAGTACTTAACACAATAGAAATGAAGAATTTAATTTTGATTTTTACCGTTCTCATGAGCACTTACACATTTGCTCATAAGTTTTACATGTCTGTAGCAGATATGGAATATGACGAAGAATCCAATGCTATTAATGTATCCTTAAAAGCCACTGCTCACGATTTTGAAGCTTTACTCGAAGCTGAATTTGACAAAAGAATACATGTTGAAACAGTAAATGATACTTCTGATATCGGAGTCTATATGCAGGCATATTTAGAGAAGACTTTTAAACTTTATAGCAATGGCAAGGCGCTTAAAATGAATTTTTTAGGAAAGGAAGTTACGTTAAGGGATAACCTTTATTTCTACTTGACATTTGACGCTCCGGAAAATCCAAAGGAAATTGAAGTAGATAATTCCTTCTTATGTGACCGATTTACCGCTCAACAAAATATCGTTCATTACAAGTATAAAAACGTAACAAAAAGTGTAACTTTAGTGGCTTCTAAAACAAAGAATACAATCAAATTTGATTAATAGATGCGTAATTTATTTTTAAGCCTGCTTGCAATATCGATCTCGGTATCAACAATCGCTCAAGACAATACCAACACTAACAAATTTCGTCAACTAAGTGGAGAGCTTGCAACTCCCAACGTATACAGAACAGCTTCTGGAGCTCCTGGTAGCAAATACTACCAGCAGAAGGCTGATTATTCAATGGAGATCACGCTAGATGACGAAAAACAACAGATTCATGGTGTAGAGACCATTACCTATACCAATAATTCTCCAGATCCGTTGGCCTATTTATGGCTTCAATTAGATCAAAATGTAAGAGCTCAAGGTGCTGCATCAGGTTTAACTAGAACATCTACAATACAAAACTTCTCTAGTCCATGGGCAATGACCCGCTATATGAACCGTCAAAACTTTGATGGAGGGTTTAAAATTGAATCTGTAACTGATGCTTCAGGTAAAGAGATTCCTTTTACCATTGTTGAGACTATGATGAGAATCGATCTTACAAAGCCTCTGCTAAACGGTGGATCTTATTCTTTCAAAATCAAATGGTGGTACAACATTAACAATAGAATGAAGATCGGAGGTCGTTCAGGTTACGAGTACTTTGAGGAAGAGGACAACTACTTGTACACGATAGCGCAGTTTTTCCCTAGAATGTGTGTTTACAACGACGTAGAAGGATGGCAAAACAAGCAATTCTTAGGATCGGGTGAGTTCACCTTACCATTTGGAGATTATGATGTAAAACTTACGGTCCCTGAAGATCATATTGTAGGATCAACAGGTGTTCTGCAGAATGAATCAAAAGTTCTTACGAAAGAGCAGTTAAAACGTTGGGAAGAGGCGCAAGATTCTGAATTACCTGTGTTTATAGTAACCCCTGAAGAGGCATTAGAAAACGAAAAAGAAAAGAGTACAGGAACTAAAACTTGGCACTTTAAAGCCGAGAATGTGCGTGATTTCGCATTTGCTTCTTCTAGAAAGTTTATTTGGGATGCGTCTGTTGTTCGTCAAGAAACGAAAGATGTAATGGCAATGAGCTATTATCCCAAAGAAGGGAACCCATTATGGGAGCGATATTCAACTAGAGTAGTGGCTCACACTTTAAAGACTTACTCTAAGTATACTTTTGATTACCCGTATCCTGTGGCGATTTCTGTTCACGCTGCTTCTATTGGTATGGAGTATCCAATGATTTGTTTCAATGGAGGTAGACCAAATGAGGATGGTTCTTATTCGAAACGTACCAAATATGGGATGCAATCGGTAATTATCCACGAGGTAGGGCATAACTACTTTCCAATGATTGTAAACTCAGATGAGCGTCAATGGACATGGATGGATGAAGGATTGAATACCTTCTTGCAGTTTTTAACTGAACAAGAGTGGGAGAGAAACTACCCATCAAGCAGAGGTCCTGCTCACCTTATTGTTGATTATATGAAAGGTGATAAGGATTACATTTCACCTATTATGACTAACTCAGAGTCAATTTGGCAATTTGGTAACAACGCCTATGGCAAACCAGCAACGGCATTAAATATCTTGAGAGAAACTATTTTAGGGAGAGAATTATTTGACTTTGCCTTCAAAACATATGCGAACAGATGGATGTTCAAGCATCCTACTCCTGCGGACTTCTTTAGAACAATGGAAGATGCTAGTGGTGTTGACTTAGATTGGTTCTGGCGAGGATGGTTCTTTACGAATGATCACTGTGATATCGCAATTACAAGTGTTGAGCATTATCAATTAGATACGCATAACCCAGATAAAGAAGCGGCTTGGCAAAAGGAAGTAGATAATATGTCGCGCGAGAATATTTCCAAAATCCTAAATAGACAAGATATAAAGGAAACTGAAAACGAAAAGGACCCCTCGTTAGATGATATGTATACAAATCCAGATCCTTATGCCGTAGATGAGGCGCAAAGAGTTATGTACAATGAATTCCTAGAAGGATTGTCAGAAGAAGATAAAGAGCTCCTAAATAAAGGCTATCACTTTTATCAGGTGAACTTTGAGAATATTGGAGGATTAGTAATGCCGTTAATTCTTGCCTTTGAATTTGAAGATGGTACGAATGAAGTATTAAAGATTCCTGCAGAAATCTGGAGATTTGATGACACTTACATATCAAAAGTATTTGTGTTTGAGAAGCCTCTTAAATCAATTGAATTAGATCCATTCTTGGAAACAGCCGATACTGAGACAAATAATAACCACTGGCCTCACAAGGATATACCTTCTAGGTTTGATATGTTTAAGAGAAACTAAAACTACTAGTAATTAATATATACTTATTGTGATGAACGGGATCTAGAAATAGGTCCCGTTTATACTTTATACGGTCCTTACAGCCTGTTCGGTACTTTCCGTTCGTGTATATGCACAACCAAAACAACCAATCGTGGAATACTGAGAAAATTAAGGTAGGTAATGCCTCATCTTTGGATAAGAGCTAGGGAACTAGTTTCTTTATGAATGTTGTAGAGGTCTGAGAAATCAGGCCTCTTTTTTTGAAAAGCGCTGACCTAGTCTACCTCCTAAATATGCCATTGGTAGGTAAGCAATCAAAATGTCACCTATTCTAAACCAAACTGGTCCAGGAATCATAATGTTTACGAGGATGCCCATAGCAAGGAAGATTCCACCAATAGTATAAGCAAGTCTCATTTTATGCGTAGCGGCTATTTTGAAGGCAATAAAAGCACCGGCTAAAGTACCCAGAGCATGGGCTAGAAAAGGGAAAATTAAATACTTTGGCCAAAGTGTAGGCATAATCGCAGCAAAAGCTTCCATGTCTTCAAGGTCAAGCCCCTCAACAGGAAAGACTATAAACCAGTTTCTTCTAGTCCCATATTTATTATGCTACCGCCAAGCCATCCAACAATGACTGCTATTATGTTTCTAAGAATTGGATTCATAAAATTAGATTAAGCTTTCGCCACTTCTTTTTGAGAAGGTTTTCGGTAAAATAGAAACAAGCCTATTGTGAAATAAATCACCGTCATGAGCAATAAAATAGCGTCAGTACCGCTTAATTCATTCATCATGTAAGACCATCCAAGAATAAAGTAAGTTGCCAAAAATGTTAGTAGCAATGGAGTTATATACAAGAAGAATCCAAGGCGTTTTTTACGATAAACGAGTATTATGCCAACGAGTGCAACAACAAACAATATCAACTGAATTGAACTATGCACAGTTAACCTATTCATAGTATCAGCAAAACCGTATTCTCTTGATCCAACGCGCTGAAAAGCAGCCTTAATGGTAGCAGGACCATTTAACCCTCCCTTTGTTTTTTCTATCGTATTTACCAACATCACAGATAAAAAGGTCAGGACTTGCCATGAAATCAAGTAAATCCAAATAATAAATACAATTAAACAAGAAGCTCTAGTTAGAAGATCAGGCTTTTCTTTACCCAGAATAAATCTGCGGATGCGCAAGAAGATATTGAACTTTTCTACTTTTTCTAAAGTCATGAATCAAAAATAAAAAAATAGACTTACAACTTAGAAATTTTAATTTCCAAAACAGAATTCGTCTTTTTTTGAATCTTGTGTTTTTCACTTATACATAGTCCTAATATTGCAATTGGTGAGTCCGTTGCATCTGCCAATACTAATTGGTCTTCCTTTTCAAAGGCGCTCAATTTATGGTCAATAAAAATTCTAGAAATAAGTTTGCTTCCTTTCATGCCCAAGGGAGTAATTCTATCTCCTTCTTTTGGACTTCTTAGGGTTAAGGGTAATTCTAAAGTGTTCCGATCCAATTGCTGGATGTTTAAATCGATTTCAACTTTATCAGAATACTTGAACGCCATAGTTTGGTTATGGACTTCAATAGTGCAAGGTATATTTTCAATGGTTTCAGAAAATACTTCTATTCCCTCTTCTTCTTTAAACGATAGCGCCTCGTGAGTCTTTGCGAATAAATGAGTTTTTGTTTGAAATATGGAACCTGAGCGACTGGATAGAAAATCTTTGAATGCGCTAAAATTACTCCGCTTTATCCCCATTTTTCTGAATGCCATTCTCAACAAATAATCATTCGTAGAATGCACAATGTTTAATTTTACGCGCTGTTCCAGGACATTTTCAGCTAACCACTTATCCGCCATTGACTTAATCAGTTCATCAGCTTCTCTGAGTTCAGTGAAAGTGGCATCCATTTTTTCGTAAATCCCATTCCCTAATTCTTCGAGCCGCGGAATAATGTCATGACGAACTTTGTTACGTAAATACTTATCAATGGAATTGCTAGAGTCCTCACGCCATTTCACATTCTTTTCTTCTGCATAATTACATATGGCCAATTTACTCACGTGTAGAAGGGGTCTGTATATATTACCTCTTGATTCTGGTATTCCCGTTAAACCTTTCAATCCGGTGCCCCTCAATAAGTTAATGAAGAACGTTTCAAAGCTGTCATTAAGATGATGTGCCGTAAGTATTATACTATTTTGTTCAACAATCTCTTCAAACCAGTCGTACCTAAGTTTTCGCGCTGTTTCTTGTATAGTAAGTCTAAATTCTTCAGATGCTGCATATGCATCAAATGATTTCGTTGAAAATTGTAGATTATTTTCTTTTGCTAGACCTTTTACAAATTCTTCATCTGCATTGGCTTCGGCTCCTCTGAGTTTGAAATTTACATGTAGAAGGTGAGGTTTTAAATCTAATTGTAAAAGAAGATTTAAAAGTACCGATGAATCTACACCACCACTGATTGCGAGATACAGTTTTTTTTCGGCAAGAATGGGATGCTCTTTTAATATGGATTCAGCGGTCAATTTCATGATAAGGATTCTTTAATAGCATCTAGTTTAAGTAAACATTCGGCGTACTCACTCTCAGCATTCGCTCGAATTGTTATTGCGCCACCAACTGGAACCGTGAATGTCTTTTTTTCTTTGTTAGCAATGAATGAACGAATTACTACATTGAAATCAAAATTTCCATTAGGTTCTATAAAACCCAATGCTCCAGAGTATATTCCACGCTTAAATTTCTCTTCACGCTCGGAAATTTTCATTGCTGAAATTTTTGGAGCACCGGTCATTGATCCCATTGGAAATAACGCCGCAATAATCTCGGAAAATTTCGTTCCAACTTTCATGTCACAAGTCACTGTAGAAATCATTTGGTGCACGGTTTCGAAGGTGTAGATGCCACATAACTCATTTACCTTTACGGAATTCTTAGTGGCTATTTGAGACAAGTCATTTCTTACTAGGTCAACAATCATAATATTTTCACTACGTTCTTTAGGGTCATTTCGCAGTTCTTCAATTAGTTGTAGGTCTTCTTCACTTGTTTCTCCTCTCTTTTTTGTCCCCTTAATTGGTTGACTGATAAGTTTATAGCCTTTCTTTCTTAAAAAACGCTCAGGTGAAGCGGACAAAATATAGTGCTCATCAGTATTCCAAATAGCACCAAATGGTGCCCTCGTTTTCGCAATAAGTTCGCTCTCCAAGGCTTTGAAGTTATTCTTCTCGAAACTTCCGTGTTGAGGGATACAATAGTTTATTTCATAAATATTTCCGAATTGAATATCTTCAATTAATGCGTTAAAGTGGTTTTCGTACTCCTGGGATGGGGTAACTTCTTTTAAATGATAATGATTCTCACTTAATTCAGCATATGGGATTTCGTCAAAATTAAATTGATCACCTTCACCGAAATATAGGAGCTCATCTTCCTTTCTTATCAATACATGTTGAAAAATATGAAGCGATGCGATTGGGAAATTAATTCGGTCTTCATTTTCGCTTTCAAGGTAAGGGTAGATTGAGTTTTTTAAGTCGTATGAAATCCCTGAAAAGATATATTCTCCCTGATTCTTGTTTATGAAATTATCAAAATCTGCCAATTCATTCTCTGAGCCGATATTAATGCTTCTTTCAGATTTCCAACCACATATAAAGTTGGTGCTATTTTTGTAATAAATAATATGGTTATTTCCAAGGTCTTTCTCTAGGAGATCTTGGAGTGAGAATGTACCATTTACCCTTGTGTACGATTTCATAAAAGTCTATCAAATGTACTATCTTCACGTAGAATGAAAACGAACTATAGTCGATTATTTTCAACAGTATTTTTCATCTTGGCAATAAATCAAATTTATGGTCAGGAAACCTTGTTTAAGAAGGTCAATAAAGAGACATCTAAAGTTACCTTCCGAAATGACATTACCGAAACAGAAGAATTGAACATCTTTCATTATGATTATCTCTATAATGGAGGTGGAGTAGGGGTTTTGGATGTAAACAATGATGGTCTCGACGATATTTACTTTGGAGGGAATATGGAGGACGATAAACTCTATTTGAACAAAGGAAATATGGTTTTTGAGGATATCACTAAGTCTTCTGGCATAGATCCAACGGGATGGAGTTCTGGGATTTGCGTTTTTGATGTGAATCAAGATGGATTCGATGATATTTATGTCTGTAAATCTGGACCGAAATATACGCCTTATCGCCATAATTTACTTTTTGTCAATCAGGGTGATAATACTTTTAAAGAGGAGGCGAAAAAATATGGATTAGAATTAAGTGGTTATTATACGCAGGCCGCTCCTCTTGATTATGATATGGATGGTGATCTGGATCTCTATGTTATGGGACATCCGCCAACTGAAAGTCTTAAAGTTCCTCTAAAAACAATGCTTGAACGCTTGGAGAATAAAGAGGTTCCTGGAGACGCGTTAATGCGAAATGACAATGGTGTTTTCAAAGATGTTTCGAGGTTCTTTGGAATATATGAATTTGGCTTTGGTCTTGGATTGGCAATAACGGATATGAATTATGACAATTATCCTGACGTAGTTGTGGCCAATGATTTTGATGAGCCAGACCATCTTTTTGTAAATCAAAAAAATGGAGCATTTGAAGATCAAGCGTTGAAGTATTTCAAGCATACCAGTAATTACAGTATGGGTAACGATGTTGGCGATATTAATAATGATGGCTTGATGGATATTATTACAGTGGATATGGCACAGATTACACATGAACGTTCCAAGCAGAACATGGAATCTATGTCACCTGAAAAATTTAAAGCGAGGCTTTTACTCGGGTGGAACCATCAATACATGCACAATATGTTACAGCTAAGCACTGGTATGGGGTCTTATCAAGAAATTGCTCAAATGGCGGGTGTAGCAAAGACAGATTGGAGTTGGGCGCCTCTATTTTTTGATATCGATGGTGATGGCTGGCAAGATTTATTTGTATCAAACGGATATAAAAGAGATACTAAAAACAATGATGCTCTTACCGAAATTAAGGCGAATTATGATCCTGAGGGTTCTGGAACTAAATTACTTCCACTTATTGAGTTAATTCCTTCTGAGAATATTGCCAATTACTTCTTTAGAAATAATAAGGACCTTACTTTTGAAGATGCTTCGTTGGAATGGGGAGTGAACGAGGCAATGAAATCAAATGGCGCTGCTTATGCCGATTTAGATAATGATGGCGATTTAGATTTGATTATAAATAATGTTGATGAATATGCCTCGATCTACGAGAATACAGCTGAACTAGGCGACCGCACATTAAAAGTTGATTTTTCAGGTCTTAAACTTCATGAATATTTAGGTGCGAAAATATGTTTGGTATCAGAAAAAGGTATAAGCCAATTTAGAGAGGCGTTTTTTGTAAGAGGTTATCAATCAACGGTTACTAGAAAAATAAACTTCTTTTTGCCAGAAGGTGATAGGCCCAGTAAATTATACATTACATACCAGAACGGTCAAATACAGACTTACGACTGCAACGGGAAGAAAGCGATTACGGTTGCTAAACCTACGAATGAGTTTAAAGAAGCTTATCCTATAGTTTTCAATACTTTACTCAAGGACATTACGAAAGAACAGGAGCTAATGGCTTTGCATATGGAAGATGATTTCGATGCTATGAAAAGAGAGACACTACTGCCGCACAAACAATCTATGAACGGACCCATAGTTAAATCTGGGGACTTTAATAATGATGGTTTAGAAGACCTAATTTTGGGCAGTAGTAAAGGAAGACTACCTCAGGTGTTTATGCAAAAAGAAGATGGAACATTTTTCGCTTCTAGAGTACCATCATTTTATGTGCGAAGAAATCTTGAAGAATCAGATATTCATGTGTTTGATCTAAATAACGATGGCAACTTAGACCTTTTAATGACTTCAAATGGTTATGAAAAGGAAAATGGCGATTCATCGTATCTGGCGCATTTGTTTATAGGTAATGGTGAGGGTGTTTTCGGCATCGTGAAAAATGCCATTCCGGATGTTTTTACGAGTACATCAAAAATAATCCCCTCTGATGCTGATAGCGATGGAGACTTAGACTTTTTGATTTTAGGCTCTGCTGTCCCCGGACGTTACCCAGAATGTTCTGAAAGTTTTTTCTTTAGAAACGATAAAGGATTTTATAAGAATGCGACCTCAGAAGTATTTCCGGATATCAATAATCAATACGGGGTGTGGAAAGATGGCGAGTTCATGGACATTGATGGTGATAGCGACCTAGATTTTACTGGAGTAGGAGAGTGGACTGGTTTCGAGGTTTTTGAAAATGATAATGGAGTATTCAAATATTCTTCAAACAATATGTTAGAAGTAGGTTGGTGGAATTGTATGGAGGTAATTGACATTGATAATGATGGAGATAAAGACATATTATTGGGTAATGCTGGATTGAATAATAAATTTCATCCTTCTGAGAAAAAACCATTGCGTGTATATGGTGGTGATTTCGACGGTAATGGAAAATATGAGTCGGTATTGGCGTGTAAAAGAGATAAAGAGTTTTTACCTGTTCGCGGAAGGGAATGTTCTTCAGGTCAATTACCATATATTGCTGAAGAATTTAGTACTTATAAGGCTTTTGCTGAAGCTGATATTGAAGACATATATGGTAAAGAGAAGTTGAGCAAAGGATTGTCATTTACAGCTACTGAGTTTGCCTCTGGAATATTAATGAATAATGAGGGCAAGTATGAGTTCAAGTCCTTTCCTAATGGAGCTCAAGTTTCTTGGTTAAGAGACTTTGAGGTAACAGATCTCAATAATGATGGAAGGCTTGATATAATAGGGGTTGGAAATCATTTTGGAGCTGAAGTTGAAACTACAAATTATGATGCTTCTGTTGGTGCCGTTTTAATCCAGCAAGAGGATGGGAGCTTTGAATATCTTATGCCTTATGAATCAGGATTATATGTTCATTCAGATTCACGAGAAATTGAGCCGCTTAAAATGGCAAATGGTAAAACTGCTTATTTAATTAGCGTGAACAATGGAATGTTGCGATTGTTTACAACGGTTAAATAGTTGTTTCTTCAATAGCTTCTAGAATAATCTTACCAGCTTCTTTAATTTGAGCTTCGGTTATTGTTAGTGGAGGAGATAGCCTAAAAGCGTTTGGTGTTGACAGAAACCAAAAACCTATTAACCCTTTTTCCAAGCAGGCTTTTACAACTTTCTCAACGCGCTCAAAACTCTCCATTTCAATAGCGAACATTAAACCTTTTCGCCGAATCTCATGAACTTCACTGTTCTTAATTATTATGCTTTCCAGTAAGGCTCCTTTTTCTTCCACGCCATCGAGAATATCTTCATCTTTTATGGCTTTTAGACAAGCAGCTACAGCGGCGCACACTACAGGGTGACCACCAAATGTGGTAATGTGTCCAAGAATAGGGTTTTGGGAAAGTTCTTTCATTTTATCTCGGGAAGAAACAAATGCACCAACATTCATTCCTCCGCCTAAGGCTTTGCCCAGCAATAAAATGTCAGGAACAACATTGTAATGCTCAAAAGCAAACATTTTGCCTGTACGTCCAATTCCTGTTTGAATTTCATCTAAAATTAGTTGAGCACCAGTTTCACTGCATCTTTTTCGCAAAACATCCATAAAATTTTGGTCTGGAATTCTAACACCAGCATCACCTTGAATAGTTTCCATAACTACTGCTGCGGTTTTATTCGATATGTTATTGAGATCTTCAATTGAGTTGAAGGTAAGGTGTTTGATTTCAGGAAGTAAAGGCCTAAACTTTTCAGTTTTATCTGGATTACTCGCTAAACTTAAAGCGCCATGTGTACTTCCATGATAAGCTCCTTTAAATGCAATTATTTCTGAACGCCCAGTTAGTCTCTTAGCCAACTTCAAGGCTCCTTCAGCTGCTTCGGTTCCGGAATTCACAAAATACACCTGGTTTAGAGATTCTGGTAAATAGGAGAGTAATTCCTTAGCTGCATCCAATTGTGCATCTTGAATATATTCTCCATACACCATTACGTGCATGTGCTTTTCAACCTGCGATTTAATTGCTTCTATTACTGAGGGGTGCGAGTGACCGATATTATTTACCGCTACACCGGCAATCATATCCATGTATTGTTTGCCTTTTTTATCGTAGATATAAATACCCTCAGCGTTCTCTACATCAATGAGATAAGGTGTCCCGTTTGTTTGAGCGAGCGTCTTGAGAAATTTATCTTGGCGGTCCATCATGCTTTTGTCCATCCCCTTTAAGTCTTTTCAAAAGTACGCGTTTAAATTTTTCTTCCGCCATGAATACTTTAGTAGCTTTCTTTTTTCCTAGTATTTCCGAGAACTTTACTAGGTAATCGAGTCTTATTTCTGCCTCTTTCGCGTGGGTCTTAAAAACTAGTTCAGAAAGTTCATAAGCTCTATCGTCGGTTAGATTCTCTATGAACTTCATCTCTTTCATGTACTCCTTACGTTCCTTATGAACTTCTTTAATTTCTGCGGCGTAAAGATTATACACTGGCCAGAATTTTTCCGCTTCTTCGGGAGTTAGCGCTAATTCAGTAGAAATAAAAGCGATCTTTTCTGCCTCTATCTCTTCACGGGTCATCTTTTTTTTGCCTGGGCCGTCTTGGCTAAATGAGAACCCCGTAAAAAGAGTTAATAAAGTAAATAGTAGAAAGTGTCTCATAATTCCTTATAAATCAAAATAAATATCCTCAAAATCCCCTCCTACATAGTCCAAAATAGCGTCTTCTTCTTCTTCGGTGTCTTCTTCGTCTTCATGACCGTATTCTCCCTCCACAAAGTCTTCTTCAACTTCTTCTTCGGACTCTTCTTCAAGATAAAAGTCGTATAACGTCGACTCGTCGATAAACGCTAAATATTCGTCCATTTCATCTTCTTCAGTATTTGTTTCTTCCGCAATTGGAATAGTGACTTCACCACCTCCAGGATCAACATTGTTGTTTCCTAAAAATGGTACTACAAGAAGTCCGATAATTAAAATTGCTGCAATTGAAGCTGTAGCGAAAAGAAGTCTTTTTGGTTTAAACGCAATAACTTTCTCATTGTGTATTCGATTAATTATTGCGGATTTCGACTGTTCAAAGTAACCTGCCGGTAACTGAGGACGTTCAGCTTTTATCAAGAAATCAAGCGCTGATTCATCTAAATATTCAGGAATTTCAAACCCATCTATAGAATCAGATAGCCTATTCTGAAACTTCTCAAAAAAGTTTTCAGGTAAGATAGACTTATCCTTATTGTTAAAATCGCTATTTGCTGATTTCTCTTCCATTTTCTTCTTTGACTATAAAAAACACAAAAGGTTTAAAGTGTCTCAAAATATTCTTTTATTTTCTTAACTGCCAGGTGATAAGAGGCTTTTAACCCTCCTTCACTGGTACCAGTTATCTTACTTATTTCTTTGAACTTTAGCTCGTCGAAGTATTTCAACTCGAATACAATTTTTTGTTTTTCAGGCAATAAATTCAATGCTTTATATAAAAGACTTTCAATCTCTTCACCTGTATAATCATTTCCAAAAACCGCATTTTTACTTTCAAATAGGGGAGGATCATACTCAACTGAAGGCATTTTATTCTCCTTGTTCAAATAGTTTGTTGATTCGTTAAATGCAATTCTATAGATCCATGTATATAAATTGGATTCTTCTCGAAATTTAGGAAGTGCGTTCCAGACCTTTATAAAGGTGTTTTGCATTACATCTTCGGTCGCTTCATGTGTCTTGAGCATGCGACGAATTTGCCAGTATACACGTTCCTGGTAGGTGTCCAAAATTGCTTTGAACCCCGCGTTTTTATCCTCTTTGTATAACTCTATTAACTCCTTGTCCAAACTTCAATGTTTGTCAAGACTAATGTTAGATTCTTTGAAGAACTCTTTCTACGGCAGCAATAATATCTGGAGTATCAATACCGTATTTTGTCATTAATTCGTCTGGCTTACCACTTTCACCGAAAGTGTCATTAACAGCAACCATTTCCATTGGAGTTGGCAGTTTTTCAGCTAATAACTGAGCAATGCTGTCACCTAAGCCTCCATGACGCATGTGTTCTTCAGCAGTTACTACACATTTTGTCTTGCTTATTGATTCTATGACTGCTTTTTCATCCAAAGGTTTAATGGTATGAATATTTATTATTTCAGGATTAATACCTTTTTCCAATAAAACCGTAGAAGCTTCAATAGCTTTCCATACTAAATGTCCTGTGGCTATGATAGTTACGTGTTTTCCCTCACGAATCATTTGCGCTTTTCCAATTTCAAATTTTTCATCTGCAGGAGTGAAATTTGGAACTTTTGGTCTACCAAATCTTAAATAAACCGGGCCTTCGTGTTCTGCAATGGCGATAGTTGCGGCCTTCGTTTGGTTATAATCGCATGGAGAAATAACCGTCATGTTTGGAAGCATTTTCATTAGCCCAATATCCTCCAAAATCTGATGGGTAGCGCCATCTTCTCCAAGCGTCAGTCCCGCGTGAGAAGCACAAATTTTTACGTTCTTCTTAGAATATGCAACACTCTGTCTAATTTGGTCATAAACTCGACCAGTTGAGAAGTTTGCAAACGTTCCCGTAAAAGGAATTTTACCACCAATGGTTAAACCAGCAGCAATTCCAATCATGTTGGCTTCTGCAATTCCAACTTGTACAAATCGGTCAGGATTTTCCTTTTTGAAATCACCCATTTTAAGTGATCCTGTCAAATCAGCACAAAGTGCTACAACATCTTTGTTTGTTCTTCCTAATTCTGTTAGTCCGTCCCCAAAACCAGAACGTGTGTCTTTATGATCCATTACTACTAATTCTTCCATAGATTAAAGGTTTATTCCGGTATCCTGACCAGAAATGATTTTAAAGTTTTTAGTATTTGTATAATTTACTGAATAAGTGTCTTTAAGTCTATACACCACTTGGTATTCACCAGGCTGTAGGTATTTAATATCGGATGTCTTGTCGTAATTCAAGTCGCAGACCCATTCGAGAGTGCCGTCATCCTTAAATACGAATATTTGTCCAACAATAGGCTTGTAGGCTTTCCATTTCAATTGACCGGATCCAGGAATATCTAGATAAGTGTGTGAGCCTTGATCAATCTTTACATCATTAAAATAGATTCGAGGGAGCGTAAATACTTCTACATCATAAGTGCCAACGATATATTTTTGAAATTCTCCAGTCTTTTGAGCGTTTAAGGTTATTGACTTTCCTGCTTGAGTAACACGGACAGTTACATCATTTGTTTTAGTCGGTCCCTTTATTCGTGTTTGCAACATTCCCTGGGGAGTGTTTAATATAATGTGATTGTGAATTCCTTTCTTAACGTCAAAATTCTTAATTTCAACTAGAGGCAGGGTATTTGCCACAACATCATAATTAATATCTGGATCAATTATCGTAATAGTATCTGGATTGCCCTTTATGTTTAAGGTATGCATAAAAGTGTATTTTAAATTATTTGTTCCAGCTTCATATAAAAACACAGTGGTATTTGTTTCTGTCGGATTTCCATCAATGTCCATAAGGTCAATTTGCACAGTTGTATTCAAAACGGCATCTGCAATTACACTTTTCATGGCTGTAGCAAAAGCTTCCGGTGTTGAAGCTTCGTAGTAGCGACCTATACATTCAAAATCGTCTAAATAACTCAAGTCCATTCCTAAGCCAACCACAAACGGCGTAACTCCTATTCCTTTTGATTTTAATTTGGCGGCAACCTCACAAGGAAAAGCATCACAAGCTTCCAACCCATCCGTAATAAGTATAATTACGTTACGTGTTGTATTGTCAGGGAAATCGTCGTAAGCAGCTTCTAAAGAATTTGCTATAGGCGTGGTTCCTTTTGGTTGAACATGATTAATAAAGTGCTTAATTTCCGCGTAATTATTAGGGCCGAAAGGAACTTCTAGTTTAGTATCATTACAATCTTGATACGTCGCTGTTACAGGAGACTGATGACCGTAAACCCTTAGCGCGATTTCTAAATTCTCAACACCCATTAGGTCATCAATGCTTGCACAAAGAATTTCCCTGGCTCTTTCAATTTTCGATCTTCCTTCCCATTTTCCGTTCATAGAGTTAGAAGCATCGAAGATAAATAGGATACGTGTTTTTTGCTGGGCCTGCGAATTTCCCGCAGCCATAAAGCAAAAAAGAACAATTAATACCCTATAAAATAAACTCATTAATAATCACCTAAAGTTTCTTCTAGTTGAGATAGTGCAATTTCTGTTTGTTCATCGCTTGGCGACTTTCCATGCCACTCATGAGTGCCACTCATAAAGTCAACTCCTTCTCCCATAACGGTTTTCATGATAATAATTACAGGTTTTCCATTACCGCATTTCGATTTTGCTAAATCCAGCTTGGCTATAATGTCATTAAAATCATGACCGTCCATTTCAAGAACTTCCCATCCAAAAGCTTGCCACTTTTCTTTCAGACTGCCCATTGGAAGTACGTCATCGATATCGCCATCGATTTGTTTGTGATTATAATCTATGGTACAAATTAAGTTGTCTATCCCTTTACCAGCAGCAAACATTGCCGCTTCCCAGATTTGACCTTCTTGTAATTCTCCATCGCCATGCAGAGAATAAACAATTTTATCATCTCCGTTTAGTTTTTTTGTGATTGCTGCACCAATAGCCACGGACATTCCTTGCCCCAATGAACCTGATGCAACACGTACACCGGGAAGATTTTTAGACACACTTGGGTGACCTTGAAGTCTAGAATCTATCTTTCTAAATGTATTTAGTTCTTCTGTTGGGAAATAACCTCTTCTTGAAAGAATAGAGTAGAGTACCGGTGATATATGACCATTGGATAAAAAGAATAAATCTTCATTTTTACCATCCATTGTAAAATTTGATGGGTCAATGTCCAATACTCTGAAGTAAAGAGTTGAGAGAAAATCTGCACAACCCATGGATCCTCCAGGATGACCTGATTTTACAGCACTTACCATTCTAATAATATCTCTTCTTACCTGAGTACTAAGACGTTCTAATTCTTTAATTTCCATAGCCATTTAAGTTATATCGCAAAAATAAAATTATCTGTCCTGAAGGACCTTTTATTACTGTCGAAAGTTTTGCACAATTTTCGGGAATATTAACGGTCTGTGGGCTAATTGAAAAAAAAATCACATTTTTGCAGTCCTTACGTGCAACTTATAGCAACCTAAAATCGTTGTGTTTTTGGGAAATAATGAGCACACAAAAAAACTAGTTTATGAAACAATTATTCGCGATCGCTATATTATTTATCGGTTCAGCAAGTATAGCACAAACTGAATCAGGTGAAAAAATAGAAAGAATGAAGGTCTATAAGTGGGAAAATAACAGGACCACAACCAACGAGACTAAAGAGAAGAAGGAAATGACGAAGGAGGAAGAGATTGCCTATTGCGAAGGAATCATTAAATCTCTTGATGAAAAAGAAAAGGCCATTCGCTCTAATCCAGAAGAATTAGCGAAAGCAACTCAAGAAGGTTGGTTCGTTGAAGCCGAGAAAACACGTGCTGAGATGAATGCTAGAATTGAAGAATTAAAAAAATAGAATCATGAAAACTTTAAAGAATTTGGCTTTAGCATCGGTTCTATTTTTAGGAACGAATTATGCTTCAGCGCAGGGTTCGACTTGTGCTGATATGGATCCAATATGTACGGATGATGGATTGGATTTCACTGCAACTACAGGTACAACTTCTGAACCTGGAAATGATTACGGTTGTTTGTCTACCACGCCAAATCCATCTTGGTATTATTTCGAAATTGCAACAGATGGTGATTTGGATTTGAGCTTGTCCGCTCCTTCTGATATTGACTTTATTATATGGGGACCATTCCCTGATTTGGCAACAGCTATTTCATTGTGTGGTTCTATGGGGGTTGACCCAGGAGCACCAGAGGTGGATTGTTCTTACTCAGCAACTGCGAGTGAAACACCTTTTATTCCTGGAGCAGTAACTGGTGAAGTTTATGTCATGTTGATTACAAATTATGCTGCGGTGGTGCAGGATATTACATTAGATCAAGTTGGAGGAACGGGATCTACAGATTGCGATATTGTATCTCCAGATCCTTGCGTTTCATTCCCTGGGACCTACACAGTATCAAAGAATGGATCTCTTACAACTGCTGGTTCAGTTTATTTATGTGAAGGAGATGAATTAACGCTCTCTTCAAACGACGATTATATTTTGCCTAACGATACGATTCCTGCACCTGTAGGAGATGGAATTTATTCGGCATCTTTAATGTGGCTAGTTTATGATTCTGCTCCAGCAAGTGCAGATCCTGCTGCGGACGCTGGTTTTACAGGTTTAATTATTCCAGGTGAAGATTTAATGGATATCAATAATGGAAGTTCGCCAATTGCCGGTGATCCAACTCTAGGTTGTGGAACGTACTGGTTTGTGCCAGTTGCTGGTGACGATGGTGTCGGTGGTAACGGAGGTGTGGCCGATGGTGTAACGGATAATGGTGGACTTGACTGGGATAAAAACGGAAATGGATGTTACGAACTTGGTACTCCGATTGAAGTGACTTATGCTTGCCCAATCACAGTTACAGCTACTCAAAATTGTAACCCACCAACAGTTATTAACGGTGTAGATTTTGACCTTGATGGTGGATCTGGTGCATATACTATTGTAAACCTTGGAGCAGGGAACCTTGCTTCA
>JAKVAQ010000021.1:0-21643 GCA_022447665.1 Crocinitomicaceae bacterium
AATATGATGGGTGGATAATATTAATACCTTCTCTTGTGCGATTTCTTTTAAGATTGCCAACACTTCTTTTTGATTGACTAAATCTAAAAAGGCCAAAGGTTCATCTAGCAATAATATTGGAGTGTCTTGAACCAAGGCTCTACCAATCATTACCAACTGCTTTTCACCATCGCTAAGATTTCCGTAAGATCCTTTTCGAAAGTGTATCAATCCTAATTTATGGAGGATTTGATCGATCAGTTTCTTATCATCTATTTTTCGAATGCCCAATAAGTTCTGATAAGGGATTCTCCCTAACCACAAAACATCCTCCACTGAGTGATCTCCGTATACTTCAGGATGCGTTTTAACAATAGCTATTTCCTTAGAAAAATCTTTCCCTAGCGCAGAAATATCATTGCCATTAACAATAATATTCCCTGTATAGTCATTGTGTAAACCAACTATAGTATTGAATAATGTTGATTTACCGCTACCATTCCTACCCACTAGGGCGTAGGCACCATTATTCAGCTCTATATCCCCCTTTAAATGGAAAAGTTCACATTCACCAATGCTGATTCGTATGTTGCTTAACTTAAACACTTCTTTTGTTGAGTCTAAATATGATGTATATTACGATTGGTGCCCCGGCCAATGCTGTTACAGCGTTTACTGGTAATTGATTACCACTGTAACGTACGATAAAATCAGCTAAAACGCATAAAAAGGCACCACCAATAAAAGCCAAGGGTATTAAATGAACATGTTGTGTAGATTTTACTCCCAAACGAATTAATTGAGGAACCGCTACTCCGACAAAACCAATGGGCCCGCAATAAGCCGTAATCAACCCAGCAAGTATTCCAGCAACTAATATAACCGCCCACTTTAAACCTCGGGTAGATACGCCCATTGACCTTGCATAAGACTCACCTAAAACCATTCCGTTTAGTGATTTTGAAAAGGCCAACAACATAAAGGTCAGTGCTAAAACTATTGGAATAATTATAACTAGCTGTGACATTGGTACCCCCTCAAAACTTCCTAACCCCCACATGACGTATTTTCTAGTACTCATTTCTGATGCCCCTAGAAAAAGTGTATTTACAAAAGCCGAAGTGAAATAGCTAAACATTAAGCCCAGCACAAGTAAGCTTATATTGTTTCGAATATATTTTGAAGCTAAAAGCAATAAGGCTATAATTCCCATTGCTCCAATAATTCCGGCAAGCACAATCATTACATCACCTTGAACAGTTCCTAAACTTAATCCTCCCAAAACTACTACCGCCACTCCTAAGGAAGCTCCTGAAGTAACTCCAAGAACACCTGGCCCTGCCAATGGATTTCTAAAATAAACTTGAAGAATTAATCCTGCTGTAGAGAGTGCCCCTCCAGCAAACAAAGCCAATAGTGTTCGATTTAAACGATGCGAAACAATTAGGGAATACATTGGCTCGCTTGATTCATAACCTATTAGTATTCCCAATACTTCGCTCAAGGGTAATTCTGGTTCACCAAAAGCAATATTGGCCATGGAGAAAAATCCAAGACAAATCAATAAAACTATACCAAGTAATAATGGGCGCATTAGCAACAAATGTAACGCTTTTGCACTATTTCAAACGTTCGAAATAAACAGGAGAATGATCCTTTAAAGTACCATTTAGGAAAAGAATGTCTTTTAGAAGAACTTGGGGCTCCAAAATTCCTTGCCCAAAATAGTCCTTTTTTAATGTGTTACAGAAATATATCTGATCTGTTTTAAATGATTTGAATTCGCCATATGCAGGGTTTTCATTCATCAAATCTTGCTTTGTAAAATCACCTTCTCGCTGAGCGATAATGATCCAGACATCTGATTTTGAACCATCCAACCATACTTGTTCCTGAGAAACAAGAATATTTTCTGTCCCTGCTCTATCTTCATAGTAGTAGTTTAATCCAGCATCCTTGAATAGGTTAACAATTAGTGAATTTGGGGCAGGCATGTACCAATTGTCCTCAAAAGGTAAATTCATAATAAAATTAAATCCAATAGTCGAATCTAATTTCAAATTTTCATATTCAGACTTAACCGATTCGAAATATGAATTCGCCTCATTCTCCTTCTTGTATAAGATTCCAAAGAGTTTAATCCATTCTAATCGAGAAATAACATCTGTTTCCAGATACTCTGCAATCATTAGAGAACGTAAACCTACCTCTTCATATGTTTCTACCCCTGAGGTTCCAAAGGGATAGGAAAAAATAATATCAGGGTTCAACCCTATCAAAACTTCCTTAGCCATTTGATCTGCATTACATATTTCTTTGGGTTGCGAGTTCACAAAAACTTCATTCGCTTCTTGATTTACGACATATTTTAACCCACATACACCAGCCACGGTTTCTAGTGTATTTAATGCCTGAATAAATGATAAATGTGTTGAAGATTGCACGACAACGCTTTCAGTATTTCCACTAAACGTTTTTACCTCCTTATCAAATTTGAAAGTTGGATTGGTAATGATCACAAGTGAATCGCGAAAAAACGTGTTCCCGTCTATTGACTTCGTAATTAGAGTGATGTAATTATCGGAGTAGTTTATCTCAAATCCTTGAGCTTCGGAAACACCTATTTCCTGATAATCAAATCCTTCCACCTCATCATTAACCTCAGCATGCCGAATACAGCCTATTCCAATTAAAGGAATCAATAAATACATCAATACTTTCACGACAATCCTTTTTCTATAGTAAAATCAAATACTTCTTTCCATCCTTGCCAATCTTCATAATCGTTTATTGAACTATTGTGCCAAATAGAAATAAACTCTCCTCCCACTTCCTTAACTTCATTTATTAATTGTGCTATTGTTGGCTTTGATTGAACTGGATTTAATTCAAGGTATTGCATAAAAGTGCCATCCATGTATGCATAAGGATGCACTCTTAGATCGGTCACTTCATTTTTTTCAAGGTCAAAGAAGAAAAACGGAAAGGAGGTACCAGCTCTAAAACCAACGTCATCTACAAATCCCATGGTATAGTCTTCATTCATGCCAGCTTTTAATAGGGTTTGGTAGGAGTTTGGAATTTCTAGTTTTAGAAAGTGTTGACGCGAAATATTAACTTCTTTTCCCATAATTTTTTCTAATCTAGCTTTCTCTTCTTTAATCTTTGCAACACTTAAATATGAGGCATAAGATGGGTGAATTCCAACCTCCGAAATTTGATCTAGGTCATTTATTAAATTTTTTAACGATGAATTCTTATGAGAAATGTTCTTATCGTATTTTCCTCCATCACCAAGAAGAAAAAACAACTTCATGTTCCCGCTCAGCTCCCCTATCCTTTTAATCTCATCATAAGTGTCATAAGGGTCTTTCGCTTTGTTTCGGAACACTTTAATTCTTTCACCAGCTTTGCCATGCTTGACAACCGATCCTAACTGCCTCATAACTCCTCTGTTCTTAAATGCCCATGCTATATCAATATCGAAAGAGGGAGTGAATACATAATTACGCTGTACCTTAGAATAATCCAATCCGATTTGATCCCATAAATCACGCACTATAAGGTCAACAACAGGAGTAAGGTGTAAATCTAATCTAACCAAGGAATGCTGAGCTGAAAGGTATCTACCATGTTCATCCTTCTCGTAATCACCGTATTCTTCATAACGCGAAAGAAGATAGAATATCGTTCCAAGAGTATCAACCTTTCCATTCAATAATAGTTGATCGCCATCTTTGCTAAGGTTAAACGATTTGTTAGAAGAACTATCACTCAAAATTTCTGAATCAAGATCTGATAAATCTAGAAACCTGTTATCTCCAGTTTTTTCGGCTATGAAGTTATAAGGCTCGCCTTTTTGGGTAAAGCAAAAGTCTAACACGTACTTTAAACGCGGAGTAATATTATTTGCCAGAACAGAAAGCATATTGACGTAACGAAAATACAGTAAATTCTATTGTTAGATTAACCCATTATCAGCAAAGCTGTAATAATCTGAATTAGTTAAAATTAAATGATCTAATACTGGACAATCAATAAAGGTTCCGAAGCTTTTTAGTTTATTGGTAAGCTCAATGTCAGATTTACTTGGTTGTAAGTTGCCTGAGGGGTGATTATGAGCAAGAATCATTGCAGAAGCTGAATGAGAAAGCGCATGTTTAAATACGACCTTGCCATCAACGACCGTAGCGCTTAATCCACCTTTAGATATTAGGACATTCGCAATTACTTGATTCGCTCTATTTAAGAGTAGTACACGAAACTCTTCGTGCTCAAGGTCTTCGAATCCAAGTCTTAGAACATCCGCTGCATGTTTGGAACTTATGATTTTTGAGTGCTTCTCAGTTAGAACATTTTTTCTTCTCCTCCCCAACTCAAGAGCTGCGGCGATGGTAATGGCTTTTGCTTCGCCAATACCATTAAACTTCATTAAATCTTGCACCGTAAGACGTGCGAGCGCATTTAAATCATTATCAACCGAAGCTAATATTTCTTGACATAAATGAATAGCTGATTTTTCCCTTGTGCCTGAACCTATTAGAATCGCAAGGATTTCAGCATTCGACAGCGCACTTCTTCCTTGTTCGATCATCTTTTCACGCGGACGATCATCTTTAGCAAGTTCTTTTATGGAAATATAATTCGGCACCCGGTAAATATATATCAAAAAAAATCCCCTCCGTACAGGAGAGGATTTTTTAATTCGTCAATTCTATTCTTAGAACTTCAGCGATAAACCAGCTGACATAAGTGGACCTCCACCTAATCCGATTTCTAAGTTAACACCGATGTTATCAGTAAAGAATAATCTTGTACCTAAACCAACTCTAAGAGAAACTGGAATTAAGTTTAATCCTGTTTCAAGCTCAGACTCTACTCCATCAGGGTCAGTAGTAGAAAAACTATTTTGAGAATGCTTGTATCCTGCACCGAAAGCAGCATATGCGTCTACCATATCAGTTTGTACAAAATGGTAATGTAATCTTGCCATTACACGTAACTTCATTCTATTGTAGTCTGAAGTATAAGTATTAGTTTGTGTTTCCCACATACCTGTTGTACTGTTGAATGTAGAGGTTGTATCAGTAAAATCTACTTCATATCCATTGGTTAAAATATTAAAGTCAACACCAACACCAAAATTGTCTGCTACCATATATTCAAATCTAGCACCCATTGGTCCTAATCCAGTTGCTCTGGTCGAATTTACTTCACCGTCAATAGCTACTGCATCCCAGAAACTTTTTCCAATGTTCGGGAATCCGTAATAAAGATCTACAATCATACTACCTTCTTCAACCTGAGCAACAGCGGTATTAGAAGCACTTCCGAATAATAATGCACCGGCCATAGAAAGTGCAAAGATTACTTTTTTCATAATTTAAGTTTTATAATAATTAGTTATACCCTAATGTCGTAATAGGGTTACATTCCCCCTATCGACAATCTTTATGCCAAAAATAGTCGATTTGCTGAAAATTTTCATTTAACATTGATTAATTTTACAGAGTGAAAATCTTGGCATTAGCTATAGCGCTCATTATAGGGTATTTGGGTCAAGCCCAAATCCATAATCGACTCCTTCAATTGAACACAGGAATTACGAATGAGCAATTTGATTTTCGTAACGCGACCACTGCAATTAACGACACAAGTCAGTACAAATATGAATATGTATCTTGGTCACCTTCTATTTCCTACACGCATGAATTCGCATTAGGATCGGTACTTTCAATGTCCGGCAAAGTAGGTTTTCAGTACCAAAACCTATTCTACAACCATACGCATTATGGCGGTGCATTCACGTATGCCTCATTTAACCCAAGAATAACCGTTTTTTACAGGCGCGGTTTTGAGTACTACATTAAATTGGCGGTTGGCATAAGTATTTTTATGCATAAGGATGATGTAATTCATAAAGAGCATGAACGGTACTTTCCTGAAAGAGTCAACTTTTTTACAGGAGTTACCCTCGGAGGTTTTAATTATTTTTTAAGTGACCATTGGGGAATTAACGCAGAATTTTCAATTTGGTCGCCAGAAATGCTGACCTTTGGGGTGAATTATAGATTTTTTAGAGGGATACCCCAAGAACCAATAGATTATGAAAACAATGAAGAAGGCTTTTAAATATTTATTTATCGGATTACTAATTTCATGTGCCAACGATTCAGAAGACTGTAAGGACTGTGAAGTGGAATCGACAGACACTAGCACTACGGAAGTGGTTGAGACGGAAATAGAGGAAGTAAAAAGATTTACCTACGATGTTGACAAAGAAGCATTCATGGATAAATTGGCTGAAACAGGGGGAATGTTAGTAGATGTTAGAACGCCCGAAGAATACGAAAATGGATTTATTGAAGGTGCGATTAACATCAATTTTAATGGTCCTGATTTTGAAGCTGAAATTGATAAATTAGACACATCAACACCAACATTTGTTTACTGCATGGCAGGTGGTAGATCATCAAATGCGATGAAGAAGATGAATGAAATGGGTTTTGAAGAAGTATACAACTTGCTTGGAGGTTACAGTGGTTATGCTGGAACTGAAGCATCACATTAGGAGTAAATTTAGATGAGCGAAAGGAAAACTTATTTTGTAGATGTAATTCTTCCATTAAGTCTTCCAGCGACATACACTTATCGTGTTCCTTTTGAATTAAA
Source organism: Crocinitomicaceae bacterium (assembly GCA_022447665.1). GTDB lineage: Bacteria > Bacteroidota > Bacteroidia > Flavobacteriales_D > Crocinitomicaceae > JAKVAQ01. The sequence goes on from JAKVAQ010000021.1 coordinate 6,652, forward strand.
CAATTCCATTACTCGAGGGAAAAGAGTCATTGTTCCCTTTGGTAAATCAAAATATTATACCGCTATTGTGGTCAACATTCATGAGAATGTCCCTGAAAAATACCAGGCGAAATATGTTGAAGGAATTCTTGACGATAGACCAATCGTAAATCAAAAGCAACTCAAGGTTTGGCACTGGATTTCTGATTATTACATGGCCAATTTAGGCGATGTAATGAACGCTGCTTTGCCAGGAAACTTGAAACTAGCCAGTGAATCTAAAATCTCATTACACCCGGCTTTTCGGGAAAATCTTGAAGTAATCAATGAGCGCCAGCAGAAAATTGTTAGTGCCTTAGAAGTTCAAGAAGAAATTAGCATTAAAGAACTCGGAGAAATTGCAGAGATAAAAACTGTATATCCATTAATTCGAGCATTAATTGAAAAACAGATTGTAATAGTTAGTGAGGAGTTGAACAACAAATATTCTCCGAAGTATTTGACTTTTGTACAAGTTCATTCGCTAATCGATTCTTATGAGCTCATTGAAGATATTCTAAATCAATTAGAGAAATCAAAACGAAATGAGAAGCAAGTAGCAGCGCTTCTTAAACTCATTGAAATGACGCGTTGGAAGGCAGGAACGCAAAGTCCAGTGCTTAGAAAACAGATTGTTTCAGAAGGCATTTCAGAATCAGCCTTGAATACACTAGCGAAAAAAGATGTTGTCGAAATATTTACAGCACCTGTGTCTCGCTTACAAGAAGATTACGATGACTTCACTAAAACGGTGACTCTGTCGCCTACACAGCGTAACGCGTTAGAAGAAATTAATCATTCGTTCCTTGATAAGGATGTTAGCTTACTTCATGGTGTTACTGGCTCTGGTAAAACAGAGATATATGTGAAGCTTATTGAAAAGGTGTTAGAAGAAGGAAAACAAGTACTGTTCTTACTTCCAGAGATTGCCCTAACCACGCAGCTAATTCAACGTTTAAGAAAATTTTTTGGTGATTTAGTGGGTGTATATCACAGTAAGTTTAATCAAAATGAACGTGTAGAAATTTGGAACAAGGTACTTGAGGATGATAGTGAATCTTTTAGAATAGTGTTAGGTGCGCGCTCATCGGTATTTCTTCCATTTTCTAATCTCGGACTCATTATCGTGGATGAAGAACACGAATCTTCATTTAAACAGTTTGATCCCGCCCCAAGATATAACGCACGAGATACGGCAATCATGCTGGGTAAATTGCACGAGGCTAAAGTTTTACTCGGTTCCGCTACACCTTCAATTGAAACGTATTATAACGCCAAGGACGGTAAATACGGTTTAATCGAAATCACTGAACGATACAGTGGGGTTCAAATGCCAGAAATACAATGTGCTGATCTTGAAAAGGAACAGAAGCAAAAAACTATGCATTCACACTTCTCCTCTCACTTGGTAACCCAAATGGAAGATACCTTAAAGCGTGGTGAACAAATAATTCTCTTTCAAAATAGAAGGGGTTATGCACCAATGCTGATGTGTGAAATGTGTGGGTGGACCCCTGAGTGCACCAGTTGTGATGTTTCATTGACTTATCATAAAACTTCTAACCTTTTAAAATGTCACCTCTGCGGGTATTTTGAAACTCCGCCAAGTTCTTGCGGTGCCTGCGGGAGTAGGAAGTTATCGCTTAAAGGCTTTGGTACAGAAAAGATTGACGACGACCTAAAGATAATTTTCCCCGATGCTAAGACACAGCGCTTAGACCTCGATACCACTCGAGCCAAAAATGCTTACCAAAAGATAATTGATGATTTTGAACAAGGCGAAATTGACATACTCATTGGTACACAAATGGTCACAAAAGGGTTAGACTTTGACAATGTTGGTTTGGTAGGAATTCTAAGTGCAGACCAGATGCTTCGTTTCCCTGACTTCCGCGCTTTTGAACGCTCTTATCAATTAATGAGTCAAGTGGCAGGGCGCGCTGGTAGAAAAGAAAAACGTGGTAAAGTGATTATCCAAGCCTATGAACCCAATCATTGGGTGATTCAAAAAGTAATGGAGCATAATTACATAGACTTCTACAATCAAGAGATCTTAGAAAGAAGAAACTTTCATTATCCTCCATTTTATCGTATGATTCAGATACGAATGAAACATAAATCTTTGGACAAAGTTGTTCTTGGAGCCCATACTTTAGCCAAGGAACTTAAAACAGTTTTTAAAGAAAGAATTCTTGGCCCAGAAACACCGAGCATTGGAAAAATCAGAAACCAGCACATCCAGCACATCAATATTAAGTACGAAAGAGAAGCCTCTCCAAGGAAAGTAAAAAATATTATCTTCGAAAAAATTAATCATCTACTTTCTACTCCGGATTTCCTATCTATAAGGATTGATATAGATGTTGACTTTATGTAATGAAAGTATTCGTAGGGCTATTAAAAATGATCTTTCTTGTAGTATGGTCTATGCTTACCATTATAGGCTCCATGCTCTTAACATATATAACCTTTGATAGATCAATTGCTATTGATTGTGGCCGTAAAATTTGGGCACCCGTATTACTCTGGGTTTTTGGTGTTAAGTTGGATGTTAAGGGACTTGAAAAGATATCTAAAAACGACACCTTCATCTTAATGTCAAACCATAGCAGCTATTTAGATATTCCTATATTATTTGCGATAATGCCGTTTAACTTGTATTTCGTTGCCAAGAAAGAATTGGGTAAAGTTCCTTTTCTTGGTTTCTACCTTAGAAGGGTGGAGATGATTTTGATTGACCGCGAAAATACCTCAGCAGCGAAGAAGAGTATGGATGAGGCAGGAGAATCTATACGTGGCGGAAAAACAGTTGTTATATTTCCTGAGGGCACCTCTAAAGGTGGTGCAACAATAGGTTCATTTAAGAAAGGAGGGTTTCATCTCGCTCAGGCCGCTCGAGTTCCTATTTTACCAGTCCGAATTACAGGTACAAACGAAATTTGGCCTAATCCAACAAAACCTAAAATTAATAAAGGTGTAGTTCAAGTGGTTATTGGAGATCCTATCGATCCAGTTTTAGAAACAAAGGAGGATATTTCAAAGGCTGCAATTGAAACAAAGGAGTTAATTGAAGAGTTGAATTAGTTACTCATCAAAGAGCATTGTAACCGTTCCACGATACTCGTAAACATCTCCATTTCGATCATTAAAGGATAAGAAGTAAACATAAACTCCTTGAGGTAATCTATCTCCCATTAAGGTATTACCTTCACCATTCCACCCTTCATCAGGATCAGTGGTCATGAAAATTTCACCCCCCCAACGATCATAGATAATTAGCTGGTAACTGCTAAACTCATATAGTGAAACCACTGGTAGGAATACCGGGTTTGCTCCATTGACCACAAAAGCATTTGGAATATAAACTACAGGCTCTATAGTAGCGCAAACATTGTTTGAGAAGGAAGTTTCTGCAAATCCAAATGTATTTGACGATTCTATTGCTTCTACACGATAACAGAATTGTCCCTCTGAATCGAAAAATGCAGATACATCATCGACATACGATCTCACTCCAGGAAGCGTTGTCTCAATTGGTGTACTCGGGAATATTCCATTTTCACCGCGATATACAGCGTATCCTGTAATTGAGCCATCAAAACCTGTGTAAGCAGACCATGATAGTGTGTTCAACATTCTAACGTGATCTGTAGTAACTGTGGTGTATACAGTTCTCGCAATATTCGACTCAGCACCAATATTTCCACATGTATCAATAATATTTACTTGATAACGATATGATCCACGTTCAGAGAAAATGTCTGAATCAAAATAAGAAAGGTTGTTCGTCCCGTCTGGTGTTATTTCACCGATTACCTCAAAATAATCATCCCAAGGACCTCTTCTTAAAACTTCATAATGGTCAACGGCTGCTGCTCCGTCAGTATATAATTTAAGCTCTATTTCATTGTTTAAATTATGCGTAGCTGTGCTTAAATAATGAAAAGCTGCCTGTGCTGGACGATCTGTAAACTGACAAACTTGATTAGAGAAAGATAAAGTGTCATTATTAGAGATTGCCTTAATGAAATAGCAATAATCGGCATCGTAATATAAATTAGTATGCGTATATGTTGTTTGAGTAGAAGGCACTGTAGCTATGGTTTCAAAGGGACTACCTGCAACTTTCACAACAATTTCATACTCTCTAATTCCTTCAACCCAACCCTCATAAGCTGTCCAACTTAAGGAGATTGATTTATCACAAATATTGTAGTCATTCTCCACTAGCATCGTTCTATGGAAATCACTAAAGGCAGATGTTTGATAAGTTGGTGGAACCACAGCAGTAAAGCAGGAATCAAAGGCAGCTACACGATATGCTTCGGTTTCTGATGAAGCCAATGAAGCTGGATTAATAAATGTATTATTGAATCTACCCCAAACCGTATCTATCGGAACCCATACTCCAAATTGTTGCTGATAAATGATATATCCGTAAGTATCTTCCGCCGGATTAATATTCCAACCAAGTTCTGCAAGTCCTGAAGCTGTGTCGACAGAAACCCAATGCATTTCAGGAATTAACGGATTAATTTGATCATCCAATACTGCACCTACCTTATTTGAAGTTGAAACACAACCAAAGGAATTATCTACTGAAATTTCATAAGATTGAAAGGCGCTACAAATATCAATCGTATCCAAAAAGAAATTTGATGCATAAAGCACTGTTCCCCTTACTACGCTTGTTGCAACGGGATACTCACGTAATATGTCTTGATTTGTATTATCCCCAAAATTAATCGGATCATGCGTATCATTCCAAGTAAGGTTAATTCTACCATCACCCATGTCATTTAGGTTCATGAACATTGTTTCTAAAGTATCAGAACTTAATTCATTTAAACCTCCACAACCAAACTTAGTAAGTACAAAATAATTCTTTGAACTAATGTCGGCTGCTGCTGCCACATGCACGTATGTTTCTTGATTAATATCGGTGATTGAGGTAATAAATCCATCTTCCAACGACCAAACCTCATATGAATCAAATGACCCTCCGCTATCTGTAGTTTTCCCCCAAGTTAATTCAACACTCCCATCATCACGAACATCTACGCAGTGAAGATCTACGCCGTCTATTATTGCTCTGTTCTTCAGTGTAATTCTGATCGTTTCAAAAGTTCTGCCTGGAACTTGACAATAGTCATCTTGAGCATTTAATACAAAGCTATAGGTTTGTTCTTCTGCCTGAACTCCTGAAGCATCAAGCAAATGATCGCAGGAAGTTTGCCAATTGAAAGTTGTTGTTAATCCTTGTACACCAGAAATAACTGGTGCTGTGCTTAATGTTGCACAAGGAAGGTAATCACAACCCATAGCTGGATCAGTGAATCCGTCTCCAAAGTATGCTCCTGATGGAACCAGCGTGACTGTTTGAGGAGTTCCATCTTGTAAAAACTCTAAATCTTCTATTTCAATATCAAAATTAATGAGGTCACCCGCAAAGAATTCTGCCTCAAATGTTGTACCGCCGCCAAATGGAGGCGTAATTGTTGGAGCCGTATTTACATAACCAGGACAAGGAATTACAATCATTTGTAATTCTCTATTTACCGTTGCTATTACCTGTCCATCGCGAGAAGCATCGATTTTCTGAACCAGTCCAAAATTTCCTACAGTATTTGAAGTAAAGGAAATTACTCCAGACTCTGAATCCATGGATGCAGGAACATTGCCTGCGTCAAAGGAAGCATCAGGAGTAGGATTTGTTGCAGAGAATCCTGCGGTAAAAGGCACCGGTATAGGATTTACAGGTGGATCGAACGCACCACTCGGAAAATGATCGTATGGAATTCCCCAAGAAAAAGCCAAGTCATCATTATTTGGATCGAAGCAATTGGGATCATAAGCAAAATCAGTTCCCTCACACATAATCACATAAGGATCTTGCGCAAACTGCGGAGAATCATCAATACATGTACCTGGCGTAGCTCCCGGAATTGGATACATAACTGACCACAATGTTAAGCCATATGTTGCCGGTGTTGCAATGTTGGTTAAATCCCAGTTTCGTGAAAACGAATCGTAGGTAAATTTCCATCCTTCAGCTGGAGGTGTTCCCGGCAACGAAACAGCAGCTGAAGTGTAAACATATTTTTCAATGGCGCCAGGTCCTGTTCCTGCTCCTGTGCCGGTGCCGCATTCAAGTTCTGCAGGGCTCCCCGTAACTTCGGTACAGTTTGGTGAAAGATCTACTTGTTCTGTTAGCGTAGTAGAAATGGTTGTCACTGAAGGGTGTCCCCAAACCTCAATGTCTAGCGTTGGATCAATAATATCTAAACCATTACAATCGCGGTATAGTACAAGCTTAAATTCATAATTACCAGAGCCTAAACAGGTCCAAGTAATTTCACCCCCCATAATGTGGGATGCTCTAGACACAAAAGTGAAAGAGAATATGAATAATATGACAGTAAGTAGTCTCGCGCGCATGTACTTATTAAAGAAACGTAAAAATTTCTCTTTTATTGAATACGTGAAATTATTCCTTAAGTTGCCTTTTTTACTGGGCGTTTAGAAGAAGTTTTACACGAATGATTTTTACTATTCTTGTCCCCACTCAATTGCAGTGTAAAAAAGCTCTGTACCATAAGCTACATCTAAGGTATCTCCATTGTTTATTCGGATATCCTTTCGAGTAGAATGAATCAAACCAATACGAGGTGCATACACATCAAATGATCGAATGTATTCTATGTAGGTGCTAAAGTCTTGTCGTTCAACCGTAACGGTAGAATCAAAATCGTAAGCCGGAATTGAAAAAGGTTGGTAGATTCTGGAATAATAGCACTCTTCTTTATCAAAAGGATTAAGGGCGTTACAGTCCCAAAATTGATCGTATGAAATTGCAAATGCCATTTTTACTACACGTTGATTTTCTTCAAGCATTTCGGCATTTCTTGAGGTTCTTTTGATGGTCCAAACGTCCTGTAATGTCCAAGTTAAGGTATCGTTCGCCCGATGATATCGTCTCAACTTTTGATATTCCTCTCCATGTCCATCGACTTCCGTTTCGCCAATGACCTCTTTTACTTGATAGCGAGTGGAATCGTGCGCTGGAATTAGAACTTCATCATGAAAAACATCTAACACATCATACACGACATAGTTACCTTCTGTGATTGGAAAGTACTCATAACCATAGATAATACCGTCATTTGTATTCTTTTTACAAGAAGACAGCGTAATGATGACTAGAAGAATTGAGAAGTACTTCATTTAGAATTATAACGCTTTTATAAGATCGTTGGTTTGCTAATCCATGCGCTTTAGCTGATATGCATATAGGCTAACGAACAAGATATCAAAAACTAAAGTCATAATCAGCCCTATTAATCCCACTGAAAATCCGCCGAAATAGAAAGCATCTAATCCTAACAGCGTTATACAATAAAGTAAATACAACCAAAATCCTTTTCTTCTTAACCTCCACATCATCAGAACTCCTATAAAACCTAGAAAAAATGAAATACCTTTAACTAGATTAATCGTATTAAAGTTACCTGCTTGAATCTCAGAAATAGCAATAGATTCTTTAGTCACCGTTTTTGTTAATTCATCAACAGGTTCCTTAATCGGATTGAGAACTCTGTAGTGAGCCTCGTGCAATTGCTCTGGCGTGGGTTGGCCTTTGACCACCTCTTTTCCTAAATCATACGCACTCCATAAAATCGAAACAAAAGATAGAATGCAAAGTGCTCTTAATACTTGTCCTCTCCTCTCCTTCATATTATAATTCGTTCGTTCTCAAAAACTTGGTGGAAGCTTTCATTAAAGGATGAAGATAAACATCATCTTCTATAAAAGGAACTACTTTACGATATTTTTCAAGTAATACCTCTATAGAATCACTCGATTTTAGTGGTCTTCTAAACTCAATGGCTTGAGCGGCATTTAACAATTCTATTCCTAGAACTGACCACGCATTTTCAACTATTTTATAACACTTTGTAGCTGCATTTGCCCCCATACTAACGTGGTCTTCTTGCCCGTTTGAACTGTCTATACTATCCGTACTTGCCGGATTAGAAAGATGTTTATTTTGTGATACTATAGAAGCCGCAGTGTATTGAGGAATCATGAATCCAGAGTTAAGCCCTGGGTTCGCCACAAGAAAATCTGGAAGCCCTCTTGTTCCTGAAATCAACTTAAATATTCTTCGTTCCGAAATTGAAGCTAGCTCATGTATTGCGATGGACAAAGCATCAAGTTGAAGCGCCAGTGGTTGTCCATGGAAATTACCCGCAGAGACGATTTCACCTGTATCGGGGAAAATAGTTGGGTTATCGGTGACTGCATTTATTTCTCTTTGGAAAATTGTAATAGCCCGCTCAATAGCATCTAGACTTGCCCCATGTACTTGCGGGATACAACGGAAAGAGTAAGGGTCTTGAACGTGCTGCTTTTCTCTGCCTATTATTTCACTACCACTAAGAATGTCTCTAAACACCTTTGCTACTGTGATTTGACCTTGTTGGTTTCTAATTTCATTAACATTCGCATTGAAGGGATTTAACCTTACATCATAGGCCTCCAAAGAAATTGCAGCCACCAAATTAAGTGCTCCGAAATATTTTAGCGCTTCAATACTGAGGTGCACTCCATGTGCGCTCATGAATTGAGTCCCATTGAGTAATGCTAATCCTTCTTTAGATTTCAGCTTAATTGGATTCCATCCCATTTCATTAAGGACATCAATTGCTGGTCGTTTCTCCCCCTTATAATAAACCTCTCCTTCACCAATTAAGGGTAATGACATGTGGGCTAATGGCGCTAAATCACCAGAGGCTCCTAATGACCCTTGTTCATACACAACAGGAATAATATCGTTATTGTAGAAATCAATAAGGCGTTGAACCGTTTCTAACTGGCATCCGGAATGACCATAAGAAAGACCTTGTACCTTAAGCAGTAACATCAACTTAGTGATTTCTTTGTTAATCTCCGCTCCCATTCCGCAAGCATGCGATTTCACTAAATTACTTTGTAAAGTAGACAAGTCTTCATTCGAGATAACAGTATTGCAAAGTGAACCAAAGCCAGTATTAATTCCATAATGCACTTCCCCTTCTTGCGTCATTTTATCATCAAGAAATTTTCTGCATTTAAGAATTGCTTCTTTTGCCTTATCAGATAATGATATTTTTCCGCCTGAAGTTCTTAATTCTTCAATACGGTTTATCGTAAGTTCCGAACCATCAACTATATAATCCATTAGCCTTTAATAGTATTTAAAAAATCTTCAAATGAGGCACTGCTTTGATCGCCAGTAACCATATTTTTATAGGTAACAATACCTTCTTCAATCTCTTTTGAACCTATCAGCAATACGTAAGAAATGCCTTTGGCATTGGCATACTTCATTTGCTTTTGCATTTTTGCTGATGAAGGATAAACTTCACATGAAACACCTGAATCACGAAGCTGTTTGGCAAGTTTCAGGCAATGCGCTTGTTCGGAATCACCAAAATTTATAAACATAACTTCTGCTGAAGCTGTTACCGATTCTGGGAACAAATCAAGCTCTTCAAGTACGTCAAATATTCTATCAGCTCCGAAAGAAATACCTACGCCGCTCATACCTTTTAAACCAAACAACGATGTTAGATCATCATACCTTCCTCCTCCACAAATAGACCCCATCTTAACCTCGTTGGTCACTACTTCAAAAATAGCACCGGTATAATAATTTAGGCCTCTTGCTAGAGTTACTTCAAATTCAAGTTTAGCTTTTTCTAGCCCAAGTTCTTCAATTTGATTAAGCACAAACTCTAGCTCTTCCACTCCCTTTAAACCAATCTCTGAATCAGCTAAATAATCTTTAAGCGTTTTTAACTTTTCGACATTCGTGCCATCAAGCGTAAAGAGTGGGTCAATTTTATCGATCGCATCTTGAGAAATGCCACGATCTACAAGCTCTTTGACAACACCTTCTTTTCCAATCTTATCTAGTTTATCTATTGCAACTGTAATTTCTACAATTTTATCTTGCTCTCCGCACACCTCAGCAATACCGCTCAATATTTTCCTATTGTTTATTTTGATTGCAAAGTCTTTCATTCCTAGTGCCGAAAGTACTTCATCAAATATTTGAACTAACTCTATTTCATATACTAAGGAATCAGAACCCACGACATCTGCATCACATTGATAAAACTCTCTATAACGTCCTTTCTGCGGTCTATCTGCTCTCCATACTGGTTGGATTTGATAGCGTTTGAAAGGAAAGGTTAAATCGTTTTGATGCTGTACCACAAAGCGTGCAAAGGGCACTGTTAAATCGTAGCGCAAAGCTTTTTCAGAAACCGAATTTGAAAATCGCGCATAATTCTTTTCCTCTAGAGCAGTAAGATCAGCCTTACTGACCTTTTCACCACTATTTAATATTCTAAAAATTAACCGATCACCTTCTTCTCCATATTTCCCAAGGAGAGTTTGGCTCAACTCCATGGCAGGCGTTTCAATTTGAGCAAAACCGTACTTATGGTATACAGCTTTAATAGTATTGTAGATGTAATTGCGCTTTGCCATGGTGGTTGGCAAATAATCACGGGTACCTTTTGCTAATGCTGGTTTAGAACTCATAAATTAAATAATGAAGCAACAAATTTAACCAAATTCTAATCCTAAAAGGGCTAAAGAACTAACTTTGCAAACAATGGGGAAATTTCTTAGAAGGCTTAAATTTTACGCAGCTGGACTTGGTATTGGCACCATTTTCACATTTATGATCTTTGGAAACAGAGGTTGTTCTTGGCTTCCTGACAATCGTGTAAAAAATATGATTGCTGAGAAAGAAATCTTAGTGGGTGATAGTGTACTTGCCTTAATGGACTGCCAAAACATTGACAACACTCTCGTTTATGCCTTATTGGAAGATGGTGGTGATGTAGATTACTCTAAAAGCTTAACGGACGTTGAACCGAAGGAATATCATATAGAAGGTGAAGTTGAAAGTGAGCTTTACTTCGTTCGATTCGCACTCAAAGATTCTACGGTTGAGATTTTAGATGCAAAAAGAGGAAATAAAGAATGTAATGTCTCTATTTCGAATGATTCGTTGCATACACTCAACTTGCCTCATAAAGATGTTATTGCCATATTGGAATCTCATGATTTTAGAATTACGGTGTTAGCAAGATGCCAAATGGAGGAAATCGGAATTTCAGAGCCAGAATTACTCCGTTTTCATAAGTCTGCTGAAATTATCATTGAAGAATCTGAACCTCGGTTAGTGCCGAATCCCTACTATGTATTAGAAGGAGAATTCAACGGTAAGAAAATTAAAGTGAAGTACGAAGTCGGCGAAAACCGTACGCGTATCAAAGAGTTTATCGGTTTTCCTGATTGCTAGATAGTAACTTTGAAATTAATTCCAATCGTTCCGAAGAAATATTCAATCCTGAAATTGTAATGTTAGCCTGCTTGTAAAAGGGCGAACGCTCTTTGAGCTTATTCTCTATGTAGCTAAGTAATTCCTTGGGATTATCTTTATATTCCTGAACTAAGGGTCTAACCTTTTTAGCTTCTAATAAGCGCTTGCACAAGGCCTCTGGAGGCATTTGAACATAAATGATTTCACCTTTCTCTTGGATTATCTTTAATCTTTCCTCATCACAAGGTGTACCTCCACCTAATGCCACAACTGCATTTTCCTCTTTGAAGGTTTTTAGAAAATCTAATTCCATTCTTCGAAATTCATTCTCTCCTTCTTGATCAAATATTTCTTGAATAGATTTTCCGGCAGCTTTTTCAATTGCATTATCGCTGTCTATAAACTTAACTTCAAGCTTTTTTGCCAGTTTTTTACCTATTGTGGACTTACCACACCCCATGAATCCAACTAGAAACACAATCATAACACAAAGGTATTCAGAAATATGAGTGCCTTGATTTATATTTTTTTATAAAACTCGATTTTTTTTTGATTTGTTTTTAAAAAACACATTATATTTGCATCCGCAATGGCGAAAGCGAAGCAGGAGATTCTGTAGCTCAGTTGGTAGAGCATCTCCCTTTTAAGGAGAGGGTCCTGGGTTCGAGCCCCAGCAGGATCACAAAAAAAGCACTAACATTTTATGTTAGTGCTTTTTTTATTTAAAATTGTTTTGGATTGACCAGTACGTTACTTTTCTTAATTAGCTGAAGATTTAATGTAAGTTGACCTGTTGACTTACTCAAAGTCAAGGTTCTGTCCCAGAGATAAAACTGATCTGCGAGTCCCCAATCACCGCCAATTGAGGTATTGTATATATAGGTGATTACAATAGCTTCTTCTGTCTCGAACTGATCAACTGAAAATAGCTTAACTCCCCACTCCCTTTTTGACTTCCATAATCTTCCCACCATAAATCATTAAACCCTAGAGTTACTTCTTCCACATTAAGGCCAGGGTTCAAATAGCCTATATCAACGACTTTTTCAAAGTAATAGTGACCCAATGATTCGTAATCGAAACTTGTAAGTGCAGTATTCACTGTTAATACTGTATCCTCAATGTTTTCGAATTTCCTCACTAGCCTATTCTCAATCTCATGGTTATCCCATTCTATATTCATGAATTGACATTTAGGATACCTATGAATAATGGACTTTCGATCCAGCCCTGAAGTATCCAGCATGTCATAATAAACGTATTGACCATCCTCAATCACCTGATAAAGCTGATATTTTAATCGTCTAGCGTAGCTCTTAACTTCAGGATTATTGACACTTAATGTATCTAGGCATGAATAATAGGTTTGAAGAATTTGCCCCTTAAAACGATCATAGTAATTGGACAGCTCAAATGTTTCTGGAGTTTTATAAGATGGATCATAAATCAATGTCATCACAGTTGAATCATCTGGAATGAAGACGTGAAAATCATCTTGTGCCTTTGAAACGACAGAAATCAAAACAATAGAAATAACGAGCGCAGCTCTCATAACGGTTTTGAAATAATGTTTGATCAAATGGTACAATTCCCGTGCCTACTTCATGTCTTAGTTCAGTTGAACCTCAATGCAGAACTCACTGATATCGTCTGTATGCGACCGGAATGAATGTGTGAACTTATTTTTCGTGTTCATTGCGATCTCTACTAATCCACTTCCGTATTTCTCTTCTAGGCTACTCTGCTCTAAATCGGCCAACGCCTCTATCTCTATCGCTTTTAATTCAGAAAGATTCACATCAAGCAAATTGCATTGTTCTGATGTAGCTAGGTTACTGCATTGAAGCATTAAATCTGCACCATCTCTGTAAATTACAATTTTACCCTCGTTTTCTCCTTCAACAGGCAAACCATGTTGAGTTGAGTTTTGAATGATTTGAATCAGTGAAGAAATTGAAATAGAATCCGTTCTAGATAAAGTGTCGTTGTTTTCAAGATTTTCCTGAAACATATCAATAATCATCTTACTCGTATCATCAGAGAAATCACCTGAATAAATGAGTACAACATTGTTCTTTTGATAATTAAGGAAATCTTCTTTTAACTGATCACCTGAATAGATATCCTCCTCTGAAACTTCTTGATCCCGCATGGGGATTTCGAGCGACAAGAAAAAATGAGAAAGATCTTTACTATGCGGTATAAATAAGTTCCTCAAGGGTAAACTTGATTTACGAGCCATTTCTATCAAACCTAAACCGGCACCTCCCTTATTCGACAATTCATCTTCTCGCATGATTTTAAGTCTCAATGCTTTTAAATCTTCTGGAGATGATTCATTAATCGCATCAAGTTGGTTTTTAACTCCTTCTATTTGACTATTCTTAATGAGATTAGAAGATGAAATATTAATCAAATCGTTATCAAATAAAACCTGAAAAAACTCATGACCAGAAGAATGTTCAGCATCTTCTGGCAATGTCTTGTGACGAATAATATTCTGAAAACACTCAGCAATTAAAAATGGAACCCTTTTCTTGATTTTCTTTTCTTGAGAGTCAATCTCATTATTGTTCTTTACGAGACCAATTAACTTATCCGTTAGCTGATCATTACACACTCCGAAGTATGCAATCAACGCTTTATTATCAGGAATAAGATTTAAAATTTCGGTCATAAGCTAGGGTTACAATTCTAAAGACGATAAAAAGGACTAAAAAGTAAAAGTATGATGCCCTATATTATTCGCTTAATCAAATGTAATCATTGATTATAAAAATAGCGTAAAAACAACTTATTTACAATCAACATTTTAGGAACGACCAATTTTCTTTACTAAAAAGGTGAAGAATATCTTTTATTCGAAATAAAGTCTAAATCGGTTAAGGTATGGAGAAATGCAATTAAATCCTTTCGCTGTTTTGGTGTGAGTTTAAATGGCTGAAGAATTTCACTTTTGTTTTTGTGATTTTTTCCACCTGACTCATAATGATCTATTACCTCATCTATTGAAGCCAAACTTCCATCGTGCATATAAGGCGCAGAAAGCATTATATTTCTTAACGTAGGTACTTTAAACATAGCCCTATCTTTTTCCAATTTCGTTACTCTCATTCTTCCTGAATCAGCATACACTTCATACAACCCGTTGTTTAGGGTTTTATAGTTGGTAAAATTGAAACCTGAATGACATTGCGTACAATAAAGCTTCTCAAAAAATAGTTTTTTACCTCTTTTCTCTGAACGTGACAATACCTTCTTGCCTTGATATTCTGCTTGGTCATATTTGGAATTACCTGATATAAATGTTCGCTCGAATGCAGCAATTGCGCGTGTTATTACAAAAGCATCTGGCACACGTTCGTAAGCTTTTAAACTCATTTGAACATAAGTCGAATTATTATTCAATCGCTTCGCTACTTCTACAATATTAAAATCCATCTCTACATGCTCTTCGATCGGCACTAGGACTTGCATTTCTAAAGTGGTGAGATGACCATCAAACAATACAGTTGGATTGTATACCACATTGGCAAGTGTTGGTGCATTGCGTGATGCAAGCCTCCCCTCTACCCCAGGTGAAATACTTTTATT
>JAKVAQ010000021.1:21653-86712 GCA_022447665.1 Crocinitomicaceae bacterium
ATTATCGGAAAAAGCCAACGCCTGGTGATGGCAACTAGCGCAGGAAACAGTGCTATCAATTGACAATACTGGATCGTAAAATAGCATACGACCTAGATCCACTCTCTCTTGCGTAAGCTGATTGTTTTCTGGAAAAACTGGATCTGGAAAACCTTCTGGAATATGTAATTCATAGGGAGTAAACTTTCCTTCTACATCATTTATTAATGCACTCAAGGAAATAAGAGAGAGCAAACCACCCAACACCACTATTTTCGTACCGTTAAGCATAATATAAATTTACGAATAATTGAAAGAAGTCATTAATTTTGAAACGGTAATTAACCCAAAATGTATGTTCAAAATTGAAATCCTCAGCATCCTAATTTTCATTTCTTTCATTAGCTGTTCAGAATCAACCACAGACAACTCCTTGCCTGAGGTTATGCAAGAAAAACTTCAAATTAATCCGCTTTTGGAGGTGGAACCCTATAGTTCGTCAGACTATATCAATGCTATCATTGAAATACCGAGTGGTACGAATGAAAAATGGGAAATAGATAAAAATTCTGGACAAATCACTAGAGACTCAATAGATAATACACCTCGAACAATAAATTATTTGGGTTATCCAGGAAACTATGGTTTTATACCTCAAACACTACTCTCTAAAGATAACGGTGGAGATGGCGACCCTCTTGATATTATCGTTTTAGGACCTTCGGTAGAAAGAGGTACTGTTCTCGAATGCAAAGTAATTGGAGTTTTAGGGATGTTAGATCGGGAAGAGAACGATGATAAGTTGATTGGAATTTCTGTGGAATCAATGATGTTCGACAAAGTCGACGACATCCCAGGGATGCATGAAAATTATCCAGGTGCCCTAGAAATAGTAGAGCTATGGTTCACAAACTATAAAGGTGCAGGCAAGATGGAATCCAAGGGGATAATGAATGCGGACACTGCTCATAAAATTCTTGAGCGGAGTATTCTAGAATTTAAAAGTTTGAAATAACTGAAGCGAACTTCGATTTTTCGAGCATAAAAAAAACCGAAAGCATTTGCTTCCGGTTTTTATTCCCGGTTAATATACCTTTAAGGAACAATTATCTTACTCGATAATACTTTTGTTCGACCTTGATTTATTGTGTAGAAATAAATCCCACTGTGAAGTATACTTGCAATTTCTAAAGTCCCCGCAGAGTTATTAATCTCTTGTGATGTCACTAATTTACCCGAGATATCATAGAGGTTCAATACATGACCATTATTAGATGGAAGATCGTAATTGAATTGAATTGTAGCTTTACTTGCATTATAAAAGGCCTCAACACTGCAAGCATCTTGACTTTCAACACTAAGTGCACTAACGACACCAACCCAAGTCAAAATAATAAAATCGTCCGGATAAGCATCTTCCCATAATTTAACGGTAACAGTACTTTGTCCGTAAAATCCATTGGGATAATAATGAATATTCATATACTTAATAAATGATCCTGTTGCCAAATTAAATGACCCTGAAGTCGTACCCACTGAGTGGCAAACATCCGGATCACACAAAGAATACTCCCAACCAGACTGTAAATCTTCTGATTCTACTTCCCATGACAACGGAACTGGACCCGTACTATCATTTTGAATAATAAATTTTGAGCCAAATTCAGAAGCTGAAACTTCTCCATAAAAAAGAGTATCGGTGCTCTCTAAGCTGAAATTTTGAGCAGATAAGGTTCCACTTAATAAAAGCACCAAAGAAAATAAAGTTGTTTTCATAATTAAAATTTTATCTGTTTTAAGTAAGAGGCTGTGCAAACAAAAAAATATGTCACTTAATTTTTAAATGTAAAAAATGCTTTATATTTGCACCCCTAAATCAACGGCGAGGTAGCTCAGTTGGTTAGAGCGCAGGATTCATAACCCTGAGGTCGGGAGTTCAAATCTCCCTCTCGCCACTTTTAAAACCGGAAGGCAAGCCTTCCGGTTTTTTTATTAATATCTAATCCCTGGATCTGAATAATCGGAATTGTTCAAGTAAGTATCATCAGTTAAGGTCTTTAGGAAGTTAACTAAATCAATCTTATCCTGAGCATCTAACATAAGTCCAGTGGATTCTGTATTTGCAATAGCTGGATCAACAGTAGAAGAAAGATGTATACCAGAATTATAGTGTTCAACTACTTCTTCCAAAGTTGTAAATCTACCATCATGCATATATGGACCCGTAACTTCAATATTTCTTAAGGAAGTCACTTTGAACTTTGCTCTGTCCTCGGCATTCCCTGTTACCGCTTCAAAACCAATATCTGTGAACATTGCATCAGTATCTAGTCCATTATTCATGTACTGATCATTCTCAAAATTATTTCCTGAATGGCAATGTGCACAATCTGCTCCTGACTCTGCAGGAAAGAAAGGATTATATTCAGCGAAATAGAGTACCCTTCCTCTCTCTTCACTATCAGTCAGCGTTTCTGTACCTAATAAGTAACGATCGTACTTTGAGTTATCAGAAACAATCGACATCATAAATGCCTCCAGCGCAAATGAAATACGCTCCGCTGAAATTTCCTCTGATCCAAAAGCTCGCATGAAGTGATTTCTATAATTTACATTCGCAGAAAGCTTTTCGATTACCGAAGGTAGAGTTTCATTCATCTCTAAAGGATCTTGAATTGGTAAAATTGACTGGTGCCTTAATAATTCAGCACGTCCATCCCAGAAAAATCCATTTGTATTCCATGCTAAATTAAAGATGGCCATTGCTTGCCTTTTACCAACAGCATTATTCACCCCAAAAGAGAACTGATTGGGATCTGAAAAGCCATTTTCCTGCAAGTGGCAACTAGCACAACTTACCGTTCCATCAGAAGATAAGAGCTCATCGTAGAATAAAATCCTTCCCAGATTAATCTTTTCTGCTGTTAATGGATTATCAGCAGATAAAGTAGGATCAGGAAGATTTGGACTATACGTCAACACATACGGAGTGTCGTCGTATTCATGCACATACGGTTCCGTTTTATTACAGCTTGCTAGAATTGTTAGCAATACTATAAACGATATGTAGGGCTTCATTACTGAACAATTAACTGCTTGGTATCAAGCACTTTATTTTCATCAATAACATTTACGATATAAGTACCAGCCGTAAGAACAGGAAGAGTTAATTGAGCTCCTGATTGTGCAGCAACAGTATAAACTTGAGCTCCTTTTACGTCTAATACGTTTACTCTATCAATTTCATCATTGTCACCTAAGTACACGATAACATTTCCGTCAGTAGATGGATTAGGGTAAACAGACCAATTTATCAGCTCTTTTTCTTCCGTATTCAAAACTTGTGTTCCAAAAACATCTGTTTGAAAGTTCTTTAATGATTCTAGCGCCTCTCCTGTTTCACCGTGAGAAATCACACCCGAAGAAACATCAATATCCTTAACAACTTGCCTGTAATCAGCTGAAATACTAATCACCTCTGTCGAACCCTCAGTATTACTAGATGCCATAACAGTTGTTTCAAAATAATTTACATTACCTAAGCCATGGAATTGCATAGACTGAGCGAAATCCGCTCCAGAAACACCTTCAAAAGCAGCAAATCTATATCCTGCTGTCCATCCCCAATGCATTGAAGGAGACTTAGGAGCTAACGGATGATCCGCTGGTAACAACGATGGATCTTCATTATTTTCTGGTGCCTGCACACCAACATGGAACTTAATCCCTTCTATGGTTGTAAACGTTAAGTTTCCTAATTCTATTTCTGTTGATGGGCCATCTGCAGCGTTCACTAAGGCGATGGTATCAGTACTTATTGCAGTTTCAGTTCCACCATCGTGAATAAGTGTTAGACTTGACACATAATATTCACATCTGGTCACCTTGAATTGATTTCCGAGATTATTACTTGTTATGTCATCTAATGCGAACACATTCGTACCTAAAAAATGATTGATTCTTAAAACTACATCGGTTTGTGCGTTCAAACCTGTAAATGCCACTAAGGCAATGACTAATAATATTTTTTTCATGATTTTTAATTTAATTTTTACTGTGTTATTTAATTCGTTTTAATAATAACTACAGTATCAAATTAAGTAGACTTCAAATCTTTCCTGATAATTCCATTCGATATCAGGCGGAGGTGGTGGTTTAACTATTTTTTCAAGTTCAAAACCAGTATCAATAGAGAATTGTTCAAACCAAAAGACCTTTGTCATTGGAATATCACATTGTAAGTGCTGAACGGTTTGGTTTTCTTCAAATTCAAAACCACTAAACACGAAATCAATGTTGGTGCAGCAAGACTTTTTATTTAACCTAGTCTTTGAAGGTTGGGTTTTATTTTTGTGAAATGGACAAACCTTTTTTTTGTGACAGCTTTCAGATTGATTAGCCATATCACAAAGAGCCGCATTACCAAAAAAAGTGTAAGACTTTAACTCTTCCTTACAATAATGCCCTTCCCATCTAAGGCTGGTACTGGAAAATAGCACCAAAAAAAGACAAAAAACTATACCAATATTCTTTACAATATTTCGCATTCAACGTGAAAATAAGAATTTCTACTTGTAGATCAAAGAAAATAGTTTCTCTAAATTGAACACCTAAAGACTCATAAATATCAGTTTGGCAATGACAATAGGCAGAAATGAACCTGAAACAACTTATTGATCTGCGAAAAAATCAATCATTCTACCAATGGCGTCTTCAAAATCAGGAGGTAAATCATTTGATTCCCAAGGATGACTGGCACCAAAAGTATGACCGGCGCCTTTCACTATAGCTAACCTTGTATTCGTCCACTTTGCCATATTCTGACCTTCTGAAATACTAACTGCCAAATCCATATCTCCATGAATCTGAAGAAAAGGAATTGTCAAATTTTGGGCAGCGTTTTCAATATTTAGTCGCTTTGCATTACGCACAAAATCCTCATAAAAAGAAATGAAATGTGGCATTTCCTGTTTGGTTCTACCATTTAGAATATATCGTACACCCTCCCTTTTCCAATCGACTAATTCATCGCCAATAGGAAATCTGGAACCTATATCAGAAATTCCTGCTAAGGAAATCATCTTCTTTATTCTATCATCTTCATTCGCGTATATCGTGCACACTCCTCCCCCTCGACTGTGACCTATCAAAAAAATAGGAAGGTCCAATTTCATTTCTTGTTGAATTAAACGAGCTACCTCATCAGTAACTATACTTAAGTCTTCTAATTCAAAGGAATAGGTATTTTTCCCAAAAGCCTCCAAATCATCAAAATCAATTGGATTGGTAACCGTTCCACCATTATGTGAGAAATTGAATTTGACAAACCCAAATCCGTTTTGCACAAACTTCTCTTCCATTAAACGCCAACATCCCCAATCTTTATAGCCTTTATATCCATGTGCAAATACAATAACAGCCTTATCTGAACTCGAAATTCTTGCATCTAACAAAGTCCCTCTTCCTTGAGCTCCTTTGAACTCTTTATTCACAAATTCAATCATATACTCTATCTTTGATCATAATGGTTGACCTAAAAATTAAAGTTAGAAAATTCTCTCTCATTCTTATTATCGGAATACTTCTAAGCTCATGTGTTAAAGGATTCGGAAAGAAACACGAAAATGGGAATTTAGAAATCTATTATACGGAGAGTGTAGGAATAAACTATGTTGAAAGTCTATCTCAATATTACGCCGAGAATAATCTCATAGGAGATGAAAAGCATTCAATACAATTAACTACAGATACTGAGCAATTTTTGCTTCGATTGGTTTCCTTAGAATCTGAAACAGAAGAATCAAAAAGAAACCTTGAATTACTCGAAAAGGATTTGGCAAATACAGTTTTTAAAGACAGAAAGTTTAAGATTCAGCTTTGCGACGCCTTTTTTAATCCCAAGAAAGGTTAATTTTACCATATGAAAATTTCTGCCAGTATCTACTCTGATAAAGAGAACTCTATTCTTGATACAATTGCAGCGCTTAATGCTTCTCATGTGGATATGATTCATGTGGATTGTAATGATGACTTAAATGTTTTCGCAGATATTGAAACGATCATGGAAAATTCAATAATTCCTATTGATCTTCATATCATAACTGGCACACCTGAACGCTTTTATCCCGC
The DNA here is from genome assembly GCA_022447665.1 of Crocinitomicaceae bacterium. Lineage (GTDB taxonomy): Bacteria > Bacteroidota > Bacteroidia > Flavobacteriales_D > Crocinitomicaceae > JAKVAQ01. The sequence continues at coordinate 27,762 of JAKVAQ010000021.1, forward strand.
TCTCGAAAAGTTTGACTTAAACTACGTGACTTTTCAATACGAGGATTTAAACGGAAAAAAACTCGAAATACCTAAGGACTTTACTGGGCAACGTGGTCTAGCGATAACATCAAATACTGAAATTGAAGTCTTTGATGAATATGCTGATGATTTTGATTTTATTCTATTTATGGCAACGATTCCTGGGCAAAGTGGAGGAAAATTTGATAAGCTGAACTTTCGAAAAATCAGAGCATTTCAGCAAAAATACCCCAATAAGAAAGTGCACGTTGATGGTGGTGTAAATGCGGAAGTTTCTTTTATACTAAGAAACATGGGGGTTTACGCTTCTGTGTCGGGCTCTTACCTTTTCAATTCGGCAAATATTAATACAGCCTTACTCAATTTAAAATTGGCAGAAATTGAATCACAATATTTGGTAAAGGACTTTATGCGAGACCTAAATGAATCGCCAAATATTTATAAAAAAGACCTGAATTTAGAAGGCGTTTTGAATGCAATGGACACCGGGAAGCTCGGTTTTACCATGATTTTAAACGATGATGATTCTCTACACGGAATTATCGGAAATGCAGATTTAAGAAATGGTTTAAGAAATTCTCTTGAAGACTTGAATAACTTGGATTTGAATGCATGCATTAATCAAACACCCCTAACAATAAATGATACCTACACGGTTTACCAATTACTCAGATACATAAAAAGAGAACCTCGCCCTATTTTATATTTACCTGTTGTAGATTCAACTGGTAAAGCTACGGGTGTTGTAAACTTTATGAACCTAATTAAAGGAGAAATATGATAGTACATCTCAAAAAAGAGATAGGCCTGGCAGAAGCTGAGGCGATTGCAGAGAAAGAAAGTGGTTTCTTAGTGGAAGAAGCAGATAAGTTTGTTTTAATAACGGGCTCAGGACAAAAAGAGACCTCAATTGATTCATCTAAAATTTTAGAAACATTCGTTTTTGAAAATGACATTCAATTGGCTTCTAGGAATTATATCAAGGAAACTAGAAAGATTAAGATTGGAAACGTAGAGATTGGTGGTGATACTAAGAATACAATTATGATTGCTGGACCTTGTTCAGTTGAATCAGAGTCACAAATAACAACTTCTGCAGAGATGCTAGTTGATCAGGGATTAACAACGCTTCGTGGCGGATGCTATAAACCTCGTACCTCTCCTTACAGCTTTCAAGGACTTGGATTGGAAGGTCTAAAGCTATTGGCTAAAATGAGAGAACAGTACGGACTCAACATTATTACAGAAGTTCGAGATGCAACGCATGTAGCCGAGGTAATTGAATACTCCGATGTAATACAAATTGGCGCAAAGTCGATGTATGACCATGGTATTTTAAAGGCTTGTGGCAAAACGCAAAAACCGGTAATGATAAAGCGTGGTTTTGGAACTACTTTGCAGGAATTCGTTCAATGTGCGGAGTTCGTTTTATCTGGAGGAAATCCTAATGTAATTCTTTGTGAAAGAGGATTAAGAACATTTGAAACAAAGACAAGGTTCACGCTAGACTTATGTGGCGTAGCATTCTTAAAAGAGCATACAAACCTTCCGATTATCCTTGATCCGTCTCATGCCATGGGGCACGCTTATGGAGTGCCTGATTTAACTCGAGCATGCTTAGCGATGGGGATTGATGGCTTAATTATAGAGGTACATCCCAATCCTAAAGTGGCTAAATCAGACGCTTCACAGCAATTAAATCACGGAGAATTCCTTAACTTGCGTAAAACGTTAGACCCTATTGCTGCTGCCATTGGGCATAAAATGATCTAGTATGAACAATTACATGAGCAACCTTTTGTTTCTATGCGAAAGAAAAGGAATCAGTATTACGGAATTTGAAAATATAATTTACATTCCGAAAGTTCGAATAATGGAACCAACTCCAGAAGAGCTTTTAAGAATATCAGATTTCTTTGATTTGCCCATTGATGTTCTTATTAAGAAGGATTTAACGGCTTATCATCGTACAAACAATAAGGAAATTAAGTTGGTGATTTTAGATGTAGATGGAACGCTAACAGACGGAGGAATGTACTTTTTTGAAGACGGTAATCAAATGAAAAAGTACAATTCCAAAGATGGTTTAGCGATTATGGCCTTGATCAAAAACGGAATTGAATTCGGAATCATTTCTCATGGGAGAAAATTAAAGATGGTTCAAGACCGTGCAGATTTATTGGGAATTCAAAGAGTATATGTTGGCACCGACTCTAAAGTTCAAGTGCTTGAAGGCTGGTTAAAAGAAATGAACATTACCAAAGATCAAGTAGCGTTTGTTGGAGATGACAAAAATGACTTAGAAATCATTAATTATGTTGGTTTCTCTGCTTGTCCGTCTGATGCTTTACCTGAGGTTAAGTCGGCATGTGATGTTATTCTAGAAAAAGCCGGAGGAAGAGGATGCGTGCGAGAGTTTATAGACAATTGGCTAAACTAATTTCTTGACCAATAAAACCAAACATTTAGTATTTATTGTCGGACCTACCGCTATCGGTAAAACGGGTCTTGGTGTACATTTAGCTAATAAGTATAATTCTGAAGTTATTTCTTGTGATTCCCGTCAGATATACCAGGAGATGGCGATTGGAACAGCTAAGCCTACAGTAGAAGAAATGGAGGGTGTTCCTCACCACTTTGTAGATTCACACAGCATTTTTGACCGGTATACTGCAGGCATGTTTGAAACAGATGCCCTAAAACTAATTGACACTTTATTTGAGAAACATGATGTTTTATTTGCTGTTGGTGGATCTGGCTTATATGTAAATGCATTGGCCTTTGGCATTGAGGACATACCTTTTAAGCAAGAGGTTCGTGATGCTGTTATCAACCAATGGGAAAACGAAGGCTTAGACAAACTGGTAGCTGAATTAAAAGAAATTGACCCTGAATATGCCGCTACAGCTGATTTAAAAAACCCAAGAAGAGTAATGAGAGGTCTTGAAGTCTATAAAATGTCTGGTAAAAAATACTCTGAGTGGAGAAACACCAAAAAGAAGCGCCCTTTCAAAATGCACTGGATTGGTCTAAACACAGAACGTGAAACACTCTACGAGCGAATTCATAAAAGGGTAGATATTATGTTGGAAAATGGATTGCTTGAAGAAAATAAAGAGCTGTTTCAGCATAAAGGACTGAAACCACTAGAAACAGTGGGCTATCAAGAAATATTTAAACACCTTGAAGGAAACGCAACATTAGAAGAATCAATCGAGCAATTAAAGAGAAACACCCGTGTTTTCGCTAAAAAGCAGATTACATGGTTCAAAAAAATTCAAGACGTAAAATGGTATGCTCCAAGGGACAGGAAACAAATAGAAATGGATTTGGTTCACAATTTATCTAAATAAATTTCGCTATATCGGTAATAGTTTTAAATTTGTGTTAGTTATTGATTAAAAAACGAGAAGATGAACGAGAGAAATGATGAAGTTTTTTCAAAGCGTGTAAAAGCAGGAAAAAGAACGTATTTTTTTGATGTAAAAACGACTAGAGGAAAAGACTTATACTTAACAATAACAGAAAGTAAAAGAACTGGAGACTACGATGGGAAACCTGAGTATGAAAAGCACAAAATCTTTCTATACAAAGAAGACTTCGAAAAATTCGAAGATGGTTTAGGTGAAGCTCTAGGAAAAATCAAATCACTTTGGGAGTCCGGAGAATACAAAAAGCCAGAAGTTCGTGAACACCACGAAGAAGTGACATTCGAAGAATTATAACCGCAACACTTTATACAAAGCAAGAGCCCCGCGACATTGTTTGCGGGGTTTTTTGATTTATAGCAGTGCCATAAAAAACACCGTTAGCAATAAAATTTCCAACACTCTCTCTAATACAACTTTCATAACTCACATTTTTATTGGTCCCTTATATGTTGGACGAGAAATGAGTAAAAAGGTTTAAGTCAAGATTTTATTTAGGAGTATTTTAACAAAAAAAGCCAGCCCTTTGGAGGCTGGCTTTTTTACGATCTTATGTCGACTACTTCGTGAAAAGTAGTTCTCTTAATTTTGGCAGTGGCCACATTTCGTCGTCCACCATTATTTCAAGTTTGTCAGCATGATAACGGATATCATCAAACTTTGATTTCACATTATCACAGTACGCGTAAGCCTTCTCTCTTAAGTCTTCCATCGCATTCGCTTTCTTGCGCTCTTCAATCATCAAATTCGTTTTATCATTCATAGCATTTACATGCTTAGAAATTGATTTGATGAAATTGATTTGAGTACGAGCTGCTTCTTTTCCTTCTTTAGCTCCAAGCACATTCATTAAACCTTCCACGTTCTTAATTAGAATGTTTTGATACTCCAGTGCTACTGGCATTATGTGGTTCTTGGCTAAGTCACCCATCACCCTAGCTTCAATCTGCAACTTCATGATGTAATTTTCCAACTCAATCTCATGACGCGCCTCCAACTCAATATTAGATAAGATATCAAGACCACTGAATAAATTCTTAGTTTCTTTTCTTGACCAAACATCCAATGCTCTTGGAGTGTCTTTAAGGTTAGAAAGACCTCTCTTTTCTGCTTCTTTTACCCACTCATCGCTATATCCATTTCCTTCAAATCTAATCTTCTTAGAATCTTTGATTAATACTTGAAGTTCTTTTAAGATGGCTTCATCTTTCTTATCTCCCTTTTTAATCTTAGCATCAACGTTCTTTTTAAAATCAATTAGCTGATTCGCTACGATGGTATTTAAAACAGTCATTGCTTGAGCACAGTTTGCAGTTGATCCAACCGCTCTAAACTCAAATTTATTTCCAGTAAAAGCAAAAGGCGACGTTCTGTTTCTATCTGTGTTATCCAATAGTAACTGAGGAATTTTACCAATACTTAATTTAAGTTCAGTTTTATCCTCAGGTGTCATCTTTCCAGCTTTGATTGATTTTTCTAAATCATCTAACATCTTAGAAAGCTGTGTACCAATGAATACAGAAATAATTGCCGGTGGCGCTTCGTTGGCCCCGAGTCTATGATCATTACTTGCCGAAGCAATTGACGCTCTAAGCAAGTCTGCATTATCATGAATCGCCTTGATTGTGTTCACAAAGAAGGTCAAGAACTGCATATTAGACTTCGGGTTCTTACCAGGTTGTAATAAGTTAACTCTTGTGTCTGTTCCTAAAGACCAGTTATTGTGTTTACCTGAACCGTTAATTCCAGCAAATGGCTTTTCGTGCAACAACACCCTGAAGTTATGTTTTCTCGCAACCTTTTCCATTACATCCATTAAAAGAAGGTTGTGATCATTAGCAATGTTCACCTCCTCAAACATAGGAGCACATTCAAACTGATTTGGCGCTACTTCATTATGACGCGTAGTAACAGGAATACCCAATAAATGCGATTCATATTCAAATTCGCGCATAAAAGCTGTTGCTCTTTCTGGAATAGATCCGAAGTAATGATCATCCAACTGTTGGCCTTTTGCCGGTGAGTGACCGAACAAAGCTCTTCCCGTCATTACTAAATCAGGACGCGCATTATATAATGCTGTATCTACCAAAAAGTATTCTTGCTCCCACCCTAGTGTTGCTCCAACACTGGTTACATTCTTATCGAAATAATGACAAACATCTTTCGCTGCCTTTTCTACTCTATCTAGCGCCTTTAATAATGGCATTTTATAATCTAAGGCCTCACCTGTGTAGGCAATAAATACTGTAGGAATACATAAAGTTTTTCCAATTACGAAAGCCGGAGACGTAGGATCCCATGCAGTATAACCTCTCGCCTCAAATGTATTTCTAATTCCACCGTTAGGAAAAGAAGATGCATCTGGCTCTTGCTGTACTAGTAAATCCCCTTCAAATCTTTCGATTGCTTTACCTGGCCCAATTGGCTTAAAGAAACCATCGTGCTTCTCGGCAGTTGAGCCTGTTAATGGCTGAAACCAGTGCGTATAATGTGTTGCCCCCTTTGAAATTGCCCAATCTTTCATTGCTGTAGCAATTTGATCAGCATGAGTTCGATCAACAGGAGTTCCGTGTTCTACAGCTGACTTCACAATTTTATATGCCTCATCAGTTAAACACTCCCTCATTTTATCTAAATGAAATGTATTCTCTCCAAAATACTCTGAAACTCTTTTTTCCGGAGTTTTCATGTGCATAGGTGCTCTATTTAACACCTCATCAAACGCTTTACTTCTAGAATTTGCCATTATTTTCTAAATTTTTGACAAATGTATGTTTTTTGAAGGGGGTAAATCAAGAAAAAGTATTAATTTTTATTAACACCCCCTTATTTTTTACCTACAACTAAAAAAAAGTATTGTTTTCGCATGGGAGACCCCTAAAAATTTCTAGAAACTGGACTACATGACGGGTCAAAACATCTAAAACTGTCTTTTTGGCATATTAAACTTCAAAAAAGCGTCATTTTGTCTTGTTTTTTCTAATGGTATTGGTTTTGAACTAAGGAAAGAGAATTAACAAACAAATATTTTTAAAATGAATACATTAAAATTAAATACAAGAAAACCAAAGACAGAAAGCAATTTAGGATCATTATTCGATTCATTCTTTAAACCTGATTTTTTTGGAGGCATAGACCCTTACCACAGATCACCATTTAAAAAACCATCAGTAAACATTATAGAATCGGAGCAAGATTACAAATTAGATTTCTCTGTGCCTGGTTGGAAAAAAGAAAACATTAAAATTGAAATAGACGATAAGATTTTGATCGTTTCAGGTGAGGTTCAAACGGAAAAGACTGAAGAGAATGATAAATTAAAGAGACGCGAATTCAAGTCAGAATCATTCAAAAGAAGTTTCGTATTACCAGAGGAGATAGACGATAGTAAGATTGATGGTAAATATGAAGATGGGATTTTGAGTATCACTTTACCAAAAACAGAAAAGGCGATCAAAACAAAGAAACAAATAGAAATTTCATAATAGCTTTTTTCATAGAGTGGGTTAGTTAACGTTAAAATCCTCGGTCAGCATTGGCCGGGGATTTTTAGTTAGTGGGGTTTACGTAAATTCTTTCTTGGATAACAGGATCCTTTTTCGTGAAATAACCTAACCTATACAATGTAATCACACCTAAAACAAGACAGATTACAATAACCAAAACTATCTTCAACCAATCTTTCATATCAATTTCTTAATGCCGCTATTCTCTTTAATAACGGAGGATGAGAATAATGCACAAACACGTAAGCCGGATGAGGAGTAAGATTACTTAACGAATCTACCGACAATTTCTTTAACCCAGAAATCAACGGAGCCGCATCATAAGTTTTTCTTGCAAAATCATCCGCCTCAAATTCATTTTTCCTAGAAAGAACACTCATAAATATTCCGGTAATTAAATTAACAGGACTGAATATAATCCCAAACGCTATTATACCTACATGAAAGCTTATAGACTTGGCACCCAAGGCTTGCGCTATCTCCGGAATAGTAAGAAAAAACTCCAACAAAAACAACGTGAGCCCCATTTGCAACAATGATATTACCATACTCACTAGAATATGTTTCTTTTTATAATGTCCAATTTCATGCGCAAGAATAGCCAACAGCTCTTCTGTCGTGCATTTTTCAATTAACGTATCATAAAGAGCAATTGTTTTTCGAGGACCAATACCACTAAAAAAAGCATTGGCTTTTGTAGATCTTTTAGACCCATCAATTACATAAATGTTTTTAATTGGATAACCTATTTTACTGGCGTAATTATCTATTGCAATCTTTAACTCTCCTTCCTCCAATGGTTTTAACTTGTTAAACAAGGGAAGAATTACATCAGCATAGAGCATGTTAACAATAAACATAAAGCCGCCAATAACCAACCACAACCAATACCAGTAACCACTTTGAAAATACTCAAGAATATAAATCACGACCCACAAAAGACCTCCACCAATTAACCCTGCTAAGAAGATTCCTTTGACCTTATCCAACACGAACGTTTTCCATGTTGTTTTATTAAAACCAAAACGCTCCTCAATTACAAAAGTACCATAGATAGAAAAAGGCATGCTTATTATCGAACTTGCCAGAGCTATGACAATAAAGAACAATGCCGCCTGAATAAACGAATCCCCCGAATAAGACTTCACCCAGTCATCAAGCATACCGAATATTCCAAAACCAATAATCGACATTATTAATGCAACCGAAATCAAAGAAGAAATCAGACCTAGTTTGTCTTTCGCCTGTTTGTATTCTTTCGCCCTTTTATATTCTGAAGGATCGTAAGCATCTTTCATTTCTTCAGGAACCGTATTGCTCCAATTCTTCGAATTCAAAAAGCCTAGAACTTGATCAAAAACAAAGTCAAACAAAATCAGACCTATAATTAAGAAAAACCAAAAATTCGCACTCATTAGTAAGCCCCGTGATATTTACGCATTCCCCATTCCAGAGCAATAAGGAACACAATTATTAAAAACAACCATTTATAATCAATGAGATCATCGAAGGTCTTCTCTTTGTAAACTACTGTTACTATATCTTCCCTATTCAAAATATCGTTCTTTAAGCTAGTCATTTGCAATGGTAAATAGAACATACCATTACTCTCTTTGGATATAGATTTTAGCAATCGGTGGTTCGCTCGTCCTGATACCCATTCCAGCTTAACCTCTTTCACCAAAAACGTTCCAGTTTTCTTAAATGTTTCCCCTTGAAATACCGTAACCGCAGTCCACTCATAGATTCCCTGAGCTAGATTACCTAAGTCCAGCTGGTAGGCATCTGTTGTTCTTACGAAGGCCGATTTAAATTCATTATTGTCTTGATTCTTATAAGTCAATTGTACTTCAGGCTCATTAATTAGCTCAAAAGATTTATTATAAAGTTCTGCCTTAAATTTTACTGGTTCATTTTCCGTAAACTCATTACTCGTAAAGACGCGGAACGGGTCCTTATTTTCTTTTAACGCTAGGTAAGAAATAAGCTTTGTAAAGAATTGCTCAAAATTTTTGGTCGATCCATTTCTGGCTTGGTCAAATAGTCTCCAGCGCCAGAATCCTTCTCCTAAAATCACTCCAATTCTGCTAGCATTCTTTTTTGTGAAATAAATCAATGGTTTTTCTAATTGAATATTACCCACTTTTTGATAAGCCAATACATCAACAGCAGAACTCACTGTATAATTTCCAAAAGGAGAAGCAAGCGGCGGTGCATTGGTTAAGGTCTGAATCACTTCAGGCGATAATAGAATTTCTTTAAAATTCGGATTAAATCCTATACCTACATCTTCTGTATTCGAAGCCACACCATTTATCCCAATACCTAACTCAGTAACAAACCTCATATTAGCGCCAATACCTGCAATAACTAAAAAAGGACGGTCTCCATTCTTCACCGCTTCTTGAATCAATGGGTTTTTCTTTTTGTAATTATAGAGTACAATTAAATCGTATTTCTTAATCTCCTTTACATCCTCCGTTTTAACATAATCAACCTCGTAGTTCTTGTTGTTTTCTACTACAAATCGAAGTGCTGCCATATCAGGGTGCGGTTCATCACTCGCCAATAAGATTTTTTGACGACCATCTATAACTTCTAAATAAAAATTGGAGGTATTATTCTTATACGTAAACTCATCACTCAGCTGAGTCACTTCAACAGTATATTTTCTGAAACCGATACTTGAGGCCTTTAAAACAAAATTCAATCTTGTCTGAGGCGAATTCGAGTTAAGTAACAATTCTTGTGCAGCCAATTCACGCTCACCTTCCTTGATCGAGACTTTTACTTTTTCTCCACCTGATTTTGAATGTGAAATCAACACATCAACAGGAGATTCATTACCAAAAAAAGCGATGTTATTATGTTCAACAAAATCAATTTTCACATCCTTCAACTCGGTCGTGTCGCCCATGCCGATGGTGAAAATCGGGATGTAGTTTTTAGAAGAAATTTCATAAATCGGATTGGAGCCTTCATTGTAAATACCATCGCTAGCCAAAATAATTGCTCCAACATTGCGATTCGGATACTGACCAAAAATATCAGAGAACACGTTTGATATATTAGTCGATTTACCTGAATAATCTAGATCCCCGCCCTTTATCAACTCATTTGAGAACACGTAGTCCACTACTTCAAATTTTTCAGATAAGTCAGACTTAAGTTGTTGTATTTCTTCTGGGAATTGACTTTTGTAAAAAGAAGAATCCTTATTAATTAAGATGGAACCTGAATTATCCGTTGCAAGAAAAACGAGGGGCTTTTCTTTTCTCTCGATATCCCGTTCGAGAACTATCCCCAACAATAATAGCAACAAAAAAAAGGCTCCTAAAAATCTTAAACTTGCCATTACCCACCTTAAATAAGGAGGCACATCATCCAGCAACTTCTCTTTTCTGTAGAGAAAAAATGCATACGCAAAAGCCACTACTGTAACTACGATTAACCAGACAGGTTGATATGTAAAGAGAAAATTCAATTAATACGATTCAGGCCAAAGTTACGAAATATGTGATTCGAAGAAGAGAATATATTTATTAGAGTTTTATATTTGACTGGTGGAAAAAACGAGCAAGAATTTTTTTCAATTAATAGGTCTTGGTTTCAAGAATTATGGGACTGGAATAAAATTCCTGATCACGCACAAACTCTATTGGTTTGCCATATTCCCGCTTGTACTATTTCTAGGTGTTTATTTCATTGGAATCTATTTTTTGAATTTAGAAAAAGGAATTGGTGAAGACATAGCCTCATTAAGTACCGAAGTTGATTCTTTAAATGGTATTATTTGGCTAACAACCAAAATGATTTTCTTCGATGCTCTTTATATGGTATTTACGAAATTCACGCTTTACATTGTAGTTATACTTCTTTCTCCTTTAATTGCTATGCTTTCCGAAAAAATAGAGGAAATTTTAACCGGAAACAAATACCCTTTCAATTTAAAGCAGTTGATTAATGATGTTAAACGTGGGATAAAGATCGCAGCAAGAAACTTATTTTGGGAATACTTGTTTTTAGTAATTATTCTAGGGGTAGCATCTTTCTTTGGAGGCTCGGTGAAAAACATTCTAATCTTCTCTTTACCATTACTTATAGGTTTCTATTTCTATGGATTTGCATTCATAGACTACATTAACGAAAGAAGAAGACTGAACATACAACAGAGTATTCATTTTGTATCTAAGCATCGTGGCCTAGCCATTGCCATTGGGAGTGTTTATTATATCTGTTTTCTTTCGTTTCATGGTGTTTACCGAAAATTTGACACCCTCGCTATTGACACTACAACACAATTAATCTGGGGGTCCGTTCTTTTCATAACCTTCCTTTGCGCCGCTTTGGCACCAATTTTGGCGATTACAAGTGCAACCCTCTCTATGCACGAAGTTGTTGACCTTAGTAAAAATGAATTTGCGATAAAAACTGAGAAACCAAAAAAAATCGATCAAGAAGAAGAGGAAGACTCTCTTGAAGAAACCTCAGAGCCTGAAGAAAAGGATGATTTAAACGAATAATTTTTTATCTTCGGATTATCGCTGAAAATCGAAAAAAAATGAAAAAACTCGCACTCGCATTTATTTTGGCCACTATTAGTTTTAGTGCCTCTGCCCTAACTCCACCAGATTCAACAAATACAATATTTGAAAAAGGAACTGCTGCTTATATAATTGGGGAAGGAAAGAACCTATATAATGAAGGGGCTTATACACTGGCTCTAGCCAAATTCAGAAACGCTTTAGAGAAAGACAAGAATAATGCGCAAGCGACTTATTGGATTGCAGAATGCCACTTAGCTCTTAGAAATTATGAAAAAGCCATTGATAACGGAGAAAAAGCTAGAGAACTTGACAAAGAAGTTTCCAATGAACTGGCTTATCTATTAGGTGTAGCCTACCATAGAACAGGTAATCTAGATAAATCAATTGAAAACTTCCAAATGCTCAAAACTTCACTTTCTCAAACACGCTACAAGGAATTAGACGTAGATTTCAGAATTGCCGAAGTTGAGCGCGCAAAAACCATGATGGCTACACCAATTAAAGTAAATATTACCGCTTTAGGTATGCATGTAAACAGTCCTCAGGATGAATATGCCTTAGTTTACTCATCAAATAGAAGAGCAATGTATTTTACATCAAGAAGATCAGATACAAACGGCGGCGGTGTAAGTTCAGGTGATTCAAGATACTTCTCCGACATTTATGTTTGTCTTTGGGATACCGTAAATAACAAGTGGGGTGAAGCATCGAATGATTTAGACATTAACAGAAGACTAAACTCTTATGGTTTTGATGGCGTTGCACACATTACGATGGATGGAGGCATGATGCTTTTAACAATCAATACTATGGGGTTAAAATCTCCTAAACCTAAAACAAGACATACAGATATTTTCTATTCTAAATTCTCAACAAAAGGTACTTGGACGAAACCAAAACCAATGCCTAAGCCTATTAATTCAGTTTTCTTTGATGCTGCGCCTTGCTTTAATGGAGACGAGACCGCGATATACTTCATTTCTGAACGCCCAGGAGGAATGGGAATGGCAGATATATATGTATGCGAAAAAGAAGGAAAAGAATGGGGTAAGGCTAAAAACTTAGAAATCTTAAATACAAAAGGTCAAGAAACTACTGTTTACGTTACGCCAGATGAAAGCATGATATTCTTTAGCTCTACCGGTCATGAAGGTATGGGTGGATATGACATCTACGTTTCGAAAAATGTTGACGGAGAATGGACAGCACCGAAGAACCTTGGTTACCCAATTAATACCGTGTCTGACGAAACGCACTTCAGATATTATGAAGACTTAGGAAAAGCTTATTATTCTACCTTCTCTACTCCAGATAATGGTGGAAAAGGACGTCGTGATATTTTCGAAATTGGCTTGAAAGATTATACTTGGCCAGAATAATTAGAATTACCATGTTAATAAGTCAAACTTTCAATTTGACTGGTATTTTATAAAAGTCGTACCTTTATAATATGGGCCTTAGCGCTAAAATGAAAATTACTTTACTCGCCTTACTGTCATTGTTTTTAACGAATAATGCTTCAGCTGAAGATACTTTGGCCTCTGTTTTTCGTCCTAGAATAGGTCTTGGAACTGGTACAATGGGATATTATGGTGAGATTCAGAATTATCAAAAATCATTCACACCTACGGTAAATAAAATTGGTGGTTTAGTTTATGTAAACGCTCCTTTTACGCGCTTTTTTAACGTTGAAATGATGGCGTCTTACGGCAAGGTTGCATCAAACGAACGTTCGTTGTACAGAAACTTAAACTTCGAGTCTAGAATTAGATCATTAAGCCTGAATCTATATTATAACTTCTGGCCAATGGTCAACTATAAAACAGGCAAGTTTAATCCTTTTGTTGGCGTGGGAATTACCTCTTTGGAGTTTTTATCCAAAACGGATTTATACGACCGACAGGGACGTATGTATCACTACTGGTCTGATGGTTCAATTAGAAGTTTAGCTGAAACTGACCCTAATGCTTCTGACGCGCTCTATTTATACAGAGATTACGACTACGAAACTGACTTAAGGTCACTCGATGCTGATGGTTTAGGAAAATATAGAGAACAGAGCTTTGGTTTTCCATTTACAGCAGGTATGGAGTTTCACCTTTCGCCTCGATGGGATTTTAGACTAGCAACTACATGGACCCTTACTTTAACGGACTTAATTGACAATATTTCTCCTGCAGGCACCGGTGTAAGACAAGGCGACAATAGTAAAGACAGACTATTGTTTACTTATGTTTCTCTTAGCTATGATTTACAACTTCCGGACAAAGATACTCAAGGTGACGAAGAAGGAATTGAATTTTTCGCTGATTGGGATACAAATGACTGGGATAAAGATGGTGTGATTGATGCACTTGACGATTGCCCGGGAACTCCGTTGGAGGCAAAGGTAGATTCTTCGGGATGTCCGCTTGATAGTGACCAAGACGGTGTTCCTGATTTTTTGGATGATGAAAAGAGCACTCCATTAGGGAATTATGTTGATGAATTTGGAGTAACAATTACCGAAGAGCAATTCCAAAGACACTTAGAATTGTATTATGATTCAACTGGATACTTACAAGAATTTACAGAGATAAGAACAGTAGTAAATTCTGGTAAAGCAGACAAGCATTATAGAAAAGATCCTTTAGCTGATGTTACCGGTAAAAACTATGTGATAGTTATGGGAGCTGAATCCAAAGACATTACCGCGAATGACTTACACAAGTTCTTAGGATTTGCAGATTTCCAGACCGTAGTGAAAAATGATACTGTGTATTACATTATGGGTGAATACAACAGTATACAGGATGCAGTTGCGGCGAAAACCGAATTGGAAAAACTAGGAATTGAAGTAGAAAACGTTGCTACGAATAATACAGTGCACAACATCATCAATCCAGTTGATAGCTCAATTATCAGTAAGGTAGAGAACATCAATAAAGAAGAAGGCTATGAAGGTCCAGATTTAGCTCTTGAAGAAACTACTTATATGGTTCAGATTGGAGCGTTCTCAAAACCAGTAGATGTGGATAAAGTATTCCCGAATACAGACAACGTTTACTTTGCTGCCGGTAAAGATGGTATTACGAGATACTATACCGGTAAGTACGACAATTGGGATGACGCCAAGAAAATGCAAGATGAAATGCATGCGCGTGGATATCCTAAGGCCTTTGTTGTTGCCTATGAAAAAGGAGAACGTATCACGCTTAAAGAAGCTGGAGTTAAAACTGAACAACTTCCGAGTAATTATGACGAAACGAAAGAGATTGAAACATTCGTAGATCCGAAAGGAGAAAATCCACTGGACAACACAGATGGATCTAACGAAACGGATACAACATCAACGAACACTTCCAATATCATCAACGGAATAAACATGGACAATGTAAGATACCGCGTTAAGTTGGGTACTTACGAAGGTGAGATTCCTATTGAAGTATTTAATATTTATTCATCAATTGGTGGTATCAAAACTGTGAAAAACTTCGATGGCTCCACATCTTACTACTCACGTCAATTCAACACTGAAGAAGAACGTGATGCTGCTATCAAAGAATACGAGAGCTATGAACTAGTTGGTCTCCTACCAACCACTGAATATGATGGTGAGTTCTACACTCCAGAGGAATTCAAACAATTACTCGGTCAATAAACCTATTCACGTGCTAGCTAAAACTCTTGGATCGGTATTTATGTTACTGCTTGTTTGCGGCGCCTATGGTCAGCAAATAAGAAAAGGTAAAACCACCCTTGATTTTAGACTTTATGGAAAGGTAAAAAACCTTGAAATAACCACGGTAAACCGGAATAAGTCGGAAACAAAACTCTCTCCTAGAATAGAGACTTACACTTTTAATGAAGAAGGAAGAAGCACTTTTTATTCATTTCAAGGAGCGAATTGGTATTCAGAGGTGTTCTATGATACAGTTGGATATGCCGTAAGGAAGGTAATAAATGGTAAAGAATACCGCTTCATTAATTCATATATGCTGGGGGCTTTAATGAAGGTAGAATACGATTCGATTATTAGTAAAGATGATTTCCTACCTTTTTGGATGTTTGGTTACGACGGTGATTTTAACCTAGGTTTCGAGACGCATTATAACAGTGAGCGCTTTATGGTTTTTAACTATAAACATGTTTACGATAAATATGGTCGTAAAATTGGAATCACCAGAAAATGCTGCGATGAAAACGCTGAATTCCACACAAAACTTATCGGAGAAAAATTTGAGTATAATAGAAGATCAAATGTTATTAAACACTCCATTTTTAGCGAAGAGTTTGGTAAAGCTGAAATTCACCATAAAGAATATAACAGTAGAAATAGAGTAACGAAAGACAGTATCGTTATTTCATTCAATAGCTCTTACAGCATCAAACCTAAAAAGAGATCAAGAGAAAACTTAAGCAGGGTAAAGACTTATACCTATGACGAGGAAATGAACTTAATAATAGAAACTTGTAAAACAGAATTCGATAAAAAGCCTTTGGTATATACGTATGAATACGAATTTGACGCATCTAAGAACTGGACAAGAAGAGTTAAGAAATTAGATGATGAAATTATCCAAGAAACCACGAGAGTAATTACATACTACTAGCGAAGTCTAGTTTTTGTTAAATCAATGGCGAATTGCAGGACATTCATAAATTTTTCTCTATTCTTTTTATGTCCTAGAACTCCAGTAATGCTATAAGATAACAGACCGTCTTTGCATGAAATGGTCCCCGCTAAATCATCTTTTATTGCAGTTAATCTAGCTTGATTCTCATAATTCATCAGAGATCGGAATTCGTCTTCTGATTTACTTTTCATTAGAAATGCCTTATCGAAAGCAGCATCTCCAAATTCTATATCCTTAAATCCTAAGAGTTTCCCAGTTTTACTAAAGAACTGTTCTTTACCTATGGAAAAATCAAAGTTCAGGCCTGAACTGGCAAGCGTAAATGTAGTTACAACTTGTTGATTCTTTCCAGACCCAACCATTTTCTCATAAATGTTCAATTGCACTCCATTGTATTCGCCTTGAACAGAATTAAGTGTAGCGAACATGTACTTGGAAAAAGAATATTGAAGATTATGTTCTTTGGCAAATTCCGTGAAGATCAACGTTTTCTTCTTGTTTTGTTTTATTGCCCATCGAATCGTCAAAACGACTATTCCAATGAGGACACCGAAAAACAATACGACGATTAAAATACCTGTTGCGTTCATATTCTAAATATAGAAAAAAGAAACTGACTAATTCTTGATGAAACGCACAGCAGAACGACTGTGATTGTTGAGCACGTGAATTAGATATGCTCCAGGTTCTAAAGACTGAATATCGATTATTTCATTCATCTTATTTTGACCACTTTTTATCAATTTCCCTTGAAGATCAAAAATCTTGTACTCTCCTTCCTTTGACAATTGAATATAGTCCCTCGAAGGATTTGGAAATATCTGAAGTGTTTTAGTATTACGCCCTTCAGAAGAAAGATCGTTAACCAAGCTTAAGCCAATAAAAACAATATCGGTAAAATTAGAACCAGAGACGTTATTCATGTATCCGCCTAGAAACATTTTATCGTCAATAATATGAAGACATTCCAACCCTAATTCATCATCAGAGTCAACATCAACCCTGTAAAATCCTTCATCAAACAAATCCGTTCTAAGGTTATAATTGTCATCAAGGGCTGCAAATTCAAAATCATCTGAATGATAGCCTGGACTTGTGCTTGAATGCAATTTAGAATACTCCCCTACAAATATTAAGTCATTGTACTGTATCAAACCTCTTGTCCTTAAGTCTCTTTCCACATTAGCAAGCTCTGTAAGTGAAATTAAAGTACCAGTAGTATCCACGATTTGAATTAAACTCTCTTGATCCATTAAACCATCTGTTTCAATCCCCATTAACACCTTCCCATTATGGTAGGTCAATGACTTTAAATAATGGTTTCCTCCAACGTCTGATTGAAAAATGAATGGACCTGGAATTGAGAAATCGGCGTTAAACTCCCCATCCTTGTTAATAGAAACTAGGTTTAAATGCGTATTTGCGGTCAATAAATAGCCTCCAGCAGCATAGTAATTATTATTGACCTCGATAATCTTATCTAAGTATCCGCCTTCACCATGTTTGTAGGTATATGCTGGTACTTCAAACTCATCCGTAAGCGCACCTGCAAACATATCATAAACAATCACCCCGGTTGTGCCGAATGTACTATCACGATCCCCATTCTGAAGCAACCTCCCCAACATAGGAAACTCATAACCAGTACCTTCATCATCTTCAGTAGAGCCGCAGAACACCAATTTGCCTTGAGCATCCATTAACAGCTCCCCAGGCGTGTTATAGGTGCCTAAAAAATCATGTATGAAATAGCCATCATCGGCAAAGTCTAGATTTAGATTTCCAGTATGATCAATTTTAGAAATGAAAAACGTATTTGTGTCAACGATGCCAGAATTTGAAGCTCTTCCCATTAAATAAATTCCGCTGGTGTCCCAAACGGCAGAATTAATTGAGGTTATAGTATTTCCTGGACAATCAGTTCTGTAAATACCATCTACTCCAAAACTCGGATCGATTTCTCCGAGCTGGTTCATTTTACCGATATATAAATCGAACGGGTAAATACCCCCGAGGTTTTCCGAGGTGTTACCGTAGAAATAGATGTTTCCATCGTCATCTTGAAAAACCCCGACAAGTTCGTCGAGGTTATCCAGATCAAAA
This sequence comes from Crocinitomicaceae bacterium, assembly GCA_022447665.1. Classification (GTDB taxonomy): domain Bacteria; phylum Bacteroidota; class Bacteroidia; order Flavobacteriales_D; family Crocinitomicaceae; genus JAKVAQ01. The sequence continues at coordinate 45,986 of JAKVAQ010000021.1, forward strand.
ATTACTCTCCCACTTGCACCAAAATCTTCGTTAAGATCCTGTGCATGCAGTGTTATCCCCAAAATAACACAGAGCAGGAGAGATAAGCTTTTCAAGCTATTATTCTTTTATGAATCGAGAGAAATATTTTTTCTCCTCTGATTGAATTTGAATCACATAAGTTCCTGGTGTCAATGCTGATATGTTCACAGCGTAGGCTTCTTCCACCACGCCATTTAATACTTCTCTACCCAGTTGGTCAAAGATTTTGTACGTACCCGAAGAAATCCCATCAAAGTTTAGTTGATTAATTACAGGATTTGGATATACAGAAAGGAATTCAGCTTTATCCTCTTCAATACTTAAATCACTACCACATGTTCCTGATGGAATAGTAACGTTTCCAGACATTGGTCCAATCTCAGAAAGAGACGCTTCTCCATAGTACTCAAAACCAGTCAGGTATGGGAAATCAGGATCGCCTGAACCATCCGTTGAAAGGAAATAACAATAGATTCCAGATGGAAAATCAGGTGTAATACAGAAACGGCCATTATACTCATCTAGCGTACCAGCATCTGTGAATTCATAATCTTGCTGGTAAGTTCCGAGTGGAAAGGTTGTGAAATCTGAAGGACCAGGAGGCGTTGAAGTAGAACCATCCGGTAAAGTTGTTCTATCGGACATTGTTCTTAGTTCATATCCAGACTCCATTCTTACTACCGGGCTTGATGCGTCCATTGGATTAGCATATCCGAAAGGACCATAAATTGGGAACCCATCAAATGCCCAACCAATGATTGGTGAGTGTTCCGTAGAAGGGTCTGTATAAAGTGCACTTGGATTGGCGTGATAGTGATAAGTACTCATACCATCAGCATGCCCGTTTCCTCCAGCATCCATTGTAGCTCCTTCGGAAACCCAAGCATCAGCATACCAAATTCCATCGCCGTCTCCAGCATTCTCATTGGTAGAAGCTTTATATGAACGTGCATCTCCAATTCCATATAGTTGTACTCCGTTTACTGCGATTCCCAGAGCCCCAACTTCAGGTTGAGGAGTTTTAGTTCCGGTTTCTTCTTGGGGGGCTAGTGGGAATCTATACGTATGTAAATCAGCAGCGGGAACATTAGGATTCATTTCCCAAGGTCCCATATGGTAACTTGCTAAACCATTTGCTCTGATGTAAACGTAATTATCGTCAGTACATATTGTAAGAATATCTGCAGAATCAGTAAGGTTTACTATTGATGTAGTTGGAGGTGGGCCAGGATAATAATCATAAGAGGCAGTAGCTCCAGTTGTGTTTAGCATCCAAGAATCCACTTGTGGGATTTGAGCGAATGCTAACGTTCCACCTAAAAGCATAATGCTTGCGGTAAAAGTAAGTTTCATAAAGTTAAATTTTAGGTTGTACATAGGTTTTGATCGGAACACTTTCAAAAAGTTTAATGCGGGATTAAATAAAAGAGTATTCGCTTGTCCAAAAGTCCACCCCGAAGATAGAACATAGCATTGTGAAAATTGAATTTATTAATGGGTACAAAGTAGGTACAAGCTAGTCGCAGTCTACATTTCTATCAGTACATCTAACAGGTTTTCAGACTTTTGAAGCTTCATTTTCTTGCGTATTCTTTTTCGCGCAATGAATACAGAATCAGGTTGAATATTTCGATAATTAACAATTTCCTTAGCGGATAGTTTTAATCGAATGAGTCCACAAAGCTCAATTTCGGAGTTCGTTAATTCGGGATATGTCGTTTTTAGTTTCTTATTGAATGATCGGTTTATCTCCTCAATATTCTCAAACTGAAACTTCTGTTTCTCCTCGGTCATTAATTGAAAATTCAATTCATCAATTATCTTCTTGACACGAATTTTATCTTCTGCCTCCTCAAAGGTTTTGATAATTTTCTCTTTACACTCCTCCAACCAAGTGCGTTTCCTACGAATCTCCATAGAGATATCTATTAGATTTTGGCTTTGGAGTTGATTTTCGTATTCAAGTTGAGTTGATTTTAGCTTTTCATTCTCAAAGAGAGATTCTGTTAACTGTTTATTGATACTAACCGTTTCTAACGCTGCTTTACGTTTGTTAGCACGATTGAATAGTACAACCACCAGAAACAAAAAGAACATAATTAAAAATGCTGTTAGGGTAATCCAAAATTGCACGGATACCTTTCTCTCCTTTTCAACCTGCTGTCTTTGCTGCTTCTCGAAACCTAGAGCCTCGTTCTTCTGATCCTCTAATAGTAAAAAGAAAAGTTCAAAAGCATAGTCTAGTAATGCCTTTTCATAGAGCTTTGAAGAGACTCTGCTATTAATCAGCGCTTGATTAACTAGAGATAAATTCTCTTTGTCACCCATTGCCGTGTAGAGTAATATCTTCGCCTCCAATAAAATTTCGTTGAGTGCCTGGAATTTCCCTAAACGTATGTTCTTATTCCTTAAATCAATATTGGTAAGGATATCTTCAGCAGTTTTCAGCTCACCCATCTTGGTATAGGTGACTCCTTATCTTATTTGCGCCTGTAGGATCTTTTCCTTTTTTCCAGTCTAATATAAATCCTTTCATTTGTTTTGAAGCGTAGTAAAGCCTCTTCATAATTCCCCAAATTCAAAGCAATTAAACCATAGTTGTCATATATACTCCCGTAAAAAGCTGAGTCAGAATTCTCATCCACTAAAGATCTGATTGAATCAGCGGCCGAGATATAATGGTATGCGTTATCGTAATCCTCAGCCATAATATAAGTGTAGCCTATGTAATTGTACTGGGTAGAATTGCGGGAGACAGTTGACTATCAGAGCTATAAAGGATTTGACAAACGGTAATAATATATCGCCGAATCATATTGTTCTGCTGAGAAATAGACAAATGCCCTGAACGTTTGAATTTTATATTGCTCTCTACCGTCGAGATATGGTTTTGTAGCACCATCTACCAAGTTTATTACGCGATTGGACATTTTATAGGCTCCTACTTGCCTTAAAAACCGGGCAAATTCATAGTCCACAAAAATTTTCTCTCGTTGTGAAAGCGGCGATCTTCGTGACAGTTGCGCAATCATCGTATCAATATTTTGCTTGTCTTTTGAGGTTAATTCAAACGAAGAGGATTTTAACTCAAAATCAGAATCCACTATAATATCTTGAGAGAAAGAATGTACCTCAAGCAAGAACAAAAGCAGAAATATGTATCGGAATAAACTCAAAATATAGGTCAATGAATTGAACCTAGAAAGATCGTTAATTTCAATTTATTATGAAACGCTCTTAGATTAGAATTTAAGGTTTCATTGAAATTCTAATGTGAATTCTTAAAAAAATTATTCTACATGTGGTAAATTTATAAGAAGTAATTACGGACTCAAGTTGTATCAACCAAACTCGGTTTAAAACTGAAGAAAAAAATCCCAATAAATGATACAACAACTTGCCGACATAAACTGTTAAAATATAAAATGTAATTATGGATTCTAAATTAGTGAAAGAAGCGTTTGAGATTGAGTCAAAATCAGGAGAGTTATTAGATGAAGCAATGACAATTATTCATGGAGACTCGAATGACATTAACGGTCTTAAACGAGATATGCATGACAAACTCCTTTCAATTAATACGATTGAGCGTATTTGCCTGAAGTACCGCTTGCGAATTTTGGACATTTCATATTTTAAAGGTGAGCTGCCACAAGAAGCAATAGATAAAGTTCAAGAAATAGAGAGCAAGTACAAAACAACACTTAAGCCACTTAAAATTATAGCACCAGGTCGTTTATTCGAGTTGGAAGACAGCGAGATTGACCCCATTTTATTGGCAGAAATTGAAGAAAACAAGTTTCTTTTCATTCACAAATGGGGAAACGAATTCAACTTCTTTAGAAAGGTAAGTTCGTTACCTGTGAGAAGTCCAAAAGCAATGGCTATATCATTAGGGTTTGTGGCCTTAACTTTTTCTATGCTAATAGCACTTGCAACGTATGATATTCAAGGATTAAAGCCGATTGAATTTATTTTCGGAACGGCCATCATTTTCGTAGGCGTTGTTGGGTTTATGGTTTTCATTTGCCTAGCATTTAATTTTTTCCCTACAAGCATGATTTGGAGATCGCGTTATCTCGATCGCTAGCCTAACGCAAAGATTCAATAAAGGTATCTGCGCTTTCAGATGCCAAAGACTTTATAAAAGCGGAGCCTATAATGCCTCCGCTGAAGTGTTTTGTAGCGTCCTGAAACGAAGCGGCATCAGATATCCCAAAACCAACCACAACAGGGGTTTCAATGGGTCTTTCAGAGAAACTCTTGAGATTACTTTCAATATCTTCAGTACCGAATAGTGTGTTCGATCCGGTGATGTTTGATTTCGCCACAAGGTAGATGAAAGGGGAATTCTGTTGATCTATTAGTTTCAGGCGCTCTGCACTTACATCTGGCGTTACCATAAAAACCAATGGTACCTCGGCCGCTTCAAAAATGCTTTTGTACTTCTGAATATACACTTCTATAGGGAGATCGGGAATTAACACTCCATCTATTTTAGTTGATTTACAGAACTCTGCAAACTTTTCAATACCAAATTGTAATACAGGATTGAAATAGCCCATTAAAACAATTGGTAGGTCAGATGTTTCTCTTACCTGCTTAACTTGCTCAAAAAGTACTTCAATATTCATACCATTATTCAAAGCAATGGTTGACGCTTCCTGCACGGTTGGTCCATCAGCCATTGGGTCAGAAAAAGGCATGCCGAGTTCAATAAAATCAATACCCGACTTCTCTAATCGGGGTATTAGCTCCAAAGCAGAATCCTTCTTAGGATAGCCCGCCGGAAAATAAATACTCAATTTTTTATCTTTTGTAAGTGTAATTTTTTCTCTAAGGTTCATTATAAGTGTTTTAAATAAGTAGATAAATCTTTATCTCCTCTTCCTGAAAGGTTAAGGACGACTGTTTTTCCTTGGATATCTAATCTTTCCAATGCAGCAATGGCATGTGAGGTTTCCAAGGCCGGAATTATTCCCTCTAACCTACTGAAAGACAAACCTGCTGAAAGTGCTTCATTATCAGTAATCGCAATGGATTGTACTCGTTTAGAATGAATTAAATGAGCATGCATGGGTCCGATTCCAGGATAGTCTAGTCCCGCCGAAATAGAATAAGGTTCTACAATTTGGCCATCCTTTGTTTGCATGAGCAAGGTTTGAGAACCATGAATTACTCCAATCGTTCCAAGCACTGAAGTTGCCGCACTCTGACCGGAATCTACCCCTCTTCCAGCCGCTTCTGCAGCTATCAATTGCACATCGGAATCTATAAAATGGTAAAATGCTCCAGCCGCATTACTTCCTCCTCCAACACAAGCCACCACCATGTCTGGGTTCTCCTTACCCGTTTTCTCCAAAAGTTGTTTTTTTATCTCATCTGAAATTACTGATTGAAAATAGGCCACCATTTCTGGATAAGGGTCTGGACCTACCACTGAACCAATGATATAGAATGTATCGTCTACGTTAGCTAACCAGTCGCGAATAGCTTCGTTAGTGGCATCCTTTAGTGTTTTACTTCCACTCTCTGCAGCTCTTACCTCTGCCCCCAACATTTTCATGCGACCTACGTTAGGCTTTTGGCGCTCAATGTCTATGGCTCCCATATACACAATACACTCCAAGCCCATTAATGCGCAAACAGTTGCAGTGGCCACACCGTGCTGTCCTGCACCGGTCTCTGCTATAATCCTCTTCTTGCCCATTCGCTTGGCCAATAATATTTGACCAATAGTATTGTTCACTTTATGTGCTCCAGTGTGGTTAAGGTCTTCCCTCTTCAGATAGATCCCGGCCTGAAGCTTTTCCGATAAATTTTTGGAATAATACAAAGGCGTTGGTCTCCCCACATAATCTGCTAATAAGGCTTTAAACTCTGCTATAAATTCGGGTTCTGAAGAATAATACAAGAAAGCATTTTTTAGCTCCTCTACATTCTTACGCAACATTTCAGGGATAAAAGCTCCGCCGAAATCTCCGTAAAACCCATGCTCATCTGCTATTGGTGAATACTTCATTTTAATTGTGATTTAAATTCTTTTAATAATTCTGTTTTTTTTACTCCTGGACTTGATTCAAAGGCAGAGTTTACATCGATTCCGTAAAGTTTTGGATGGTCTAATTCATTAATGGCTTTTACATCATCTGGGCCTATTCCTCCGCTCAATAAAAAAGGTTTTTCCTGCGTGTAATTTTCAAGAATCTTCCAATTGAATTTCACCCCATTCCCACCAAACTTCTTCCCTTTGGTATCAAACAAAAAATAAGTGGCGGAAGAATAATCTCGGCAACAATTAAAGTCGAAGGTCTCGTTCACTGAAAAGGCCTTAATCGTCTTTACCTCCTTAGCCACAGCATTCAACGTCTTAGGTGTTTCATTCCCATGCAATTGCGCATAATCTAGGTCATACTTTTTACACGTAGCAATTACATTGTCAGGTGTTTCATTCACAAAGACCCCTACCCTTTTTGCTCCGTTCTTTCTTTTAGGAATTTGCTTTACATACCTTGATGATCCAGGATAGAATATGAATCCTACAAAATCTACCCCTAAAGCATCGATGGCCATGGCATTTTCCGAATATTTCAGTCCACAACATTTTAGGCGCATGTCGCAAAGTTTTCAGGTGATTTTAAACTTCTAATTTCAGTTCTAAAGCGTGGCTCCTTTAACAAAGATTCTCCGATTAAACATCCATTAAATCCAAGCTCGTATAATTCCTCTATTTCATCCAAAGATTTAATTCCGCTTTCCGCAATTTTAAAGGCATTCAATGGTAAGTATGGAAGAAGCGTCTTACAATTTTCGATAGATGTTTCAAGTGTATCTAAGTTCCTATTATTAATACCAATAATATCGGCTGAGCTAGGAACCTTAAACAACTCTTTTTCAGAATGGAATTCAACGAGTACTTCTAAGTTTAATGATTGCGCGATTTGGCATAAGTACTTCACATGATAGCTGTCCAATACCTCTGCGATCAAAAGAACTGCATCTGCACCAAAAGCCTTGGCTTCGAACAATTGAAACTCATCAATAATGAAGTCTTTTCTTAGAATTGGTACGCCATATTTACGTGCCGCTTTTAAATCTTCTACTTGTCCTTTAAAAAAGTGCTGATCGGTTAAAATAGATAGGGCACTTACATTATTCGACATGTAATCACCTAATACTTCATCAATACCCGCAGAGGTTATGTGACCTGCCGAAGGTGAACTTCTTTTATATTCTGCGATGATGCCTGTACCTTTAATCAGCGCCTTTTTGAGAGATCGTCGTTCTTCTTGATACAATTCAAAATCAACGAGTTCTCGAATCGTATACTTGCGTTTTGACTCGATTATCTCTGAACGTTTTTTCTCTATTATTTCATTCAACAGTTTCATATGCAAGGCTTAATAGTTTTTCTAAATTTTTATATCCGTTATTGATCAATGCTTCATGCGCTTCTTCATAAGCATCTGTGAAGGACTTTTCCGGGGTAAAGCATTGAATACCCAGAGCTGCGTTGGCTAGTACGGCTGAAGTTTGAGCACGCGTTCCAGTTCCTTTTAAAATGTTCACTAGAATCTCAGCTGACTCCTCCACTGTTTCTCCCCCGGCTAAAGCTTCTTGGCTCAGATTCTCCAAGCCTAAATCACTTGGTGAGATTTGCTGAGAATATCCGTTCGTACTCAAGAGAAAACCCGAAGTTAAACTCACTTCATCATAACCATCCAATCCATGTATTACCTTGTAATTTGCACGTTCTTTACTCAGTATCTCTTGATAAACCCTTACCAACTTCTGGTTAAAAACCCCAGTTAATTGGTATTCTGGTTGCACTGGATTTAAAAGCGGCCCTAAAAAGTTAAAGAAGGTGCTTACCCCTAAACTTCTTCGAATATTCGCCACCGCTTTTAGGGCTGGGTGAAACAATGGTGCGTGTAAAAAGCAAATATTACATTCATCTAATTCCTGCTGAAGTTTGTCAGAATCTGGCGAAAAACGGTACCCTAATTGCTCTAACACTGTGGATGAACCACAATTTGAAGACATTCCATAATTCCCATGCTTAATGACTTTATACCCTGCCGCTGCGATTACTAATGCTGCCGTTGTTGAGATATTAAATGTGTTTTTGCCATCTCCTCCTGTGCCGCATACATCGATTGCATTTTTAGGGGATAAATTAGGCTTGGTAGCCATTTCCATTAGCACCTTTCTAAATCCTTGAATTTCATTCACAGAAATAGGTCGAATGCTAAGCGTCGTAATGGCTGCCACTATTTGCGTTTCTGTAGCCGTTTGATGAATAATATGGTTCATCAACTCCTCCGCTTCCTCGTGCGAAAGCGAAATACCACTATGCAATTTTTGAAGTAACTCTTTCATTTTTTCTTTGGTTTACATGGGTTAAAAAATTCTTTATCATCGTTTCTCCTTCAGGAGTTAATATTGATTCTGGGTGAAATTGGAATCCATAATGCGGTTTTCCATGAATCGCTAAAGCCATTACATGATCATCTGAAAAGGCCGTGAACGCTGCATTCGATGCCTGTTCATTTTTCACTTCCCATGAATGGTATCGTGCGCCTTGAAAGGTTTTAGACACATCCTCAAAAAGGAAAGATCCGTCATGCTCTATTTCAGTTTGAACACCGTGTAGCGCTTCTTTTGGCTGTACAAGTTCTAATCCGTTCACCTGGGCTATTGCCTGCATTCCTAGACAAATACCCAGCATTGGAAGGGAATCATTTTCACGTACAATATCCAATAATCTTCCAGCATCTTTCGGTAAACTTGGTCCTGGTGATAGCACAAGCCCATCATACTTCTGCGCATCTATGGGCTTTATTTTGTCATTTCTTAATACGTTTACCTCAGCTCCTACCTTTACCAATAAAGCTTTTAGATTGTGGGTAAAGGAATCGTAATTGTCAATTAATAAGATGTTCATATCATTTCATTTGCAAGTGAAATAGCTGACTCAACAGCTCCCACTTTGTTATAGATTTCTTCTAATTCTGATTGTGGCACAGAATCTTTCACAATCCCTGCTCCAGCTTGGTAATTCAATGTTCCTTCGTGTGCAAAACATGAGCGTATTACAATGGCCGTATTCAAGTCTCCATTAGGAGAGAAATGACCTACGATGCCGCCATAGTAGCCTCTGTTTTCATGCTCATACTCATCAATCAACTCCATAGCTTTGTATTTTGGAGCACCGCTCAGTGTTCCGGCAGGGAAGGTCATCGCTAAGGTTTCTAAGTTGAATCCTTCTTTTGCCTCTGCCTTGCCCGTAACTTTCGAAACCATGTGAATCACGTGCGAGAATTCTTGAATTTCCTTGAATTGGTTCACTTCCACATCAGTACATGAAACATTTAAATCGTTTCTTGCCAGGTCTACCAACATGTTATGTTCTGCATTTTCCTTAGGATCATTTTTTAATTGCTCCATTAGTGCAAGGTCCTCTTCCTTTACACCAGTTTTCTTCATGGTTCCGGCGATCGGGTGAATTTCAGCTACTCCATTTTTAATGACTAAATGAGCTTCTGGAGACGCCCCCAATAATATAGCCGATTGAAGATTTAAGTAGAACATGTATGGAGAAGGATTTATGCTTCTCAAGGCGCGGTAAACCTGAAACTCATCTCCTTCATAGTTTTGAGAAAAACTTCTAGAAAGCACCAATTGAAATACATCTCCGTAAGCGATGTTCTCCTTTGCTTTTCCAATTAATTCTAGGAAGGTATCCGGCTCAATATTCGTGTTGCGTTCTGAGTTTACCTGAAAGTGCGATTGAATAGAGAAGTTGATACGAAGATGATCTAAAATCATGTTGAAATTTGGTTCCTTCTCTTCAAAATCATTGATCAATACCTCAATCTCATTGGTGAAATTATCAAATATTAGAACGAATTCGTAAGCGTTGAGTAATACCTCAGCAGATTTGGTAAATCTGTTACGTGTCTTGAAGTGAATGTCTTCCATTAACGGAATAGCATCGTATCCAATAACACCAAAGAGTCCGTTCAATGCAGCCTTTTCTTTGTTTACAAACTCATAACCATTAAGCAGGTCTTGTACCTCAACAATTGAGTTCACTTCTTTTTTTTCGATGAAGCCTAAACGGTCGGTTAATTCAAGTTTTCTGTTTTGAACTTTTAGGGAAATAATAGGATTTCCACAGATGAAAGACTTGGAGTTTTTACGGTCATGATAGTCCGAACTTTCAAAGAGCGATACTGCCTCAAACTCATCGCGAAGCTTGTTGAAAGCCGCTATGGGCGTGAGATGATCGGCTATTATTTTTTTACTATGTGTATAAATTTTCACTGTGTTTTCTTAAGTTTTGGGAATAAAAAAAGCGGCTTACCTGAGTAGATAAGCCGCTGAAATATTTAGATATACAAAAGGTTTATGCTACTCGCCAAAGTCGAGTAAGCCACCAAAATTTTGTATTTAAATTCAAATATGTCATTGCGTTAGATCGCTGGCACAAAGTTCTGCAATTTTTTTTCTTATTTCCAACAAAAAAATAAAATAAATTTCTATTTAAATGATTTACAGTATTTTAAAATTTATTTTGAATTTATTTCTCAATTATTGAACAAAATTACCATAGCTTTGTGTTATGTATTTAACGGCAAGAAACTTTTGGAACTGGTTCAGGACTTAATGGTCTCGGGTCTTTCTATATAATAATATTTAGTCTCCGAGTCGGGGACTTTTTTTTTGCCAAAAAGATTGTGATGAACATAGATGATTTTAAACGGCCATTGATTATTTCAGGCCCATGTAGCGCAGAAAGTGAGCAGCAGGTTTATGAAACTTGCAAGCGATTGAAAGATGGAGGAAGAGTGAATGTATTGCGCGCTGGGATTTGGAAACCTCGTACGCGTCCGAACTCTTTTGAAGGGGTTGGGGCTGTAGGATTGCCATGGTTAATTAAAGCAGGAAAAGAGTTGGATTTGCCTGTAATTACGGAAGTGGCCAATGCACTTCACGTGGAAGAAGCCCTAAAAGCTGGGTTCAAAAATCTATGGATTGGAGCACGATCTACAGTAAACCCATTTACGGTGCAAGAGATTGCCGATAGTTTACGTGGTGTTGAAGGATTAACCGTGATGATTAAGAATCCGATTAACCCAGATTTGGCCTTATGGATTGGTGCTTTTGAACGCTTTAAAATGGTAGGTCAAAATGATTTACATGCCATACACCGAGGGTTCTCATTACACCGAAAAACTAAGTATAGAAATGAGCCAATGTGGGAGATTCCTTTGGCCTTTAAAAACGAAATTCCTGAGGCCAAAATGATTTGTGACCCAAGTCATATTGCGGGAAATAGAGAGTTATTAAAACCAGTGAGTCAAAAGGCTTTAGACCTTGTGTATGATGGATTAATGATTGAGTCTCACATTACACCTGATGAAGCTTGGAGTGATGCCGCTCAGCAAATAACACCAGAGACCTTAACGGAACTGGTAAATGGACTTACAATTCGTTCGGTTGAATCGTCAAATGAAGAGATTGAAGAAAATTTAGATTCCATGCGTTCTGAAGTGAACCAAGTAGATGCGGAGATTATTCAGTTAATTGCCACTCGAATGGGAATAATTGAGCGTATTGGTGACTTTAAAAAGGATAATTCCATTACAATTCTTCAACCAGAAAGATGGGCTGAAATTCAGCGATTACAAACAGAAAAAGGTAATGAATTAGGACTTTCAGATTCCTTTATACTTCAATACCTTGAGGTAATACATCAAGAATCTATTCGCAGACAAACAAAGATTATGAATGAGGGTTAAAGGGAGAGTGAGTGTTGAGAGTGGAGAGCCCAACGTCAATAACTTTTGAGTCATCTTTCTCTATTTAAACTATAAATTGAATAAATGTCTAATAGTAATAGACTTCGCCTTCTTTAGTATAAATCGTGTCAACTTGATAGAAATCCATATAATTTCTATTAATTGAATCGAAGGCCAATTCAGAATCCTCATAACCTATGTAATAAAATACATTGGCTAGAGACTCCTTAGTAAAAGGTAGACCATAATAAATAAAATCGGCGTTATCGTACAATAACATCAAACAAAGTACAGGGGAGGTATCCTCTGTAAAATAAATGGTCGTTAAAAGTTCTCCGAATGACAATTCACATTCTAGTAATGGGTAAAATTCCTTAATGTGCGGCATCATTAAATCATAATAAGCCTCATCTCCTCCAACAAAACCAGTCAATACGAGTTTAAGGTAATCAGTGTATTCAATAGTTTTTGCATTGTCAGAGTATAAAATTGGAGATTGGCAATACTTATATCGGGTACCTCGAGAATAATCTAGGTCAACCCAAATAGATCCGGTATAGTTTCCGTATTCTGCAGAAAACAAAAGACAGATGTAATCTTTTAACATGACAGAAAACTGCAACCCATCCGCAACATTTGAAATATTTCCTACATGAACTTCAAACCCTCGGCTTACATGATTATAGGTCCAATTAAGATTGGCTTCTTCATCCACTTCAGCTAAAGATTCATGAAAGCCAATTTCGATCTTAGCTGCATTATCTTGGCCAAAGGATGACAAACAAATCAAACAAAAAAATAATATGCTTATTTTTCGGAAATACACCAATCAATATTGTAGTCAAAAATAACTAAGATTATCGATATCATAAAAAGAGGATTTAGCCAAAGGGACACAAACCGAGCAGAGCTATTTGATCATATATATTAATTAAACCTTTCATCAACTACAGTAGAGACAGAATAATCTGATTTAGAATACTTTATTCTTAAGTCTTCTGTTCCAATTAGAGCTGAATCTACTTCGTTTTTGAATATCCAAGATAATCCACAATACTCAAGGTCTTCAATATAATAACAGTAATGCACTGCCCAAGAACCCCTTTCAGTGGAATATCTGATAACTTTCGCATTAGTTTCGAGAGAATCCAGAAGTAAATTTTCTTTGTAATTCTCATATAATTTTGCTGAAAATAGAACTACACAGAATGTTATAATCAAAACCGGCCAAGAAAATAATATCTTTTTAACTCTATTGTTACTCATTTAAATATGAATTAATCTGCTCACGAACTAAGACCAACTATAACCCCATTCGCTTCGCGTGTTGCGAGGTTTTCTTTGGGTTCCAAGGGTCGTTATAAGAGAGTTTAAAGAAGAGTTCTTGTACGTAGGCAACAGAACGCACAATTCTCAGGTAATACCCAAAATAAATTACCATACATGGAATATAAATAAGGAAGTAAGACATTGGTGCGTGACTCCGTTTACGATACACCGAATAAAGCACAAACTTAACAAAATTCGTAATGGTATAGAGCAAGAAGTTGGTGATTAAAATATTGAGAATGAGGGAACGGTAATTAATGATCATATCACTCAAATACACATACCACTTGACGTTCAGTACAAGGTTATACGTAATGTTCTCTACAAAAGAGATGAAGTTCGAGAACTTAAAGGATTGATTTGGCAAGAGGACATCGTGATGCTTCCGAATCCTAAATCGAATTAAGGATTTATCCCAGCGCAGTCGCTGTTTTGCTAATTTTTTAAAGGTACCCGGAGCATTTGTCAAGCAAATAGCATCTTGCTCAAACTTAATCTTGTACCCAATTTTTCGAATCTTAACTGTAATGTCACCATCCAGTCCAGGACCTATATCCCAACCTTTTACCTTCTCTAATACATCAGCTCTAAAAGCACCAAAAGCACCAGAAATAATACGGTAAACACCTAACTTCGAGGTAACAACACGACCAATACTAATGGTATCAAAATACTCAATGGCCTGCAAAGTAGTGGCCAAGCTCTGCTTGTAATTACGCACCATTACGTTACCACCAACTCCACCTACTTGTTTGTCGAGGTAAAATGGAATAATGATTTTTTCTATCGCGTCTCTATCATAGGAGCAATCCGCATCTAAGTGAACAATAAACTTCCCTTTACAGAATCTTAATCCCGTATTGGCGGCAGAGGCTTTACCTCCTCGAATCTCATTTCGGACAAATTGATCTATCCACCCGGCTTTCTCTAAATCTCGACCAATCGTAGGGGTGTCATCATCAGAACCATCATCAATTACAATGACTTCTATATTTTGGTAGGTTTGCTCTTTTAATGAGCGAATGAGCTTATAAATGTGCTTCCCTTCGTTCTTACCAGGAATAATTATGGAGACCAATGGATTCTCAAAAAGGAATTCTTGTCTTGCCTTTTCGTACTTGTCTCTATTTAAGTATTTACTGAGCCTCCAAATGTTTAGAACAATCCATTCAATTACAAAATAGCGAATGAATTCGAAGAAAATATAGAACCAGAAAAGCCTAACAAAGTGACCAACGTTTAAACTTTGCAAGAACCTTAGGTAATTGTCTAATATTTCTTCAATCACCTACTCTAGCTCCTTTGTTAATTGGTGAATATGCATCTCTGGCGACATTCCGTAATCAAGTGGAATTACATGCGTATGGAATTGAACCTCCATGCTCTTGAGGGTTGTTTCCATTAATCGCTTGAGAATATCAATAATCTCGGATAAGATCTTTTTCGCAATTCTCGTAGGGATTTCATTCATGGAGAGTACAATGGTCGATGAATTCTGGAATGAAATAATATCTGATGAACGAATGTTTGATCGAATTACTTTGACAATCTCAATCAATAAATCCTTTTGTACATCAGACCCTAATTGAGAATAAACCTGCGAAGGGTTATCAATTTTAATGGCACATACGTTTGATGATCCTTCCGTTTGACGTAGACGTTCGATCTCGTACTTTAACATTGTCTTGAATGTCTCGTACTTCACAGAACCAATAATTTCCTCGATATCCTTTGCAGTAGTTACGAATCCATTAATGGCAGCCATTTCCCCTTTCTTAGTAAGGGTATATTTCTTAATCGTTCTTTCTGCCAACTGCTCAGCGCGCTGATCTTGCCCACATGACATACATTTTGCATTCACATTATAGTCTTGGAACTTATGTCCGCAATTATTACAAGTATGTAACACCGAAGGTTTATCGTAATCTACTCCAATATGGCGAAGACGTTTATTACACTTCGGACAATCTAATTCATCATCAATTTCGTTAGTAAAATCGTCAATAGGGCCTACATATCCGCATGGGAAATGATGAATAATATCTTGCGTTTTAGAGTTTGAACTCGAACACTTAGGACAAACCTCTCGATAACTCAAACGTCCACTATTACAATTTCCACAGAGGTATACCTTATCGTGAAATTCCGATTCGAATATTCCTTCTTTCTCTGCAATCTCTAAAATGTCTAATATTGAATGTTCATCGTGACGAGAGAAGTTTACCGATAATATTGGGTAAGAATAATTAATATCTGCGTACACGTAAGGTATAGGTTCTAGAACTCGGTCCTCACTGGTATACATGAAGCAAATGACTTTTTCAATCATTTGGGCTTCAAATGAAATAGACTCGGTGAATTTTAACTCACTCGACCTCGTACGGATTCTTTCCGTTTCATCCTTTAAGAATGGAAGCTGATCTAAACTATACAAAGTACCATCTGTTAGCTTCTGAATAAAAGGGTCTGTGATCGTTGCACCACGGAGAATGTAAACCGGCTTCAAGTATATATCGTGCTTTTTGTGGGCACGAATTCTACGTACAATTTGTCGTACAAATGCCTCATCACGTCCGTCAATAATCACTGCATCATGAAACTCAACATCCTCCACCACTAGCCCATCAAACCTATCAATGATAAGGTATGAGAAGCCATCACTCTTAACAACTGAGTCTGATATTTGCTCTATTTCAGGTTTTTTCTCCTCCATTAAAATGTTCGTTTACTAATTGTAACACTCAATTTGTAATATTTCTTCCAAATCTCAAGGTCTTCTGTTGAAATTGGAATAATGTCTGCGGCCAAAGTTCTTGTTGTTGGCTCAAATTTCTTTTGGAATTCTTCTGGTAAAATGTACGTTGCAGAATAGAATCGATTAATCATTCCTACAGACTCAGTACCGTCTGCGAACTCTAAGTTTACTAAATCTCCCTCACTTAAATATTTAAGGTCTGTTTGATCAAAGAATCCTTTAATATGCACATGGCTTGCCTGGTGGATGGAAAGAATTGTCTCTGTTTTCAGTGCTACTTCGTATGCTTGTTTATTTAAACGCGTTACAGTACCGTCAATAGGGCAAGTAAACACCTTGAAGTCTTGAATTTGCTCAATTCCAGCCAACATATGCTGAGGCTCTAAACCGAAAGTATTATTACCTCCGCCGCCACCGGTAGAATTTTGTTCAATAGTAACATCTAAGTCTTGCTCATCAACAATCAATCCTTCTAAATATTTTATCTGGCGATACATCACCGAGTTCTCCGACTCATTAATGTTAATCGCAGATTCTAGTTTCGAAATCTGATATTCTAAATTTTCTAAATTCGTGTGCGAAACCGCGTCAAGAATCACCTCATTCCTTACACGCTCAAGATCCTCTTCATACAAGGCTAAAAGCTTTTTATCATCCTTAATTCTTGCATTGTTTAGGGCAACATTCTTGCGTAAATTATACAGTTCCCGTTCAATCCATGAGTCTGGTTTCGACTTACCTCCAATGGTTACAGAATTACTTCCTCCGCCTCCGCCATTGCCGAATAAATCATCGTCTAAGAAATAGGTAAAAAGGGTATCTCCAATTTTAACATCCTGCCCCTCTTCAATGGCGAATTCTAAGATTCGTATGTCATCAGTATGACGAATGTCTACATTTTCAAATAGAACCTGCCCGTTCCCTTCAATGTAGAAATAATGGTTGAGCATAAAGCGCCCAATAAAAAAGGCAAGAACCACAAGAAGAGCGATATAGATAAAACGATCCCAGTTGAAAGGAGACTTTTGTTTCTGAATCTCCTTTTCATCCATGTAGCGCAAATAGCTATCGCCTTTTCTTTTAAAGCTTATACTCTTCATTCTTATTCAACACTTTTTCTATCAAACTCAATTAATCGGCGCAAGTCATGGTATGCAAATTTGCGGAGCGCAGTTTTATCATACATGGCTTTCATCTTGTTCTCCATCCCAATTCTATTCTCAAAATCCTCTGTTCTAAACGCTAAAACCATCTTCGGGGTTGAATTATCGATAAAGGGAGTGATTTTTCTCGTTAAAAACTCAGTATCAACGTTTTCATAACACATAAAGTAAATGGCGTTAACTTTTGGAAAGAGCTCTTCAATAACATCTATTCCATAATGGGTAGGAATTGATATTGATAGTTCTAGATCATTCGCCTCACAGAATTTATTCACATTTCCCACATAAGCGATATACTCATTTAAATACTCCTGCTTACGTGATTTATAATCATCGAAGGTATGTGGTTCAATATCTAAATGGAATCCTGTAGGCTCAATATCTGGATACGCATCTAAAATTCCCTGCATATACCCATGCATGTCTTTTTCAAAGAATAGCTTATTATTCCCCAACATAAAATGAATCTCTGCATTGGCCTGAGCAAACTGCATAAATGTTTTCTTTTCTGGAATAGTATCTATCTTTTGAACCGCCATTATAATTTTATCAAACTCATTGTAAATCACATATTCCGCCAAGAATTCAGGGGTATATTTCTCAAATGTTTTACTCCAAACATATACTGAACGCTCCTTATTATCGATGTATTCATTAATTTCTTCTGCCGGCTGAACCGAGATAATATCACGAATATCAGTGTTCGGAATCTTGGAGTGAACCTTTAAAGCCTTGAGGTAAAGATTTTGGAGTAAATCAACCAATTCGATATCTATGCTCAACAAGTCGTCATAAATCTCTAAACCAAGTAAAGGATTAATGTTATTATCGCCCAAACTAATTTTCACTTTCTCAATGCGCATGCGTTCCATGAAGATTTTACGCTTTTGATAAAATGAAACAAACTGCTTAAGCTTATATCGGAATTCATACCCTGTATTCAAAATATCTTCATGTAAACTAGAGCGCTCTTGAATCATTCGTTCATTATCATATAAATACTTGGTGCTTTCTATTTCATTCTTAAGCTTTGTATTGAATGGAATTGGGATTGAAAAATTCAACCCGGCTGAAACGAATGTTCTGTTGTTATTATTTACTAGATCGTAATAATTGTAGCGAGCATAAGCTCTCAAGTTGATTTGGTGATACCAGCTATAATAGTCTTGGTAATCTCTTTTGGCCAACATACTATCTGTTTGTGCGCCAATCAATCCAAAAATATAATCGTAGTTTAAGTCGATTAAAGGAAGGTTCTTAGGATCGAAGGCTAAAGTATCATCCTCAATACCCAAATACTCGTTGTAGCTACTGTAAATACTTAGCATACTCTCTACCTCTGCTAATCTCGAGTCAATTTTAATAAGATCCTCCTTCGTTAATTTCTTGAGTAGGACCAATTCTTCAATCACATTATATTGCTCTTGTAAACTTGTTTTTCTAGCTTCAAGCAATTCAATCTTTACTTTATTGAAGGTGAAGATGGTTTGATCAAAACGCAAGAGATAGTGAAAACTCTCTTCGGTTAACTGGCCTTTTAATTGATCACGAATAATTTGATCTTCTAAAATTCTAGCCTGTGCTTTGTTTTCGAAGAAACCATTATCTAGAATACGCCATTCCAGACCAGCGTTAAACCTTCTGTTAAAGACTAGGTTATCGTCAATGGTGCCAATTTCTGGGTTAAAATTCTCGAGGTATCCACCAGTAATATAAAGGCCATAATCATTCTCAGTGTACTCTAGACGTTTTTCTAAATATTCCGCCCTACTTGCAATTGCCTTTGTTCGCTTTAGCTTTGAAATGCTGTGGATTACGTTGGTAGTGGTGTCTTGAAATTCTACTGGAACATAGTGGGTGTTATTGAATAAATCTTGAAGTTGACCGACCCTTGAATAAAAGGTAGTATCCTTTTGCGCATAAACAATGTTTACGCTGCAAAGCATAATGAGGGATATTCGTTTTAGTAAGTTCAAGTTCCGTACTTATAGCACACCAATTACTTGGATACGAAACTTTTAGAATTAGGATACAATTATTTTATTCCCGCAATCGAAATGTTGCTTAGGACAGGCCTTAAACCCGTGCAGTCCGCAAGGGCGGCAAGAAAGGGCTTCTTTTACCTCCACTATTTCGCTATTCTCTGATAAAGGACCAAAACCAAATGCTGGAACAGTAGAGCAAAAGAAAGCTGTAACGGGTGTATTAGTTGCTGACCCCATGTGCAAAGGAGCAGAATCATTAGCATAAATTCGCTTGGCTTTTGAAATAAGCCTGGCACTCTGCAACAATGATAAATTAGAGGCGATAAGAATATCACTCCTCTCCGATTTTTCCGCTATTCTATTTAATAGTTCTTTGTCGCCCGGCGCGCCTACCAAAACGATTTGATCTTCTTTTTTAAGTTTTAGGAGTTCTACCCATTTCTCTTCCGGCAATTTCTTTGTTTCCCAGACTGATGCCGGAGCAAGAACTAAATGATTATTTAAAGATTCTAATTCTGCCGGCAGTTGAACGGCATCTGCATGTAGTTTAGGATTTAATAGCTTAGGACTAATCTTTTGAATTGCTGGAGATAAATTTAAAAGACCGAAGTTTCGTTCAATTTCATGTTTTCCATTGCCGATTTCATGCCGTAGACTTTTCGTGTAAAAAGAAGAGAAGAAATTTCCTTTAAAACCCAACTTCACTTTTGCTTTAGAACGATACGTCATAAACCCTGCATTTGAAAAACGCTGGAGATTAACGACTAGGTCATACTCTTGTTCCCTTATTTCTTTAACTGTTTTAAACAGGTTTTTGTACTTGTCTTCCTTTTTGTTCCAAACTATTAACCGGTCGATAAAAGGATGACCTTCAAGTAGATTTTCGTTTCCTTTTCTTACCACCATATCCAGCTTGGCCTCTGGTAGAGAAGCATGGATTGTTTCGAGGAGAGAAGTCGCTAAAATTACATCTCCAATAAAAGCAGTTTGTATGAGTAGTATTCTATTCATACGGAGGCAGATGCGCGTACGATTGACGAACACTTTCGTCAATTGGAATTGCATCACCATTATGATCAATTCTTACGAAAATGAAAATAGTTGAGCACACCATTTTTTCTTCGCCGGTGTAGAAGTTACTTGCTCGAGCCTCCACATACATGGTCATAGATGATTTACCAACGCTTTTAACCTCTCCATAGATGTTTACTTGATCACCTACTTTTACGGGACGCTTAAAGATCATTTCATCAATCTTAACGGTAACCATATTTGGATTTTTACACACTGAACATGCAAAGGTCGCCGCGGCTTCGTCTAGCCATGCCAACATAATACCTCCGAACAAATTTCCGTGAACACCAATATCCTTGGTCATACAGAGTTTAAGTGCTAATTTTTCCATTTAAGCTTTTATGTTTAATATTTTTTCAGTCCAAATACGCGGTGTGTTTTCCAGACCAATTTCATGACTATTTCCAGCCATTTCAATCAATTCTTGGTCAGATAGGCGTTCAAGTTGCTCAAAGACACGCTTGATCTCCTCCTCACTTCCTGCCGTAAAAACAAAGCCATTTTCTGTTCTACAAAAAGCAGATGCTGCACCAACCTCTTCAGAGATTAACAAGGGATAACCCGCCACTGCAAATTCTTGTACGGACACGCCCCATGGCTCAAACTTACTCGGCAATATATACACCCCCGTATCTCTTATTATATCCGACATCTCAGAGGGTTGCATAAAACCGAAATGTCTAATTTTTTCGTGCTCTACCCTATTCTCCCATTCATCTCCTGTACCCACACACCATAACTCCCAATCGGAAGGATTATTTTTTTGCCATTCAATAAAAGCATTCCACATTTCGAAAATACCTTTATGCTCCACATACCTTGCTAGGTAGAGAATCCGCTTTGGAAAGATTTTTCTTTTTTCTTCTTTGGTACGTGTATAAGCCTCAGTAAATAGATCGGTATCTGCGCAATAAAATCCTCGTTCAATTCTAGCCGTTGGAAAGCCCAATTTCACAGCAAATTTGAACTGTGGATCCCCTGGAACCCAAGCATGTGTGAACGTACGTTTTAAATAAACTGGAGAAATAGCCGAGGCAATCTTCTGCTTTAAACTTCCCACCCAGTGATTATCGATACACACTACCGTAGGGATTGACCGCTTAAATTTCTTCACAATCTTTACATAATCCTTATCCATCCAGCCAGAACAAATAAGTTTCTCAGGGCCAAAAGTCACTAGGTGATTGTAAATTTCATCTACCGTCTTCCCTTTTCTATCGATCACTTCAACATTCTCAGGAAATTGAAATTCGAAGGGCGCTTCACTATTCACAGGCCAGCGATATAGCAAAACATCTGCACTTATAGCCAGTTCCTTTAAACAAGCTACTGTATAGCCCGCTATTTCGGTATATAAAAATGCTATTTTTGCTTTACCAGACATTGCAAGACAAATTTAGCAATTGCATGATGATGAAGATAAAGCACACTTTTTTTTCTGAAGATACTTCTGTTAATGAACTACCAAGCATTGAAGCCAATCATGCTTTAAGGGTTCTGCGCATGCAAGTTGACGACCTGTTTTATCTTATTGACGGAAAAGGAACCAACCTCACTTGCAAGATTTCTAGAATAGAAGGCAAGCGGTTAATCTATGATATCCTTAGAGAAGAAAAAATCGAATACAATGGTCCGAAAGTGGCCATAGGTATAGCATTACCAAAAAGTAAGGACCGTATTAACGTGTTTCTTGAAAAGACTGCTGAAATTGGAATACATCAAATAATTCCTTTGGTGAGTAAGAATTCGGAACGTCAAAACTTTAAGCGTGATAAGATGCAGCATACTTTAATTAGTGCATTAAAACAATCAGGTAATTACTATTTACCAGAAGTTTTGGAGCCACAAAACTTTGAAGTATTTGTTAAGAACGTTGATGAAGAAAAAGAAAAGTTCATTGCGCACTGTGAGGAAGATGGCGACAAACAGGAGTTGAAATCTGTTTATAAGTCGGGTAAAAATGCACTAATTCTAATTGGACCGGAGGGCGATTTTACATCCGAAGAGCTTATCTTAGCAAAAGAAAATGGTTTTATCCCCGTTAGTTTGGGTAATAGTCGTTTAAGAACAGAAACAGCAGGAATTGTAGCATGTCATACTTTTCACGTTTTATACTAATTCTTCTAGTACTCTTAAGTGCTAATGGGTACTCTCAATCTTACCAAATAGCTTTATTAAAGTATAATGGTGGAGGCGATTGGTACGCGAACCCAACTGCTTTGCCCAATTTAGTTCGTTTCTGCAATAAAAACTTAGGCACTAATATTTCGGAGGAGATCGCTACAGTTGGTGCGAACGATATTGATTTGTTTAACTATCCTTTCATTCACATGACGGGCCATGGTAATGTGGTTTTCTCTCCTGAAGAAGCTGAAAATCTTCGTAATTATATGATTGGTGGAGGGTTCTTGCATATCGATGATAATTACGGAATGGATCCTTTTATTCGAATAGAAATCATGAAGGTTTTCCCCAATAATAAATTTGTTGAGCTGCCGCCTTCTCATCCTATTTTTGATCAGAAATATAAATTTTCGAAAGGTCTTCCAAAAATTCACAAACACGATGGTAAGCGTGCTCAAGCTTTTGGAATATTACATGAAGGAAGATTGGTTTGTTTATACACGTATGAAACAGATTTAGGCGACGGCTGGGAAGATGCTCCAGTACACGGGGACAGTCCTGAAAAACGTGCAGAGGCTTTACAAATGGGCGCAAATATAATTCAGTATGTTTTCACAGAGCATCACTAAAATCATATTGCTCTTTGTTTTGCTTGGTTGGGCAGGCTATGGTCATTCCAGAATCGACTCAACCAACGTAATTCGTTCACCTTATAAGAAAGAACGCGATAAATTCTTCACCTTCCAAACTTTTAAAAGAGGTTTCAATTCGGACTCTCTAAAAAATGAACTCGATAAACTCGAGGGAAGAAGGAAAGACGTTTGGTCGCGGATGGATAGTTTGCACTTTGCTCAAGCCACACTAAGAACAGGCAATTATAAGTTAGCCGATCATTATTTTCATTACTTGAATCCAAGTATAAAAACAGAAAACGAATATTGGTGGAATCATATTGAGACATTATTAATGACCGATCAAATTCGTGTTGGTTTAGAGATCATGAATCACGATATGCCTGGGGTTCTGCAATTTTCTGAGGTATATTTCATGAAAAAGATTTTCATTGCAGAAATTGCGCAGAAAAAAGACGTAAAATGGTATAAAACACATTCCGTGCTTAAGTGGGAGGTTGATACTACCTTGAATCCAACAGATGAAGACTTTGACATCAACATTGTGCAACCGATTAAAAACTTGGATAAGGTATTAAAAAGAATCATTCATCATATTCATGAAGAAGATCCTGTAATCTCGAGAACAGCATATGAAATGGCTATGGTTATGGAGCCTTATTTCAGCAAATCACAGACCTATATTATTCTAAGTATTGCGCGACATTACAATAAATGGGACAAAGAAATACTGGCGGAAATAAAACGGGTAAAATCAGAATTACTCTTTGATAAACTGAAGATTCCAAATTTCAGAACCTATTTCCCTCGAACAGAATACTGGAGATTTGATTATGAGATGTTAAAAGAGAAGGTAATCGAAAGTAAACGAGAGAAAAATCTTGAGACACCTGTACTAAGAGTTGAGGCTGAAAAACAAGAGTTAGGATTTGATCCTCAGATTATTGTAGTAGTTGGCATTGCATTTGTATTTTTAAGTGTATTAATATTTCTACGTGCAAAAAGGAAATAATATGAAAAGATTAAATTTTTTAGGAGCTATTGCTCTATCGATTTTTTTGGCGAGTTGTGGAAACTCGAAAGAAGTGACCGAAGAAGGTAATACTCCAGCGGTTAAAAAGGGAGTAATTATTGATAGCTGGGATAACTATAAAGAGAATGCGAATACTAACATCAATAGCGTTACTCTTGAAGGTGATATTTTAACGCTCGGCATTTCTTACAGCGGAGGTTGTGAAAAGCACTCTTTTGATTTATTAGGCAGCAGAGATATACTTAAATCTATGCCTCCTAAACGAGGAATTGTTCTTTACCATAACTCAAACGGGGATTCTTGTAGAGAGTTCATAGAAGAAACCTTGACCTTTGATATAAGCGACTTTGCTTCAGGTACAGGTACTATCCATCTTAATCTAGAAGGGTGGGACGAGGTTATTGTATACGAGCCTTAAAGCTTAATATCTATATCGAATCGAATTCGCGTACCATTCTCGTGTGAAGGACCTTGTTTCACAAGAACTTCTACCATAAAGAACCTTGAGGAGAGCTTTATTTTATCACTCACCATATACCCTACTTTCAATTCAATACCATGGTAGTTGGTTAAACGACCTGCTGGTGAACCCACATTTCCGTAACTCCAACGCGTCCAATCGTTTTGGGCAAGGATATCGATAGCCCCATATTTTTGCATGTGCGCATAAGTCACAAGGAACAGGAAATCATTTTTTTTCAATTGACCGTATTGAATAGCTGCAACAAAAGAAGTTTTTTGATCTTGCATTGAAATGGCAATAGAATCATTACTACCGTAATCCAAAAGATTAAGGTTATAATCCACCATGAACTTGATATTCTGATTTTTAAAAGGCTTGTAGGCTATCCCTGATTGAAAGATGAAATAATCTTGGGTGTAAGTCGCCTTACGATCCGGATAATTTCCTATGTCATTGAAAAACTGTGCACCTGTGAATAATAAAAGGTCATCTTGTTTCCAATAGAATTGGGCGACAGAGAAGTAACGATCAGATAAAAAATCTAAACCTGAAGTGGTCATGATAAAATGGCCTAAATGTACACCTGCGTTCGACTCCTAAAGCTTTGAACCGTTGTTCATAAATGAGTAATGGAAATATACTCCCTCAGGATTCACGTTATCACTGAAGTAAAGCTCATTTTGTTTAATGAAGGGATATTCAATTTTACCCAAAGCGAATCCTATCTTCGTCCAGGTAGCTTTAAAATAAAGTTTATCAAATCCAACTTGAGGTAATCCAAAATCATTATAACCGCTCGATCCTAAGGTGATCTTGAGGATCTTGAGGATTGCTCGCTACACCCGTTCGAATTCTCATTCCAAAATCAGCCCAGGTATTCACGGAATATTTCATTCCCCATCTAGCGCGGTACCAAAATCTAGATCGCGGATCAGTATATGAACTATCTTGATTTCTATTGTTCCAATCTTGTTCAAATCGAAATCTAAAATCTGCATTAAAACTAAGCTTGGGAGTCTCTGTTGAGTCTGATTGTCCTAAAGAAATAAAACCACAGAAAAACGCTAAACTAAGCGTTATCAGCTTTTTCAAAATACTTTAATTTAAGTCCAGATTCGTCTAAAACCGCATAGGTATTGTAAGATATCCAGTCGCCAGTATTGATATACTTACTTTTTTCGTTTAGATCAAATTCAATGGGTAGGTGTCTATGCCCAAAAATAAAAAAATCAAAGTGTTTTTTAGCTAAAATACTCTTACAGAACTGAATTAGCATTTCTTTTTCTTCTCCGTAGAACTTTGCATCCTTCTCTCCTGTCGCCGCCCTACTCGTTTTAGAAGATGAGTTAGCCAACCAAATACCGAAGTTGGGATGAAAGCGCGCAAAGAGCCACTGACACGCTTTGTTACGGAATACTTTTTTAATAAACTTATATCCCCTGTCACCTGGTCCTAACCCATCGCCATGACCAATATAGAATTTGTAGCCAAAATACTCTCGTTCAATTTCAGTACGATGCATCTGAACTCCAAGTTCTTTGGGAATATAATCGAAGATCCACATATCATGATTACCAATGAACCAATGTACAGGAATACCTGAATCTGTTATTTCTGCAATCTTTCCTTGCAGGCGAACAAAGCCTCTAGGAATGGCTCTTTTATATTCAAACCAAAAGTCAAAAACATCTCCAAGAAGGTAAATTTCTGAGGCATCTTCTTTTACTTGATCGAGCCAACGACATATACGTTTTTCTCTGTCCAAGCTCTTTTCGTAACTCGGAACACCCAAATGAAAATCGGAAGCAAAGTAGATTTTTTTGTCAGCCATTAAAAGCCAAAGATAGTTTTTAACTGATTTTCGAGAAGCTGACCTCGTAATTTTGTTGCGATAATTTTTCCTTCTCTATCAATTAACACGGTAAACGGAATACTCTTGACTGCATAAGCCTGAGCTGCTGCATTGCCCCATTTCTTAAGGTCACTAACGTGGTAAGGCCAGATTAATCCATCCGCTTTAATCGCTGCTTCCCATGGTTCTTTCTTTCCATCTAGCGATACCGAGAAAACTTCAAAACCTTTTTCATTGTACTTGTTGTAAAGCTTAACAACATTTGGATTTTCTGCTCTACACGGTCGGCACCAAGAGGCCCAGAAGTCTATTAATACAATTTTACCTCTTAAATCAGAAAGCCTTAAGGTATCTCCCGTTGGATTCTGCATAGCAATTTCTTTGGCCTCGTTTCCTGGCTCTAGAAAAGCTGTCGCTTGTTTTTCTAAAACTTTCTGCTCCTTATACTTTACAATATTAACTACCGAAGGAGACTCAGCAAAGGTCTGGTTGAGCGCGTCAACCACTTGAACGAATAAGGCCCATTCTTTCTCCTGATCTATAGCATTTACAGTAGCAATTAATGCAGGCGTACCGCCATACATTTGTATAAATTGATTTCGATAATTAAAGAAGGTAGGAGCATAAGTCGCGAAGAAGGTGTTTACTTCTGTTTGTTTTGTTGGATCTTTTTTTAATTCAGTTTTTAAAGAATCTTCTACCCTTTTAAATTCTTGATGACGGATTATAAAATCATTTAAGCCAGCAGAAACAGGATCTCCTACAAATTTTGCCGTCTTCATGAGATCACTAGCATCAGCAAATACAGCCAATGAGTCTCCATTTCTCAAAGCCAGGTTAAGCGTTTGTCCGTTTGGAAGAACCAAGTAATAATAGTCAGGAAATGGGATAGGCGTCGAGATAATGAACTTCCCATTTTCATCAGCCGTTACTGTTTTAATGATGGAGTTGGGACGTATACTTTGACAACCCAAACCTACATTCATATTTTCTCCTCCAGTTAGCTTCCCTTCAATGTAAACAGGGGGAGGTCCTTCCACTTGATTTTGAGGATAATTCGCTACTTGTCCTAAAACCAGACCTATAGCTAAAATTGCTAACGTGAAAAATATATGTTTAAGTCCTTTCATTACTTCTTTTTAACCAAGAACCTCTTGCAACTTTTGTTCCAATTGAGGCCCACGAAGGTTGGTACCAATTACAATACCATTTTCATCAATTAACAATGTTGTTGGTATTTGACGGATTCCATAAGCTACACCAGCTGCCGAATTCCAACCTTGTAAATCAGAGACGTGATTTGGCCAAGTCAGGTTGTCCGCATCAATCGCCGCTTTCCAATGGTCTGCATTATCATCTAAAGATACACTATAAACCGTAAATCCTTTATCCTTAAACTTTGCGTACATGTTTACCACATTAGGATTCTCTTTTCTACAAGGCGCGCACCAAGATGCCCAGAAGTCGATCAACACTGTTTTTCCCCTCAAAGAAGAAAGAGCAATATTATTCCCGTTCACATCTGGTAAGTTGATCTCAGGCGCTTCTTCTCCGATAGTCGGCGTTGCGCCACCTGTAACGGGCTCCGGCGGGTTTTTCATTGCTACAATTTGTGCTTGTACATTTTGAATGTCTTTATCAATAAAACCAGGATACTCTGAGTACGGATATTTCTCTTTTAAAGCATTAGACACTTGTTCAAAATATCCTAAATCTGTTGAATCAAAGGCCAACAATCCACTTGCAGGAAATAATTCTCTAAGCAGTAACCAATTGGTTGGTGAGTTCGGGTTTGCTTCAATTTTCTCAATCGCGTAATCACGCTGGATAAACGAAATACTGTCCAACTGGTTCATGATCTCCTTTATTCGAACGGTATCATTCGGAGCAGTTGTTTGCATTTGTGTGTAAAGCAGTTTCTCTTGATCAAAAAACTGTTTTATAAAATCTAAGTAGTCCTTTACTTCTTGGCCGTAAGAAGAACCTTCAATTGAATAATTCTCTCCTATTCCAGGAACATCTCCACTCACCGTAATCTCAGTATCTGATTCATCGGAGAAAAAAATTACAGGCATATCTGATTCACCTATTATTAGAATGTATTCTCTTAATTGGTTGGTTTTTGTTTCCAACTCAAAAACGCCATTCATAATCATTCCTGAATCTACCATCACTTGCTCACCACCCTCGAAAGCCATTAAATAAGCCATTTGATTGTCAGCTCCTCTTACATCTCCTCTTACAATAGTAGTAGGTTGTGCATTTTGCTCAACCATTTCACCACTATCTTCTCCATCACCTGAACATCCATACATAAAAAGAGCCAGAGGTAATATCCACATTAATTTCTTCAACATTAACCTAATTTTTTATTTATTAATTGGGTCGCCATTTTTGGGTCAGCCTTTCCCCTACTTTTTTTCATTAATTGTCCCATTAAGAATCCCATTAATTTCTTTTCTCCATTCTTAAATCGTTCTACTTCAGCAGGATTTTCAGCAATTACTTCATCTAAAAACCCTTCTATTTCATTCCCATCATTACTTTGCAACCAATCATTATCAGCAGCTATTTTTTCTGGATTCCCAGGATTTTCTAGCATGGCAGGGAATATTTTCTGAGACGCTAAATTATGCGAAACCTTACCCTCATCAATTAAGTTTACCAATTCTCCTAATTGCTCAGGGGTAATTTGAAATTCTGAAACTGGAATTGCCTGGGCGTTCAAGTATGACTTCATATCTCCCATAACCCAGTTAGCCGCAGACTTATAATTTGAAGTTGTTTTAATCACCTCTTCAAAGTACAATGCAATTTCCTTTTGATCAGTAAGAATACCAGCGTCATATTCTGATAACTTTAATTCATTGGTATAACGCTTAAACAAGTAATTTGGTAACGGTGGCATGCCTTCCTTTACCTTGTCTATATGATCCTGTGTTACACGAATTGGTTGCAAGTCTGGTTCAGGAAAGAAACGATAATCATTCGCTGCTTCCTTACTACGCATTGCAGTAGTTTCATTTGTTAAAGCGTTGTAATTTCTAGTTTCTTGAGCAATCTTTTCTCCTTTTTCTATGGCTATGATATGGCGCTCAATTTCATGCTCAATTGCACGCTGAACATTACGAATAGAGTTCATATTTTTTACCTCAACACGCTGCCCATATTCTTTCGCTCCTTTCAACATCACAGAAATATTCGCATCACAACGAAGCGAACCTTCTTCCATGTTTCCATCACATATATCAAGGTAACGTACTAGTTTACGTATCTCAGTTAAATAATCGTAAGCCTCTTGCGAAGTAGCGATGTCCGGTTCCGAAACAATCTCAATAAGCGGAACACCAGCTCTATTTAGGTCGATAAGCGTATTGAATGGATCAATATCGTGGATACTTTTACCAGCATCTTCCTCCATATGAATTCTAGTAATTCGAATTCCTTTTTCATTGCCCTCAGCATCTTTAATCACAACCTCACCACCAGTACAAATTGGCGTTATATCTTGGGTAATCTGATACCCTTTTGGCAAATCTGGATAGAAGTAATTTTTTCGATCAAAGCTCTGATATTCGGCGATTTCACTACCAATTGCAAGTCCCATTTTAATCGCATAATTAATGGTCTGCTTGTTCATTCTAGGTAAGGTCCCCGGATGACCAAGTGAAATTGCACTTACATTGGTATTTGGTGCCGCTCCGTATTCATTAATATCATTTGAATATGCTTTTGTTTTAGTAAGCATTTGCGCATGGACTTCTAATCCAATTACTGGTTGATATTTATCGCGTATTTCCTGTGTTAGTTCCATTTATAAACTAGCAATTAATTCTTTCATTATCACTGTCATTTTTGGTTCTTGCTTTTCAGCTACCGCAATGATTTCAGGAATATCTATTGGTTTAATTTTTCCAGGTATTCCCAGGTCTGTTACAATTGAAATGGCAAACACTGGAATATCCATATGGCGAGCAACAAGTACTTCAGGAATCGTTGACATTCCTACCGTATCACCACCGATAATTCGGAGGTATTTGTATTCCGCTTCCGTTTCCAATGCAGGACCAGTTAATCCGGCATATACTCCTTCCTCAACTTTAATATCATTCGCTTTAGCAATCTCCAATGCTTTTGCTCTCATTTCAGGACTGTACGTTTCGTATAAATCAACAAATCGAGGTCCTAACTGATCAAGGTTTTCACCAATTAATGGGTTATCAGGAAATAGGTTGATGTGATCCTTAATGATGACAATCTCTCCTACTCCAAAATCTGGGTTCAATCCTCCCGCTGCGTTGCTCAAAAGAAGCTTTTCAACTCCTAAGAACTTCATTACGCGAATGGGAAAAGTAATTTGCTCCATTGAATACCCTTCGTAATAATGGAAACGCCCTTGCATGGCAACAACGTTCTTATTTCCCAACTTACCAAAGATTAATTGACCTGAATGGCTTTCTACAGTTGACAGAGCAAAATTTGGAATCTTAGAGTAATGGATTTTAGTTTCCACTTCTATTTCATTCACAAGACCACCAAGTCCTGTACCTAATACAATTCCGATTTCAGGAGTCATTTTGACTCTTGCACTAATGTACTCTGCTGCTTCAGTTATCTTCTTTAACATATGCCTTAATTAGCTGATTAAATTTGGGTTCATCATCAAGCTCCACGCTTATTTCTTGATAAAACCAAGGGTAATCTTTGATTGCCTCTTTAGTTTCATCGCCCTGTAGCCTCATTGCATCCTTTTCAGTTGTAATAATAGCTGGGGTTTTAGCGTCAGCAAATTTACCAAATATATTATGAATGTTTTGTAGATCTTTTATAGTGAAATTATGATGGTCATTAAAGTTGAAATGATGTAAAATATTGTAAGATTTTGAAAGCTCATTTTTCAATGGTTCACTTTTAGCAATTCCCGTCACAAGAATGATATCCTTAGTGATGAAATCTTGTCCAGTTAACGATAGAATTTTACCGTACTTAATCTTTGAAAAGAATAGCGGAACATTTTCCAAAAGTCCTAATTTCTTTCTCCATTGAGCCTTGTCTAGGTCTAAGCTCGGACATTTCGTCAACACCACAACATCTGCTCTATTCTTACCATTACGAAACTCTCTCAAATCACCCATAGGCAAAATAAAGTCTGCGCTGTAGGGCTGATCATACGTGGTTAATAGAATATTGAAACCGGGAGATATTGCTCTGTGCTGAAAAGCATCATCCAATAAAATGGTATTAGTTTCTGGTAAATTCCTCATGATATCTACCACACCAAGAACACGTTTTGCATCTACAGCAACGTTAATTTCTTTTCCGAATTTTTTGAAGTACTGAAAGGGTTCGTCACCAATCGTTTTCGCTGAATCTTCATTTCCTGCCAATCTAAACCCTTGTGTTTTTCTTCCAAAGCCTCTACTTAAGGTAACGACATTCCGTTCTTCTTCCAAGAGCCTTATTAGGTATTCAACATGGGGAGTTTTTCCTGTACCTCCCATGCTTAAATTCCCAACATTTATAATTGGTACAGAAAATTTGGTTGATCTAAACCACTTCATTTTATACATGCCATTTCGCAGCAAGACTACCAACCCATAAAGCAAGGCAAAAGGAAATAGAAAAAATCGTAGAAACTTCATTCAAAGCAAAGTTAAACTTCTAAACTAGATTAAATACTTGATAGAAGTTAACGAATAATAAAAACGTAAAATTGACTCCATTATTTCCTGAAAAAGGCTTTAAATTTAGCTTATGCGAATGCTACTGCTTCTAATTTCTTTAGTCTCTAATATTACTTTTTCTCAAAAAACTAAATATGTTTTTAGTGTTCGCAAAAATGTCCATGCATTAAATGGAATTCAAGGTTATAAATCAACTTCATTCGAATCTCAGAAGAAAAGTTTAATGAAATATGGAGACGAAGTCATTGTTCTTGAATACATGCCCAACAAGGTTGAGTTAAATGGATACTTTGGAAAATGGGTTAAAATACTTTCTAGGGACACTGTATCCTTTGTTCCTGATGTTTATCTATCGGACTTAGCATGTACGGAGGTTGACCAAACCTTTAAATACCTGAAAGATTATTTCTACGATAATTTTAAATATTTGGAAGGAGACAAACAATTCAAAATCACGGAATCCTTGAGACGGAGAGAAGCAAAGTTCAGCGAGGGTGATTACAGATTCAAGGGGGAAGATTGCTATTACTACGAAGAATTCAATTTCTCAAAGCGGCATTCCGTTCAGGAAGTATTTGTGGTGCTCCAAAATTTCAACTGGAATTTTCACGAGCTTTTATTTAACGATAGAGACTACGAGAAGAACGAAGATGGTCACTCTACAGCTCAATACTATAAACCATCGGATTTCATGACTCTAGACTATTTATTATCCTACAAGAAAAATGAAAAGGGAGAATACACTTACCTTTCAGCTTACTTCGACTGTGAGGCTGGTGGTGGATATTTGACGGCCGAAGAAACTTCAAACTCAATTAAAGTTTCACATGAATATGGATGTCATTAAAGCGGATATTTCAAAATCTCCAATAAATCCTTAAAGTTATTCTTAAGCACTTCTTGCATAATTCCTGCGCGCTCCTCGTGATAATGACGCTCTGAATCATCCATGTATAAGTTCTTATTACGCTCTAGCTGAAGGGCATGAATGTTTTTCGAAGGGTCTCCGAAGTAGCGGGTGATATGACCTCCCTTAAACGGATCGTTATGATTGACCTGGTATTTTCCCCTCAGGTTCTCAAGTGTCTTTGTGATCAACTTTGTTGACGCAGATTTTTCATCATTATTACCGAGAATCATTTCAGGAAAAACTTCAGGACGAATACTTGGCACAAACGAACGAATGGAATGCTCATCCCACAAAAGAACCTGATCAAATTTCTCAATTCTAGCATCCAAAAACTCCTGAATCTTCTGGTAATAGGGCCAATAATAAACATCTAATCTTCTTTTTACTTCCTCAATATTGGGCTCCTTCCCAGTTTTGTAGATGGGTTGACCTAGGAAATCTGTTGTTGTGCAAAGTCCGGTAATCACTCTTCCATCATTGTACAACGGAACACTTTCAGGGTCTCGGTTAAGGTCAATTACCCATCGATGATAATGGGCATAAACAACAGTGATCCCCAATTCTGCGGCAAAGGAATTTAATCGATCTAAATACCAATCTGTATCATCTAAATCCCCAACCTTATCTTCTTTATAATCGTTCTTTAACTCGTCGGGAAAGGCAGTCCCACAATGTGGTATACTTATGACGATTGGCACTTCGTTAGCTGTTGGTTCTATGACTTTGAAAGGATTCATTTTAGAATGATTTACCACGAAGATAAGCTTTTCTAGATTTCAACAACTGTGAATAACTTCCGCTCTTCCCACCCTATTTGGAGCTTATTTAATGCTTAATTTGGCCGTCCTATGAAAAACCTGTCGGTCTGCTTATTGGCTATTGTTAGCCTAGGAATTACCTCATGTTCCAAAGAGAAAAATGATAACTACGTTGTTGCTACAATTAAGACTGTAGATGCTGATACCGATGTTGGAATACCGGCTGAAGTTAAATTAGAATGGCGTAATGAAAAAGATGAAGAAGCAGGAATACAAACTGTAAATTTCAATAACACAAACAGCGCAGGTATTCTTCAAATTGAAGAGAAGTTAAAAGGGAAACCAAGGTATGTTCAAATCAAAGCACGCCCGTTTGATTACTACGTTCCTCCTTATGTAAATGAATTGCATTTTGATGAGCAGGATATAGATATGGAAGAAACCAATATTCTAACATTCAGATTTTACCCGGTATACTATTATAAATTTCACTTCAATTCAGTTGATTGTTTTGATGAGACCGATTCAATGCGATATACGTGGATTTATAGACCAACCATTGGTGAATTTGATCAGTCTGAACCAGTTATGTTATATGGTTGTGTTGATCAAGTAATGCCAGCAGGACCAACCTATAGCGACGCTTTATACAGCTATGACGATGAAGTAACGCTGAAGTATGACATTTGGAGAAACGGTGTGCATACGAGCAACACCATCGTTTATGAAAATCTAGCAAAAGCTACTGAAAACCTTATTGAAGTAGAATTCTAATTTAGACTTGCCAGGCAGTCTAATACATTCTTTTCAATTCTTTCTTGAAGATTACTTACATCTCCAGAGCGATCGAATTTTTCACCAGTAACGATTTCGTATAGTTCTATGTAACGGTTCGTAACCAGGTTTACAAAATCATCTGGCATTTCAGGCATCGTTTGTCCTTCAAGTCCTTGGAATCCATTTTCAATTAACCACTCGCGCACAAATTCTTTACTCAATTGCTTTTGGCGCTCACCAGCGGCTTGCTTTTCTTCGTACCCTTCTTTGTAGAAATAACGTGAAGAGTCCGGGGTATGAATCTCATCAATCAAATAAATCTTTCCGTCCTTTTTACCAAACTCATATTTCGTATCTACCAGGATTAACCCTTGCTCTGCCGCGATCTCAGTTCCTCTTTGAAATAAGGCTCTTGTGTACTTTTCTAATTGCACATAATCCTCTTCGCTCACAATTCCCTGGCGAATAATCTCTTCTCTAGAAATGTCTTCATCATGACCTTCTTCAGCCTTTGTTGCAGGAGTTATAATTGGTTCAGGAAATTTATCATTCTCTTTCATCCCTTCAGGCATTTCAACACCACAAAGCAATCTTCTACCTGCTTTATATTCTCTAGCCGCATGCCCTGCCATATATCCACGTATTACCATTTCAACTTTGAATGGCTCACATTTATGCCCAACTGCCACCATTGGGTCTGGAGTATCTATTAACCAGTTCGGAACAATATCTTCCGTAGCCTTTAAAAACTTTTTCGCTAATTGATTCAGCACTCTACCCTTAAAAGGAATAGCTCTTGGAAGAATATGGTCAAATGCCGAAATTCTATCTGAAGCGACGATTACGATCATTCCATTATCCAATGAATAAACATCCCTTACTTTTCCGTTGTATACTTCAGTTTGTCCTGGGAAATTAAAATTCGTTTCTTTAACTGCTTCCATTATTCTTCAAATGCTTTAATAATCTTTTTTACTAGTTTATGACGAATCACATCGTTTTCATCCAATTGAACGATCGAAATTCCGTCAATATCATTTAATCTCTTCAATGCGGAAACCAATCCTGAATATTGATTCCTAGGTAAGTCAATCTGAGAAATATCGCCGGTAATGATAAACTTAGCCGACTTACCCATACGGGTTAAGAACATCTTCATTTGACTCTCCGTTGAGTTTTGAGCCTCATCTAAAATCACAAAGGCATTGTCTAAGGTTCTACCACGCATAAAAGCTAAGGGAGCTACTTCAATAATTCCATGCTCAACAAATTCTGCGAGTTTTTCAGGTGGAATCATGTCACGCAAACCATCATAAAGCGGTTGCATGTATGGGTCTAACTTCTCTTTTAAATCTCCTGGAAGAAAACCTAAATTCTCTCCCGACTCAACAGCAGGTCTTGTTAAAATAATTCTTCTAACCTCTTTATTTTTTAATGCTGCAACAGCCAAAGCAACCGCAGTATAGGTCTTACCGGTACCAGCAGGTCCTATCGCAAAAACCATATCGTTCTTCTGCGACTCCATCACTAGCTTCCGTTGGTTCGCTGTTCTTGGCTTGATCACCTTACCATGCGTACCATGCACAATCGTTTCACCATGCTCATCAAAAGGAATTTCCTCTCCTTCTTGGATCATGAGGTTATTAATATTGTTCTCGGTTAAGCGGTTGTATTTGTGAATATGTTTAAAAAGAAGTTCAATCTTTTTCTCAAACTTTTCGATTTGGCTTGGCTCTCCAATTACCTTGATTTCACTACCTCTAGATATGATTTTAAGTTGTGGAAAATAACCTTTGATTAACTTCAGCTTCTGATCATTCACACCAAGTAATTCCAATGGTGATACGCCTGTAATTTCTATGGTTTTCTCTTCCAAACTGTTAATATATTTTAGAGGTTCTTATTTTTATGATTGGATTATCATTTAATTTTGTCTAAAATTAGAAATTTCTACCCAACAAAAGGTCTAGAAATAAGAATTTGATGTAAAAATGAGTATAGTTACCTTAACTACTGATTTAGGCTTGAGCGACCACTTCGTCGCATCAATCAAAGGGCAACTAATCTCTCAAAATCCGAAACTTCAAATTATTGATATCACTCATGAGGTAGAACCTTTTAGTCTAGCGCAAACGGCGTATTACTTGAACAATGTTTTCAGAGACTTTCCAGAAGGTACGATTCATTACATTGGTGTAGACAGTATTCCACGCATTAATATCGGAAACGAACAGAACAACCGTTATCCAACAATAATGGAACTGGGTGGACATTACTTTATAGGATGTGATAATGGTGTTTTCTCATTGCTAAATAACTACCAACAGGCAAGTAAAATTATTCGTATCGATGACTTTTCTGCCAAGTTTGCTTTGAGACATCCGACGCGCTACATCTACATTCCCGCAATTTTAGCCTTAAGCAAGGGAAAATCTATTGACGAACTTGGAGAACCGGTGAGCGCTGTAACACGGGCAATTGTGCCTCAGCCTACCTTGGAAAAAGACCTTGTTAAAGGTTCGGTCATGCATATAGATCATTACGGTAACGTGATTGTGAACATTACCGAAAAGCTGTTTAATGAAATCGGCAAAAAGAATCCATTCACCATATACTTTAAGCGTTCACAATATTTCATTGAAACGATATCTAAGAACTATCATGACGTACCAACAGGTGAAAAGCTCGCTCACTTTAATGAAAACGGCTTTTTAGAAATTGCCATCAACAAAGGTGTGCGCGGCAATGGCGGAGGAGCAGACTCACTACTTGGTTTAAAAGTGAATGATATTATTCGAATTGAATTCCACCCAAAAGGTTCTAAAGACAGTATAGATTCGTTATTTCCTACTTAGCATGATACAACGTATAGTAAAACTTACCTTCAAAGAAGAACACGCGGAAGAATTTGCTCAATTCTTTACTGAAGTGAAAACAAGAATTGAAAGTAATAAAGGATGTAATGAAGTACGATTGTTACGAGATGTTAACAATAGAAATATCTTTTTTACTTATAGTTTTTGGGATACTGAAGACGATATAAATACTTACAGAAAAAGCGAACTTTTTGGAATGGTTTGGCCAAAAGTTAAAAAATGGTTTGACGATAAACCTGAAGCATGGTCTGTAGAACTACTTTAAGTACATAGTTATGAAATTACCACTTTATTTATTCATTCCATTCGCACTTTTACTATCATGCGCTGAGGAATCAAGCCAAAAAGAGTCGAATGAAGTTGAATTAACGGAAGAAATCGTTCAAGAAGACGAAGCTGTAGAAGAAATCATTGAAGCCCCTGCCATTGAAATTGAAGAAGTGGTAGAGGTAGAAAATGAAAACTGGCAAATTGATGATTATGTTCATTTTATTCTAGGTACCAAAGTTGGTAATACCTTCGAAGATGCAGAAGAACCTTATTATCACCATTACATGGATCTTGATATTGGTGCTGGATATGCTGAAGTTACAGGAGCTTACGAAGGAGC
Source organism: Crocinitomicaceae bacterium (assembly GCA_022447665.1). Classification (GTDB taxonomy): domain Bacteria; phylum Bacteroidota; class Bacteroidia; order Flavobacteriales_D; family Crocinitomicaceae; genus JAKVAQ01. Next base: position 83,836 of record JAKVAQ010000021.1, read on the forward strand.
AAGCACTTATGTTTTATGGAGAATGGGAAATGGAAATGACCTTATTGGCACCACGAGTTATGGTTGTGGACCGGTTTGCGACTACAGTTATTTATTTCAAGAATATGATGGAACTAAAGCAACAGATGTAACAGAAACAATTCTTCCTCAAGAAGAAATTGCAGCACATTTTGAAAAGATTGAAAAGGAAATGCAGGACAAGTATCCCGACTTTACTGACGATCCACATGGACAGTACATGTATCAACTTCCTAAAGAAGGGACTGATTTAACGCTATACATGTCTTACCATCTCAATGATTTCGAATTTCCGATTATGGTATTGAGCTGGGATAAAGAGAAATTCTCAGTGAAGGAGAAAATGAGTGATTTGCCTTAAGGGTTACCTTCTCACCTAATCGACATAAAAGGATATGAAATGCTTACTTATCCTTTTATTCTTTCTTCCTTTTCTTTCAATAGCTCAACGCTACCATAAACCTAAGCATGAGTTTCTAGGACCTCATCAAATTTGCCCCAATCTCACTTATACTTATCAAGGAATTCATTCTATGGGCGTTGATTTCGGTGCCATTGGCTTTATGAATGGTGAGAATTTTCTTGGACTTAAAGTTGGTGGTGCAATGCATCTCCAAAATGAGTATCGAAGTTATCGCCTACGAACGGGACTAGTTTATCAAAGAGCTGTTACCGATATTGTGAGCGTAGGCGCGAGAGCCTTTATTTCAAGACACCCGCGAGTAGGCATTGAAAGTATTGTCTTTAGTCCTTCCGTTGGTTTTCACCTAGGCGTTTTACAATTCTATTATGGCCTGAATACCCTTCCTGTTGGAGCATCAAATCTGAAAACACATACATTGAGCGTAATTATTGGGCATTAAAAAAGCCCACTCAAAAGAGCAGGCTTTCTAAATATTATATCGGATTTAATTATCCTACTAACTCTTTAGCAGAGAAGTGGAAGTTCGATTCGATTTCAGCGTTATCGTCAGAATCCGATCCGTGAGCAGCATTCTCAGCTTTAGACTTTGCGAATTTCTTTCTGATAGTTCCTTCAGCGGCTTCAGCAGGATCAGTAGCTCCAATTAAAGCTCTGAAATCAGCAACAGCATTTTCTTTTTCAAGAACTGCAGCAACAATAGGTCCACTTGACATGTAGTCAACTAACTCTCCGTAGAAAGGACGCTCTTTGTGAACTTCGTAGAATTCACCTGCACGCTCTTTAGAAAGCTGCGTTAACTTCATTGCTTTTACTTTAAAACCAGCTTCAATAATCATGTCGATTATTTTTCCTGTATGACCAGCTGCAACTGCCTCTGGCTTTATCATTGTTAATGTTCTATTCGTTGCCATAGTGGAATCTTCTTAAATAATTTTCGGCAAAGATATATATCCCATTATAATCCCGAAAGAAAAGATTGAACTAATTACTTTTTAGGCAAGCCTAAATTTATTTTTTATCTTTGTACAATAAAAATTTTTAATATAGTGAGATTAGTTTTTTCTATTGCTCTAATTTTAAGTTCATTCACCCTGTTTAGCCAGGGAAATGTAACAGGTCGTATTATATCCGAAACAGGAGGCATTGGTTTTGCAAAAATCTTAATCAATAAAGAACAGGGGATTATAGCTGACGCCAATGGGAATTTCAGTTTTACCTCTGACAGTGATTCTATACACTTGAGAATTTCAGCAACAGGATATACAACTCTAGATACCTCGTTATTATGGAAGAACGAAATTATCATTAACCTAATTCCAAATATTTTCTCAGATCCTGTGGTGGTAACAGGAACCATGCGAGAAATGACTATTTCTGAATCTCCCGTAAAAATTGAAGTTTTGAATAACTCCTTTTTTAGGCTTAACCCAGTAAACAATGTGATGGAAGCCGTTAACCTTGTAAATGGTGTTCAAGAAGTGGTGGCATGTGGTGTTTGTGGAACAAATGATATTCATATTAATGGTATGGAAGGTGTTTACACGCTAGTAATGGTGGATGGGATGCCTTCGATTAGTGGACTATCTAGTTTATATGGACTCAATGGAATTCCAGAGTCAATCATCGATAGAGTAGAAATTATCAAAGGACCTGCCTCCACTTTGTATGGAACAGAGGCTGTTGGTGGAGTCATTAATATCATCACTAAACCTAATGCCAACTTACCGCTACTTGAAATTAATTCTAACGCAACTACTCATCAGGAATACAGAGGATCCATAGGGTTTGCTCCCCGATTAACGGATCAAATTTCGACTGCTTTAGGCGCTGACGTCTACTATAATCAATTCGCTGTTGACGACAACTTAGATAATTTTACTGATTTCACCCTAAACGAAAGAATCTCATTATTTAATAGATGGACGTTCAGAAACAAGAAGAATGAGACCGTTCTTAAAATTGCTGGGCGTTATTATCAGGAAGATCGATTTGGAGGAGAACTGCAATGGACTCCAGAATTTCTTGGTGGAGACTCAATTTATGGAGAAAGCATTATTACACAACGTTGGGAGGTCTTTGGTACCTATTTTTTCCCTTTCAAAAAGGTTAATCTTAAGTTAGATTTTTCAGCAAATCAGCACTTTCAAGATGCTACTTATGGCGAAACAAATTATGTGGGAAGACAAGAAATTTACTTTGCTAACCTGATTTGGCAAGAACAAATCAAAGAACGCCATTTTATTACATCAGGATTAACCAATAGATATCAAGTATATGAAGACAATACTGAATCCGCAACGCAGTCATACCAATACATCCCTGCAATATTTATTCAGGATGAATTTAAATGGACCGAGAATATTGATCTACTCACTGGAGCCCGGCTGGATTATCATGAAAATCATGGATTAATATTTTCTCCCCGAGTTAACTTA
>JAKVAQ010000021.1:86722-110720 GCA_022447665.1 Crocinitomicaceae bacterium
CCAATTTCACTAAATTTTCTACTTTACGTCTGAACTACGGAACTGGCTTTAGACAAGTTAACCTCTTTACTGAAGACCACGCCTTTATAACGGGTTCAAGAGACGTTGTTCTTGGCGAATCGCTGAACCCAGAACAATCTCATAATTTCACATTAGACTTTAATCAAACATATGGAATACTGGGAGCAGGAAACTTCAGTGCCGATATATTTTACACCTACTTCACCAATAAAATCATTCCAGACTATGAACAGAATCCAAATTTAATTGTCTACGAAAATCTAGACGGCATAAGCATTACTCAAGGTATCTCACTTATTCTTAATCACAGCTTCGAGTTTCCTTTATCACTTCGATTTGGTGCTACATTTATGGATGTATTTGAGCGAAATGAAAACGCAGATGGTGAAATGGAAAAAATACCGCAACTTTTTACCCCTAATTTTTCAGGATCATTTGGAGCAAATTACAATTGGAAAAAAGCACAACTTCAATTCTCGGTATCCGGTAAAATCAATGGACCTATGGAGCTACCTACTTACGATCCTCCTTTTGAGAGACCCGACATGTCACCTTGGTATACCTTAATGAACCTTCAAATAACCAAACAATTTGAGGGAATAGGACTTGAGTTATATGGGGGAGCCAAAAACTTACTTAACTTCACCCAAATAAGTCCTTTAATAAATCCTGCAGAACCATTTAGTGACGAATTTGATACTGCATACGCCTTTGGACCAATGCAAACAAGAAGGTATTTTATCGGGCTAAGATGGTCTTTACAAAGAAGCAAAAAGTAATGAATATACTATCCCATAGCGAAGAAAATTACTTAAAGCATATTTATCATATTGCTGGAAAAGAAAGGAATAAAGTTGCAACAAACTCATTGGCTGAACGCCTAGAAACAAAAGCATCATCCATTACAGATATGCTTAAAAAGTTAAAAGAGAAGGAGTTAATCGAATATGAAAAATATAAGGGGTGTGGCTTAACTGACTTAGGGGAAAATATTGCGATTCAAATTATTCGTAAACACAGAATTTGGGAAACCTTTTTAGTGAACGAACTGAATTTTAAATGGGATGAAGTTCATGACATAGCCGAACAATTAGAACATATTCAATCACAGGAATTAATTGATCGTATAGATGCCTTTTTAGGTTTTCCTAAATTCGATCCTCATGGAGACCCTATCCCCAATAAACAAGGAAAAATAGAATACCGTGAATTAAAAATAAACCTCTCTGAGGCTAAAGAAGATGTGAACTACGAAATCGTAAGTGTTAATGAAGATTCACTAGCTCTTTTAAGGTATTTAGACGATAATAAGATAGGATTAGGATCAGAAATATTAATTTTGGAACGCTATGATTTTGACAACTCGCTCAAAGTTAAAATCAAGGGAAAGAAAACAATTAATTTATCGGAAAAAGTAACCTCGTGTATTGGGGTTAGACCGATGTAAAAACTGACATGAACAAATTATTCTTATTACTCCTTCCACTTGCCTTATTCTCGCAATGCAGGCTGGAAGAATCAACCGACGAAAACAAAAGACATCATATTGTAACCACTACTGGAATTATTGCTGATGGTGTTAATAATATTGTGGGTGACAGTGCCGATGTAGACTTTATAATGGGACCGGGAACCGATCCTCATATTTATAAACCTACAAGTATGGATGTGGAGTTACTGGATGAGGCAGATATTATCATCTCTAACGGTGTTCATTTAGAGGGTAAAATGGCAGAAATGCTAGATAAATATGGACAGGAAAAACCTGTGATTCGTTTAGGCGATGGTATTCCTGAGGATGAACTGATTAAGGTAGCTGAAATGGATGACGCCGTTGATGCCCATATTTGGTTTGACCCTATGATGTGGAAAGATGGGCTAAAATATGTTTCAGACGAGTTAGGAAAAGTTGATTCGAAAAACAAGGATTATTATGCTGATAACTTCAAAACATATGCAGGAGAGCTCGATAAAACAAGTACGTGGATTGAAGGAGAAATTGAAAGTTTACCAGATTCCTTAAGAGTGCTTATAACTTCGCACGATGCCTTCAATTATTTTGGAAGGAGATATAATCTTGATGTAAGAGGGATTCAAGGAATCTCTACTTTATCTGAGGTAGGTTTAAAAGATGTTGCCAACATGGTAGACTTTATCGTAGAGCGAAAAATTAAAGCTATCTTCACGGAGACAGGAACATCTGATAAAACAGCAGTTTCAATTCAGGATGGCGCAAGAGAAAAAGGACATGAAATTGTAATTTTAGGACCACTACATGCAGATGCTCTGGGAGAACCCCATTCACCAGCTGGAACTTACATTGGAATGATTAAAGAAAATGTAAGAATGATTGTTGAAGGACTTAGCGAATAATGAAAACATCGGTTGAAGTACATAACCTAACAGTGACTTATGGGAGTGCTCCCGTGCTTTGGGATATTGACTTCTCACTTCCTACAGCCAAAATAATTGGCATTATCGGACCGAATGGTTCAGGTAAAACAACCTTGTTAAAATCCGTAATGGGATTGGTAGAACCTGCAAGTGGCTATGTAAAGATATTTGACAAAACACTTGAGGTGAGCAGAGAGAAAATTGCTTACGTACCACAACGTGAATCGGTAGATTGGGATTTCCCAGCAAACGTTTACGATGTTGTGATGATGGGGCGTTACCGCAAGAATAACCTTTTTAGAAGAGCAACTAAAGCAGATAAAGAGATAGTTTTAGATGCGATAGACAAAGTAGGACTTACAGAATTCAGAGACCGGCAAATTTCGCAGCTTTCTGGTGGTCAGCAACAACGTGTGTTTATTGCGCGTGCGTTGGCACAAAAGGCTGAAATTTATTTAATGGATGAGCCTTTTGTGGGGGTGGATGCTGCAACCGAAAACTCTATTCTCACACTTCTGCAAGAAATGCGCTCTCAAGGTAAAACTGTTTTAATTATTCATCACGACCTTCAAACGGTATCAGACTATTTCGATCATTTGGTACTCCTGAATACCCGTTTGGTGGCAGAAGGCTCACCGCAAGATGTGTTGACGAAAGAAAACCTTTCTAACGCCTACGGTGGACAACTAACCCTACTCTCTAAGGTTGTGCAACTGATTAAGGAAAAAGAACACCCAATTCGGGAAAAAGATAGCGACTTATAATCATGGATACCTTTTTAGATTTCATACTCTTGCGCGATCCAAACGTTTGGTTTGTTGTGATAGGTGGTCTATTCATCCATACCTCTACCGCAGTGGTGGGAACATTTGCTTTTTTACGAAAACGATCTCTACTTGGTGATGGTATTGCTCATTCATTGCTTCCTGGAGTGTGTTTAGGTTTTATGGCCTCTGGAGAAAAAAACCTCATTTTCTTATTGGGCGGTGCCTTCTTGACCGGATGGACTTCAACGATTTTGGTTGATTATATTGTGAATAAATCTAAGATTAAACAAGATACAGCTATCGCCATAGTCCTTTCCACCTTTTTTGGGTTAGGTATTGTTTTACTTACGATCATTCAACGCGGAAATTTTGGTAATCATAGTGGACTTGACCATTTCTTATTTGGACAGGCAGCCGCAATCTCACGAACAGACGTTTATGTATTTGGTGTATTAGCAGCAATTATTCTAATCCCTATTTTCTTATTCTTTAAATCATTCAGTATTCTCTCGTTTAATCCAGACTATGCAAAAAGTGTAGGAATGCCTGTTCGTTTTATGGAAATGTTAATGACCTCACTCACTGTATTAGCTATAGCTGCTGGAATTCAAGCATTAGGAGTTGTTTTAGTTTCGGCACTAGTTTTTACCCCCGCAGCAGCCGCAAGATTTTGGACCAATAAACTTCCTAAAATGATCATTCTTGCTGCTTTAATGGCAGTGATATCAGGAATTTTTGGTGCATATATCTCTTACCAATACGCTGGTATGCCTACTGGTCCATGGATTGTGATTGGGCTTTTTGTAGCCACGTTTTTCTCTTTTCTTTTTGCTCCTGAAAGAGGATTCTTAAAGCGTTTCAAGAATAGAAGAGGTACCTCAATAAAAATTAGAGACGAAAATGTATTAAAGGCAATTTTCCAGTACAATGAAAAGAATGGCGGTCATGATAAACTCAACTTAAAATTGAGTGCATCTGATTTTTTAACGATTCGTGAATTCCAAACAAATACTTTAATGAAAGGTCTCAAATCTCTTATTGGACAAGGATATGTTAATCATTTAGACGACAAGTATTATTTAACCGAATCCGGTAAAAAAGAAAGTAAACGTATTGTTCGTTTACACAGACTCTGGGAACAATACTTATTGAAACGTACAAGTATTGACACGGATCACGTTCATAGCGGTGCAGAAGCTATTGAACATATTCTTACCCCTGAAATTGAAGCCGAATTAACCAAAGAATTGGGAATTGATGGGGTTCCTAAAGAAGATTATTAATCATGCGTGTTTTGTTGTTCTTTCTCGGATCACTTATTCCTACTGTTCTCGATTCAGGTCCCACAGACCTCAATGAATATGGGTTGAAAGGTCGAATCAAGACCATGAAGTCAATTCGATATGCAACGGGGAAAAAGGTAAATGACACTTGGAAAACGAAAGAGGAGGACCTATATGGAATTTCTGAGTATTACTTCAATGAAGTTGGAAACATTGATAGTATTCTTGGACAACGTGTTTTTCCAGACTTGGTAGATCATTGGACATTAATCTTTACATACAATGATATTCTAAAGGAAACTTCAGTTCATGTTGAAGATACTTCTGTTTCAGTCTATACCTGGAGCGGAGACAAACATTATTCAACAAAAACTCCAATTGCCGAAAACAAATATTCAATTGCAACAACATCTATGGACGAATACTATAGAGAATATTTAGGGACTTATGAGATAATTGAAGATAACCAGACCATCTATTACGAAACGTACTATAATTTTTTCGATGAGAATGGTAATGTATCTAAAACAAGGACTGTTGACCATACGAATAATCAAATTCGTACAATGCTATACGAGGATAGAATCTTTGATAAAAAAGGAAACTCAATTCAATTTACTTTAATAGATTCGGCAAGTGGCGAGGTGAAAAATGTTACCAAAAGAGAATTTACTTATTATGAATAAGCTCCTACTTTTTTTTTCGATAATTGTATTGATTTGTTCGTGCTCTTCAGTGCCGGAAAAATATACTGAACTAGCAGAGTACGGTTATAAAGGACCCGTGGAGTATGTTCTTACCAAGAAGTTCGATAATGCTGAAAAAATAAATGGAAAATGGGAATGCTCCGATTATGGTTACTTCATGTCTAGATCATATCATTTTAATAAAGATGGCTTTATTGACACAATTAACTCAAAGGTATATTTTAATGATTTTAGATACGATACCCAGCTGACTTTCACCTTCAGAGATGGTGATAAGGTTGGCTCTATTATGAAGGACAATAATGGAGAAACGACTTATCATGTTTACGAATGGGAAGATGAATATAATTATAGTTACAAACCGGCGGGACGTGAGTTAAATGCCACGTTTGAGTCTTATACAGAACTAAACGAGAATTTTAGGGATTTCAAGGGAATCTCAAAAGATTACAAAGACGGTGAATTGGTATTCTCTGAGACCTATACCAATTATTTTGATGAGGACGGAACTATAGAGCGTACGCGTTTAGTTGATGAATTTACAAGTAAAGTCATTACCCATATTTATTCCGATAAGATACTCGATGAGTATGGAAACATCATTGAATGCGCTGTAATTGACTCAGCAAGTGGTGAGTTGATACAATACATGAAACGTACTTTCACGTATTATGAAGATTAAACGGTCTGTCCTCCACAACTAGAACCTAACCCGGCGGTGCATCCATAGCAGTGTTGGTCGATGATAATTTCCCTGTTGGACAATGCTTCAAAATCAAAGTCTTTCAAATGAGTACCATTCGTTTTGACCTTCATGTCTAACATTTGATTGAAATCACAATCATAGATATATCCATCCCAAGAAATCGAAAGCGTATTTCTACACATTACGCCTTTTGCCGCTTCTGGATTAAATGCATCAATTAATGACGTCATATAATCTTCATAATTACCACTAGCAATTAGGTAATCTAAATATCTACTAATTGGAATATTTGTGATCACGAATAGATCATTAAACTCAATTCCAAACTTGTCAAACAACTGCTTTTTATAATCTGCTTTAAGTACCTCTTGTGGTCCAGGAAGCATTGCTCCAGTAGGATTGTAAACAAGGTTCAACAATAAGCCTGTTCCTTCTTTTCCGTAACCTACAGCATTCAATCTTTGCAAGGCGTCAATTGATCTTTCAAAAACACCATCCCCACGTTGACGATCTGTTCTATTAGGCGTGTAATGAGGTAAAGATGATGCTATCTCAATATTATGTTTCGCAAAGAATTCAGGTAGATCATGGTATTTTTTATTCGCATTAATGATCGTTAGATTACATCGATCAATTACATGTTTTCCGAGTTTTTTAATCTCCTCCACAAACCATCTGAAGTGAGGGTTCATCTCAGGTGCTCCACCTGTTAAATCAACTGTTCCAATGTCATGCTTGGAAAGAATATCCAAACAAATCTCCATTGTTTCTCTGGTCATGATTTCTTTACGGTCAGGTCCTGCATCAACATGGCAGTGCTTGCATACCTGATTACACATCTTTCCAACATTAATTTGGAAGATGTCGATTTTTGTAGGTTTCAATGGATTTAATCCTATTGGATCAAGTTTATCCTTGAATTTTACAAAATCATGCTCATTTAATTTAACGAGCTGAGCCGTTTCTGAAGCCAACTCATGACCTTGAGCTTTAAGCGATTTCATTGACATTTATAAATGCTTTACATTAAAATTTTCTTGGTCTTCTCCATCATTTGTACGCCATGTACTAAAGATGCTCCTCCTCTAATTGCTGCAGCAACATGAACGGCTTCCATCAATTGTTCTTCCGTGCATCCCTTTTCAATAGTATCAGAAGTATAAGCATCAATACAATACGGGCATTGCACAGCGTGTGATACGGCTAAGGCAATTAAAGACTTCTCGCGTGTAGTCAAAGCGCCTTCTTTAAATACTTCTCCGTAATAATCGAAGAATTTATCTCCTAGTTCTTTATCGAATTCTGTGATGTTTCCGAATTTCTTTAAATCTTCTGGCTTGTAGTAAGTGGACATATATTTGATTTTATTTAAATCTAACCAATATTAGGTCGATTCAGTTCTGATGTACTTACAAATTCTTTGAATTTGATTAGTCGTCTATACTCCACCAAAAAGCTATTCTTTTCATTCTCCGTTTATTGGCTCCAAAATCACCCCAACCAATTCTAGAAGCCGAACGAAAGTGGATACACTCGCATGAATTATCAAAAAAGAACTCTACATCGTCCGTATAATTCCCGCGTTTTGTATCAAACTCATAATGTAAATAGAACTCAGACTCTTCTATTAGCCTTACACCATCGAGCTCTGAAAGGTATTCCATGAGCTTCATTTTTGACTCTACGTCGTTGTAATAAAACGGAAGAGGGTCCATATTCTTTCGCTTCTTTTCGCTGTAGGTTTGAACGCAGTTTGGTGAACCAGGACAGGGTTTTAAAGGATTTTCGGATTGAGCGTTTGACCATGTTGAGAGGAGAAACACAATTGTCAAGAAAACTCGAAAAAAAAACTTACTCAAAGAGTCCTCCCCCTTTAGTCCCCCTCCAAAGGGGGAAAATAAAAGTTTAAACCGCAACATCATTCTCCCTGAGCGCGTCGTTCAAAGAAGTTTTCTTATCCGTGCTTTCTTTACGTTGACCTATAATCAAAGCACAAGGCACTTGGAATTCACCTGCAGGGAACGACTTCGTATATGAACCTGGAATCACAACCGATCGAGGTGGAACATAACCTTTTGTTTCTTTAGGCTCAGCTCCTGTTACATCAATGATTTTTGTAGACTGAGTTAACACAACATTTGCCCCTAAAACAGCTTCCTTCCCTACTCTAACTCCTTCAACAACTATACATCTAGATCCTATAAAAGCATCATCCTCAATAATTACCGGTGCCGCTTGAAGAGGCTCCAATACTCCGCCAATACCTACTCCTCCGCTTAAGTGAACATTCTTTCCTATTTGACCACATGAACCTACAGTTGCCCATGTATCAACCATTGTTCCTTCATCAACATAGGCCCCAATATTAACATAAGATGGCATCATAATCACCCCTTTCGAAATGTATGCTCCGTAACGCGCCACAGCATGAGGTACCACTCTTACACCTTTTTCAGCATAATTGGTCTTCAATGCCATTTTATCGTGGAATTCAAAAGGACCAACTTCAATGGTCTCCATTTTACGAATTGGGAAATACATCACCACCGCTTTCTTCACCCATTCATTCACTTTCCAATCATCTCCATTTGGCTCCGCTACTCTTAATCTACCATGATCAAGTTCTGCGATAACCTCGTCAATTGCTTTTTGCGTTTCAGCTTCCTTTAATAATTCTCTATTATCCCAAGCGTTTTCAATGATTGTTTGTAATGACATAATGTTTTCGTAAAATTTAGAGCAAAGATAGAATTCGACTGATTTATCTTCCTTATTTTTGACGTGAAATTATAAACAGATTAAAGTATGTTCGGTAATAATATGATGAAGAAACTGCAAGAGATGCAGGCGCAGATGGAAGAGATTAAAGAACGCTTAAATCACATCAAGTTAATTGGTGAAGCTGAAGGTGGTGTTGTTCGTGTTGAAGTGAATGGTAATGGAGTAATTACGGATATTGAAATTAGAGCTGAATTACCTGATGATAAGAAGATTGAATTGATTCAACTAGCGGCCAATAGAGCACTTGAACAGTCTTACAAAACGCGCGAAGCGGAAATGGCACAATCGGCTAAAGGAATGATGCCGGGATTAGGGATGTGACTTCGGCAGGCTCAGCCACCGAATAATTTGACTGGGTTAAATATTCATTTTATGGAAAAGGCACTTTATTTGCATCTTTGAAGTAATGCGAGTTCTTTTATCCATCATATCACTATTTTTTATTTCTTCTCAAATTCTAGCACAAACTGGAACTATTTCTGGTGTTGTTAAAGACATGGATGGTCAGCCCATTCCAGGAGTGCGTTATTATCTGAAGGAGGATTCTAAAAATCTTAAAAAAACCAACTCCAACGGAGAATACTCGATTACTTTCAATATAGGCGAGTACGATTCATTAAAGTTCGAAAGTATTGCTTTCGAAAACACGAGTCTATATCTTGGTAAAGGCATTCATAGAAAGGCTCAAAAGAAGCCCATTATTCGGGACATCTATATGCCGGATAGGTTATTAAATATCGTCTACATTACTCCCGATTTACCGGACACTCTTCACGGTACACAAGAGTACAGCATTGAAGATTTTGAGTTTATGCCTAGTGGCGACCTTTTATTATTGACCTATGAAAAAAGGATGGATAAAGGTGCTGCATTACGCCTATTGAATAAAGAGATGGAAGTAGTTGATATTCATTATATGGGTAATGATATTTTGGAATTACAAAAAGATTATCGTGGTCGAGTGCATTGTATTGCCAAAGAAAAAGTTTACTTCATACGTCAAGAAGAGGAAAACATCTACTCGTATTTGGAGAGCTATGACTATTACTTCCGTTATATCGCTCCAATGATAGATACTGTAGACACAAAACTCTATTACTCCAACTATTCTGAGGTGTATCCAGCTTTTGATTATATGGAGTTTGATACGAAAGATTCTTCTTTTGAAGTACTAATGAAAGTGGAAGATGAGTTGATTATGGAGCTTTACAGAGCTGAGTATAAATATGTGGATGTTAGAACGAAGTTATGGGCAGCTGAAAAACAAATCGAAACAGGAATTGATAAGGAGATTTGGGTAGGTGCAACAGTATTTACAAACTCGGTTTACTACACCCCGCTATATGCCCCATTGTTCAAGGTGAATGAAAATGAATTATTACTCTTTGATCACTATAAAAACTTGATGTTTCGCTATAATGTTGAGGAGGGTATAAAAGACAGCGTTAGAATCAATTACCACTTGAATCAACGTAAATCAGGCTGGGAACAACCTTTAATTCAGGATGAGGTAAACGGTAAGATTTATGCGCTATTTCTGAAAGGCGGCTATTCTTATTTAAGTGAAATCAATCAAGAAAACGGACAAGTAATGGCCTCATATAAGCTCCACTATAAATACGTTGAGGAGATTAAGATTATCGATAATCAAGTCCATTACATCTACCGTCCTTTTGAATCGGTACAGAAAAAGTATCTGTACACGGAAGAGTTGAAGAGATCGTAATTAGACTTAATCCTCTTCCAATCCGAAATATTCACTTTTTATTTTTTCAGCTCCTGATATAATCTCTTTCGGATATTCGTAGAGATCCAATATTTTAATCGCATTTCTACTCTTCAGTTTTCCTTCTTTCAACTTGTGATCAAAAGCGAGTTCACCCGCTTCGATTTTCTCAGTGAAATGATACAAATCATAATCCTCTTTATGCAATAAGTCTGCTAATTCAATGTCATGGGTAGAAACTACAACGAAATCTTTTTTGTTATTCAAGTACTTTAAAATCGCTTGACCACCAGCAACCCTTTCTGCAGTATTCGTGCCTTTAAAAATTTCATCTAAAATGAAAAAGCAAGGTTTATCTTCTTCTGATTTGGCAATTAGTTCTTTTATCAAATGGACTTCCTTTAGATAATAACTTGTGCTCTCTAGAACATCATCAGAAATTCTGATAGAGGAATAAACTTTATAAAATGGAATTTGAAACTCTTTAGCAAAAGCAATGTTGAGTGATTGTGCCAACAAACTATTGAGACCTAAGGCACGAATAAATGTCGTTTTTCCAGACATATTAGAGCCTGTCAAGAGCAAACTTTTACCTTCCAATGAAATACTATTCGGTTTACAATCTTCAACAAGTGGATGAATCATACCTTGAATTGAAAGAGCTTTCCCGTTGTTAAATCTTGGTGAGCAAAGCAATTCTTCATCAACCTTTAAAGAAGCCAGAGAAATTGCCAAATCCAATTTACCTAAGACCAAGAACAGGTTCTCAATATCATCCCTCTTTTTACCAATAGTACCAACTAATGAGAAATAGAAAATTGACTCAAAATTGAATAATATTCTAATCAGTTCGAACAAAAACCAAGGAATCATGGCAATTTCACTATCGAGTCTTTTTTCAAAGGCTATAAACCTAGATTTAGACCTGACACTTTGTATACTTTTTAAAAATGATTGTTCTTTAATGTACTCCCTTACTTTAGATTTCTTTAAAATGTTCTTACAGACTAAAAAAGTTAAATTCAATTGATTAATAGCGCTCAAAGCTGAATTTATGTGCGTCTTTGTTTTATAATGAAGGATAATATTTACGCAAAATACTGGAATCAACAATAGGAAAACCGTCGGGAAAAACACACCAATTATTATGAACGACAAAGACATTAAACTAAGAGAAATCAAAAATTTCTCATATGGTGGTTTATATGAAAGTCCTCCATGAATGAGAAGCTCTAAATTAAAGGCCTCATGTGATGAGAGTCTAACCAATTCAGATTGGCAAATCAAACGATCATCAGAATTCTTCTCCATGAATTGAGTTAACTCATCAATTTCATCCGTAGCTGAATCACTTTCTATTACTCTTAACTTATAATAAAGATATTGTTCCCCAATTTTTGAATTGGTTCTGTCGATTTTTTTAAATATCTCATCTAAATCTAAGTCCTCCTTGATCTGATCTGAAATAATATGAAAAGCCGAATCTTTAGATGTGGTATTATTAAAGTATCTGCTTACTTCATCGAAATTATAATAAGGATCGGCTTTAGGTTTACCCCAGTTCTTTTCTAATCTATTTAGAAGTCTTTTTTTCTTTCTTTTCTTTAACTGATCTAAAAGCAGAATTAAAAAAATAAATATCAATATAACGCCTATTAACCAGTTCATTATCTTATTTACTTAAAGATAAAATTCTGCTTATTCAAGCCAGAATCTTTGAAAGGCTTAAGCTCGTCACCCCAAGCCACAAAAGCCTCATAACCTAGAGATTCAAGTAACTCAAAACACTTATCCCGATTTTCATTCTCCCAAAGTTCTAAATAGACAACTGGTTTATACTTGGTAAGAATCTCTTGGGCACCATCAAGCGCGAAATACTCAAAATTCTCAATATCCATTTTAATTCCAGCAATGGGGCCATTGGCAAATAAAGAATCTAGTTTCTTTGACTGTACCTTGAATTTCAATCCTTCATTCCACTCATCAATTGAATCGTGGACTACATGAGCGAGTCCTTGCATCTTTACATTCTGGTGGACGGGTAACACCATTTCCAGTTCCTTTTCTTCGTTACCCACTGCCACATTATGCACTTTGGTGTTCTTCAAATTATAAGTTTGAATAATCTTATTTAAAATCTTAAGATTTGAAGGGATAGGCTCTATGCAATGAATGGTTCTATCAGGAAAAGTCTGGGAGAGATGTGCGGTCATGATACCGATATTTGCACCTACATCTAGAACATCTCCCTCTGTATCGATAGCCTTCATGAAGGCGAAAAAGTCTCCTTCCTTTTTATCCTTCTTTAGTGTTCTAATCTTATGCTTAGAAAAGATGAACAAATAGCGCTCATAACCAAGTAGCTTTTGAAGGATATATTTGATGGAATTTTTCAAAGGCACAAAAATAACGGAATTTCTTTGCCCTTATTTTAAGACATTAAAAAAGGCGGATCCAAAAGTACCTACATCTTCACTCAAATCAAACGGTTTACTCCTTTATAAACTCTCCTTGATAGCTTTTTTGATCTCCGATCGCCGTGATAATATAGCTACCCGAAGCGAGATGTGAAACATCTATTCCATTCGTCCAATCATATGTTGAGATGACTTCTTCGCCTGTGATGCTAACAATAGAAATTATTCCTTTAAAATCATTCGGAAGTATTAAGTTTAATTGGTTTGATGTTGGATTCGGGTAGATCCCTAAATCCTCTTTTAACTCCATTTCCTCAACACCAGCAAATTGATACTTGTAGCGAATGTTAAGCACTGGCGCATAGTCAGGATCAGTGTGACTTGAATAATAAACGAGTTCATTTGTAGCCCCTGAAATAGTAATGAAAAATTGCGTTTCTTCAGCATTAGAAATTAACGGTAAAAATTCCTCCGGTAAATCTATCCTAACCCAATCACCATCATCATCAGATTCTCCGAAAGCGCAGGCAACTCCTGTAATATCGCCTAGATCGTCAAAATCTTCAGTTTCTAAATCCGCACTAGTACCAAAAAATCCCGTTTTCATGCGAAGGTTAAAAGTCTCTCCTACAGGATTACCAAACTGTATTGAATCGCGATGTAAAAAAATACTCGCTGCAGCAATTGAGGTGTCCGCTATTAGAGTAGTATTAAATGAAAGAACACCTGCGTGAACGTTTCCTCCACTATCGCCGATAACTAAAGTGGTATCACTCAATCCTCCTGTAAGCGTTAACGTTCCTGTTTCACTTGCTACATCTGATAAAAGATAAATATCATCCATTAAGAATTTCTGATAGAATTTCTCGAATTGATACCCAATCATAACATTATACCCCTCGGCACTTAAGTGAAAACAATCAACAAATATGGCATAGTTACGCATTGTCTCCTTTGGCGAAGGATAAGTAACGTCACCTTCTGGTAACGGCTGTGAAAAAGGTGGATAAGAACCAAATGGATCTACTGTTAAGGGAGTATCCTGCCCAAAATGATACTGCATTAATGCCGGCGCATGGTAATACTCTAAACGCGAATCTGCACTGGCCATTGAGATCATATCGGCAGCGAATTCATTTAATATGTTGTTTAATTGCTCAAACGTGGGAAATTCCATTCCTTCCCATGTTCCATAAAACGGGTGTAAGGCCCCTAGCCCTGAATCTTCAATGACTTCCTCAAAATTCGCGTACATATAACCGCTGTATACAATTTTGATGTCTGGACGAATAGACCATATATGATCAAAAAGTTCTTCTAATTCATCTTTGGTTTCTAGTTTTAAGGCTTCAGTCTCAGCCGGTGTAAAACTAACCTTCCAGTTCCCTAAAAAATCATTCCCTCCTAAACTAACGTGTACCACATTAATCGTAGGATTAGCTAATAATTCTGCTTCTAATAAATCCTTAGATGCCGGCGTAAGAAAATCCTCAGTTCTGGCGCCATTTACTGCCAAATCTTCCACCGTATGGTACACTCTATTTGAATGACCGTATTGATCAGCAACATTATTAAAGGTTTGATCTTGGTTCATGAAGAATGCCCAAGAATCTCCAATTAGTAAGATTCGACGTTCATCTTCTTCAGTGCATTGGGCTGAGATGTTCTTTGCTAACAAACTAATTGCTAGTATAAAAAGGGTACGAGTAAGTTTCATTTCACCTTGAAGTTACCAATAAATTGGGTTGAAAAAGAAATAAATACCGATAATTAACAGTTACTTTAGCGTTCGTGAATATTGGGATAAATACGAGGTTTTTACTTTCGCATAAAATGGAAGGTTTTGGTTGGTTCACATATGAAGTAACCAAAAGACTCGTTGAAAATCATCCTGAACACACTTTCTACTTTTTTTTCGATCGTCCTTATGATCAAAAATTTGTTTTTGCAGAGAATGTTATTCCTGTAGTATTGAAGCCCCAAGCAAGAAGGCCAATTCTTTTCAAAATTTGGTTTGACTACTCAATTACGAGGGCTCTGAAAAAGTTTAAGATTGACTTATTCTTTTCACCTGATGGTTATCTGTCTATGCGAACTATGATTCCGCAAGTTGGAGTAATCCATGATTTAAATTTTGAACATCACCCCGAAGACCTTCCCGATTGGGCGTTGAAATATTTAAAGAAAAATACGCCAAAATTTGCCCATAAAGCGCATGCGTTAGTTACCGTTTCTGCCTATTCAAAACAAGATATAGAAGAAACTTACGGCATTGATTCTTCTAAAATTACGGTGGCACATAACGGGGCGAGTGAAATGTTTAAACCTGTCGAGGCCGCTGTTAGAACAACAATAAAGGATGAGTACACGAAAGGAAAGGAGTACTTTTTATTTGTTGGAGCATTGCATGCACGTAAAAATCTAAAGCGACTTCTTAAGGCCTTTGATGAATTTAAATCAAGAACTGGTTCTGAAACCCAATTACTAATCGTTGGTGAAAAGTTATGGAAGAATGTTGCGTTTGAAAATGAGCTGAATGCCTTAAATAATAAGGATGATATTCATTTTACGGGACACTTGGATTTGGAGGTCCTTGCAAAAATTACCGCTTCGGCTAAAGCTTTGGCATTTGTATCGTACTTCGAGGGGTTTGGAATTCCCCTTGTTGAGGCTATGCAATGCGGCACGCCAATACTTTCTGGTAATAGAACAGCTTTGCCAGAAGTTGCTGGAGAAGCCGCAGTTTATTGCGATCCCTTCAACGTTCACGAGATAAGCAAAGGCTTAGAAAAACTTGATTCCAATGCGGCTTTAAGAGTGGAGTTAAGTAAAAAAGGGCTGGAACAAGCCAAAAACTTCTCGTGGAATAAATCGGCCGAAATTATCTGGGAAGTTATTTCAAGAACAATTGAAAAAAAATAGGCGATTGAGCCCGTCGACCGCGTGCGCTAGAAGCTATGGCGGTGGCGCAAATCCCGGAGTTTTGAGATAATCACTTCGACATACAGTTCGATATAATCAGCATGGCACTTAGAGACCATTTTAGCGCTTCATAGCGCGATCCATATCCCTTTTGACCGCTTTATCTTTTAAATCAGAACGTTTGTCATGAAGCTTTTTTCCTTTTGCTAGATGAATCTTGAGCTTTGCTCTATTCTTTTCATTAAAAAACATTAGCGATGGTACGATGGTTAAACCAACATCCTTCAATTTCTTTTGAAGCTTTCTTAATTCCTGCCTGTTCAACAAGAGCTTACGATCACGTTTTGGATTGTGATTGTTATACGTCCCATTTTCATATTCAGCGATATACATGTTGCGGACAAATAATTCATCCTTCACGAAAACACAATACGAGTCTTGAATATTGGCCTTTCCATCACGAATAGATTTCACCTCGGTCCCTGTCAAAGCAATTCCAGCTACGAAATCATCTAAGAACTCGTATTCAAATCTTGCGCGCTTATTTTTTATAGTTGTATCGGCCATTTGGATTGCAAAGTTGCGAAAATCTAAGCAGTTATTATTCGACCCCAATAAATTTTACGAAATACCTATATTTGTTAGGAATGATTGATCTTAAAGTTTATAATAAACTTAAACCCAAAAAAGGACGTCTGTTAATCACCGAACCCTTTGAAAATGGTGAGTTCTTTAGCCAGGCTGTGGTACTTCTTTGCGAGCATAATGAAGAAGGTTCTTTCGGTTTTGTACTCAACAATTATTCTGAGATTGAATTAAACCAATTGGAAGTATTGCCCGAGTTTGATACCCGAATTTCAATTGGCGGACCGGTGAGTAATAAGAATTTATACTACATCCATACCTTAGGTGATAAACTCGACGGTAGTATAGAGGTTGCGAAAGGAATATATATTGGTGGCGAATTTGAGCAACTTCAAAAACAAATGGAACTTGGTTTGGTTAAAAGAAATGAGGTTAGATTTTTCTTAGGCTACTCAGGGTGGGTTGCGAAACAACTCGAAGGGGAGCTAAAACAAAACTCATGGCTCGTAACTGAAATTGATGATGCCAAAGAAATTATGAATGTGGATAAAAATAATCTCTGGCGAAAATACATGGGGCTGCAAGGAGGAAAGTATAAAGCCTTCGCTCATTTTCCTAAAAACCCAGGTGTAAACTAAATCTAAACTCAACGTATTGACCTTCCATGAAAGCAGCTTCTGTTAAGCAACTCAAAGACGAATTAAAGCATAAATCTCCTAAGGAGCTCACTGAACTGGTTTTAAGACTATCAAAATTTAAGAAGGAAAATAAAGAACTACTGACCTACTTACTCTTTGAGGCTGATAATGAATTTGAATACGTAGCCATTGTAAAAGAAGAGGTCGTTGAACAATTCGCAGAAATCAACAACTACTCTTTTTATACTATCAAGAAGGCCGTTAGGAAGATTCTCCGCAATTTAAAAAAGCATATTCGCTATTCGGGCAAAAAGGAAACTGAGGTGGAGCTTCTCGTGCACTTTTGTGAGTGCTTGATCAACTATTCACCGCGTATCAAATCTAGCCATACCATGATGAATATATTTGATAAGCAATTGGAAATTGCAGGCAAAAAAATCAAATACTTACACGAAGATCTACAACACGATTATACGCGTGAAATTGAACGCGTGATGGAACTCGCCTAAATTCTACTCTGATACGTATACAAGTCGTGATAACGTCCTTGTTTGTCCAGCAATTCTTGATGCTTTCCTTGCTCCACTATTCTTCCTTCTTCGATTACAAGAATTTGATCTGCCTTTTGAATGGTACTTAACCTATGGGCAATTACAAAGGTTGTTCTATCCTTCATTAATTTACCCAAACTCTTCTGAATGTATGATTCACTTTCTGTATCGAGATTTGAAGTTGCCTCATCAAGAATTATAATCTTCGGATTAGCCAAAAGTGCTCTTGCAATCGATAATCGTTGTCTTTGTCCACCTGATAGCTTTACCCCACGCTCACCAATTAAGGTATCTAAACCATCCTCAAAACGATCAGTGAATTCATCAACATAAGCTCCCTTCACCGCATTTTCAAGATCTTCTTCTGTAGCCTCTGCTCTTGCGAACATTATATTCTCTCGAATAGTTCCCTCAAACAAGAAATCATCCTGTAAAACCACACCCAAGTTCTTTCTGTAACTACCCAAATTAATTTTAGTTAAATCCTTTCCATCTATGGTTACTTGACCAGAGTCAGGTGTAAGGAATGTAGCAGCCAAACCAGCAATGGTTGACTTACCTGAACCTGAAGATCCTACTAAAGCAGTAACACTTCCGCGAGGAGCATCAAAAGAAATTTCATGAATAACTTCCTTGTCCTCATTGTAACTGAAGGAAACATTTTCGAATTTAATATCCCCTGTAATTTCTTTTAGGAAAATAAAGCGCTTGTCAGGATCATCTTCCTCTGGCATATTCATTAGTTCCTGCGTTCTATCTAAACCAGCCATTGCCTCTGTTAACTGAGAACCAATATTACCCATTTGCACCAATGGTGCAACCATCACACCCAGTAATAAGGTAAATGATAAAAATTCACCTGGTGAAATTGTACCTCCCATCATTAAGTACCCTCCAATTCCAGAAATAATCGTGGTAGCTAAACCGATCAAAAAAGTAGATGAACTGCTAATTACAGCAGTAGCAGTCAAACTCTTCTTTACGTTCTGATACAAGCGATCAACTCCTTTTTCAAAGGTCTTATTTTCTTGCTCTTCGGCATTGAATGCTTTTATTACGCGAACCCCATTCAGAGTCTCTGTTAAACGTCCCGTTACCTCAGCATTTATTTTTCCACGATTTCTGAATATTGGTCTAACGTAACCGAATGCTTTCAACATAATTATACCAAATAAAATCATTGGTACAAGCACAGAAACTGTCATTACAGGATTAATATCTACCAACAAGAAAATAGCGGTAATTGAGGTAATTATCCCACCAATCAACTGCACGAATCCTGTACCTACGAGATTCCTTACTCCTTCAACATCCGTCATTACCCTAGAGACTAAAGACCCTGATTTATGCTCATCAAAAAATCCGATTTTCAATTTCATTAATTTTTTTTGAACCTGAGCCCTCATTTGCGAGATCATGTGTTGAGCCTGAACACTCAACAATCGAGTCAATGCAAAACTGGTAACCGCACTGACCAAAATCGAACCTGCCACTACAAACAAGAACACCCACAACATATCCATGTCTTTATTGGGCACGATATCATCAAATAAATAACGGCTGGCATAAGGTGCTACTAAGCCCGCACCGCTGCGTATTAAGATTAAAAACAAACCTAAGCTCAACATTTTCCTTCTAGGCCAAACGTATTCACTTAGTGCCCATTTAAACGATACAGTTTTCCTTTTATCACTCATGAAAAAGATCACGTCTAATATCACGCCATTCCTGATTTTATGACAGAACGGCATAATTTATTTTTAAGGATGAATTAAACCTTTTAAAAAGAGAGAAGTCTTAGAAGTAAATCAAGCTTGGAAATAATTAGTTAAGGAAATTAAAAATTAGAAAAAATGAGAAATGTAATAGTGATAACAAGTTTTGTTTTGGCACTAGTAGTGATAGGGGCAACAAGCTTTGGACAAGAAGGACCAGAAGGACATCATCATAAAGATAAGGGACCAAAGGCCGAAAAGATATTTAACAAATTTGATACTGATGAGAATGGAAGTATTTCAAAATCAGAAGCTAAAGACATGCACGACAAAAGGTCTGAAAAAATGGCCGAAAAAGGGAAAGAGATGAAACCGGGAAAGTCGATTTACGAGAATTTCGCAACAATCGATAAAAATAGCGACGGAGGAATTTCATTGCAAGAACTAAAAGATGACATTGCGGCAAGAAAACCATCTCCAGAGAACTTTATTAAAAAGTTTGATGAAGACGGTGATTCTAAAATGAATAAAGACGAAGCTTTGGCTGCTAAGGAGCATCAATTAGAACGACTAGAAAAACGTAAAGAGAAATTCATTGAAAGAAGCTTATTCACCCGCTTTGATGAAGTAGATACAGACGGAAATGGAGAGCTAAGTGTAGCCGAATTGAATGCAGACATAGCAAACATGCCGGAACCTAAAAATCCCGAACGTAAAAAACCTAGTGGTGAGAAGGTGGTGAAAAAGCTAGACACCAATGAAGATGGAACAGTTTCTAAAGACGAGGCAGAGGCACATCATAACAAGAAGCTAGAAAAAGCCGATAAGCACAAGAATAAGAACGTATATGATGAATTTTCGGAAATCGACACCAATTCAGACGGTTTCCTTACCGCAGAAGAATTAAAGGCTTTTAAAGAACTGAAAAAGAAGGAACGAGATTCTAAAAAACTTGAAAAGAAAGAAAATAATCCATCGAAATAAAGATATCTGCCTGAAAGTAAGCGATCATAAATAAGCAGGCGGAGTTGTTAAACAGAGAGGTGGTTTCGGCCACCTTTTTTTATAGGTTGTAGGTCATTGAGCCTGTCGAAATGCCGGTAAAATTTGAACAATTTCACTTCGCATTATGCCTTCCACAAGCTCAGGCACCATCTAGCTACACCCCTACTCCTATCAAGCAGACAGTCATTTCGACCTTCCCGGTCGAGATTCGGTTCTTCGCGAGTATATTTTTGAAAATCTAGGTCATTCAGCCTACGATGTATTGAGCTCGCCGAAATATTGAAATGCCGGCGATAAGTGACAATTAACTATAGACAAGAAAGCCTGCGTCCGAGCGGAGTCGAGGATCTATTCTTGCTAATTCCTGGACATCTCGACTCCGCTCGATGGCCAAAAGTTGCAGACTTAAAATCATTTACGGCCTAACTTCTCCCGTCTTAAGCAGACGGCGATCGGTCCTTCGCGAGCAGTTTTTTGTTTCCCCCTTTGGAGGGGGACCAAGGGGGAGGATTTGCTATCATTGATGAACCAAAGTACGGATTGTCCTTATGGGCATAAACCGTTGTACCATCAAGAACATTGCAACCAGTGAAGATATTTGAAACCAAAAGGCGATCCTTATAATCAAAAGTCAATATTTCATGACTGTTATTATAAAAACCTGAATTCTAAGCAGTGTAATGATATAAAAAGTCGCCATCATATTTTACAATTGAACCTTCAAAGTCACCAAACCAAAAATCTCCATTTGGACGTTCAATAATACTATGACAAATACCCCCTCCTACTAAACCATTTTGCTTGGTAAAAGAGAGTAACTTATGTCCGTCAAAAATAGACATTCCTAACGATGAACCGATCCACAACCTTTCCTTACTATCAATGAAAATATCGTATATAAAATTATCTAAAAGACCATGCTCTGTTGTAAAGGTTTGAAAAAAGTTCCCATCTTAACGACATAGCCCTCCAGGAGTCGCCATCCATAACTCCATACCTATCTTCAACTACTTTATTAACACTGGAACTAGGCAATCCTTGATCTAAACCAAGATACATGATGCTTTCAGAAGCCGTTTGGCTCTTTTGCATTTCATCCGCCGGCACTAACTCAGGATATGTAATGTAAGAAACAAAAGGTTCTGCTTTTATCGTATCAGGATAAACATCATAAATAGTGTCAATTGGTAAAGGTTCTTCGTTAACGGCCTTCACCTCTAAAGGAAACTTATTTGGAGTTTGGTAGGCGAAAAAATCTTCATCCACTACATTCATTTCTCTGGCAGTATAAGGATGTTCTTTTGCTGGTTTAAAAGAAATCAAAACCCCAACTTCCAGAGTATCCATAAAAGTGGTGTCTGGAATCCGTGTTGATAAAAGGGCTTCATTTTCTTCCAAGACCCTTTCTCCAGGTTTTTCCCCTCCACAACTTTGAACGAACAAAATTGTACTGATAATAAGAGGTATGGCCTTAAGTTTTAGCCCGGTAAAAATAAACAAATTGATGGATTAGCGTCTTCATTCCACGCGCATGTCTATTTTTGTAGAAAATTAGGCAATGATTGAAGTCGGTAAATACAATGAATTAGAGATTTTAAGATCCACCAGTGTGGGGCTTTATCTTGGTGATGAAGAAGGGAATGACGTGTTATTGCCTAATAAATATTGTCCGGACAAGTACGAACTTGGCGATAAACTTAAAGTCTTTGTTTATCGTGACCATGAAGAGCGGAAAGTAGCTACCGATATAGAACCTAAGATTTTCTTAAATCAGTTTGCTTTTTTAAAGGTAAGTTCAGTGTCTAAAATTGGCGCCTTCTTAGATTGGGGAATGGAGAAAGAATTGCTTGTTCCATTTAGTGAGCAACGCCAGAAAATGGAAGAAGACCGTTGGTATGTCGTAAAGATGCTAATTGATAAGGAAACCGATAGACTTTATGCTACCAATAAAACTGACCGTCATATATCGAATGAGAATATAGGCGTTGAGTTAGGTGAAAAAGTGGAGTTATTAATTAGCCGTGAGACGGAGTTAGGATTCATGGCCATTATTAATCATGCACATGAAGGATTATTATATGATTCTGATATTTACCAGGATTTGCGGGTGGGTGAAGAAGTAACCGGATACATTAAGAAAATAAGAGACGATAAAAAAATTGACCTCTCCTTACAGCCACAAGGTTACCGTAATTTCATTGATCAAAATACGGAGCGTGTATTCACTATTCTTCAAGAAAACGGAGGCTTTATGCCGTATAATGACAAGAGCGACCCTGACGATATTGCCGATGAATTTGGTTTAAGTAAAAAAGCCTTTAAAAAGGCCATTGGTGCTTTGTATAAGTCTCGTATGATTATCATTTCACCTAAGGGAATTGAAGAGGTAAAATAGTATGCCCAACCTCTTTTAAATCAGTCACGTATTAAAACATATGCGACTCCTAATTCCTTTATTTATAACAGTTTTCAGTACCTCGTGTATTCAAACAAGCATAAAAAAAGACTGTGAATACGAGTTTTCAGGAACCTGTATTGTAGAAAGTGAAATCGATTCTACTATAATGTGTACCATGGAATACGATCCGGTGTGTGGTTGCGATGATGTAACTTATAGTAATGCTTGTGTAGCCGGAGCCAATGGCGTTCAGCACTGGGTTGAAGGTGAATGTTGCGAGTGATTCTTAGGCTCCCCCCTCCTATCGTCGGGCCAGGCTTTCCGCTGTAGTCCCCAACATAATTGATTGGGGAGCTGCCGCTTCAATCCTTGGTAGGGATTAAAAGTTGAAGACATAATTGATACCGATATTGGTCATTTTGGTTCTTACTTTTTGAGGAAAACAACAACCTCCGGAAGACCCTTGTCTTTCAGTATAAGAGCTCGTTAAATCTCGTCTATATTCTAATTCAAGTGAAAGCGAGCTTCTATTTTTCAATCTTAATCTAAGCTCACTAGAAAAAAGTAATCCGAGTATAAAATACCTTTTCGTTCCCTCCCAATACAACCCTAACTCATTTATACGATTAGTGAGAGGTGTAGTGTTATAAACACCAATATTTGGTACAAACTCAACTTTTTCACCGCCCAATACTAAACCAGTTTTAAACGGAATTACTAAGTAATGGTAACCATCTGTTGTAAAAGAGTACTTTAAATCAATAGAATTTATGAAAGTTGAATTTTTTGAAACTCTATTCATACCAAAAGAAAACTCAAAAGCTTTATAACCTACTTTATAGAAAAGGCTGGAGTTATCATATGTATAATTATTCCATTTCCCATATTGACCAAAATTGAAACTTGCCTCATATTCATATTGCTGACCTCTCACAGCTGCGAGCCTAAAAAACAATATCAAACAAAAAAAGCGCATTCAATTAAGAACACGCTTTTCCAATACTATTGGTTTGGATTACTTCAAATATACATAGTCAATCTCACTATGAATCTCCCCGTCTCTATAATGCGACAACTTAACTACTTCTCCTAAATCGTTGTACTCGTATTTAGTAGAGTTAGCAGCAGATTTACTCTTTCCTTCAAATTCTTGCTCTTCAACCACTTTTCCTTTTTCGTACTTATAAGTGGTTGTCGTTGTCTTCTCATCTTTTGAACTAGGCTCCTCAATTTTTTTAACTAAAACACCATTATCATCATATTCATATTCAATATTGTACTTGGTTCCAAATTCTTCTAAAGTACTTTTTACTAGCATTGATGCGTTATACTTATGTGTAGCTGTAAGAACTGTTTCTAAACCACCACCATTCATGGCTTTC
>JAKVAQ010000022.1:0-72794 GCA_022447665.1 Crocinitomicaceae bacterium
CAAGATGGATTCATGCAATTAAACTTAGGTACGTATATTAAATATGGTGCCTTTACAGCGGGTGCATGGTGGAGAGCAAGAGATGCATTTATCTTAACCGTTGGAATTGACGCAGGTACATTCAGATTCGGTTATAGTTATGATATTACGATTTCACCACTTACAAATGCTAGTGGTGGATCACACGAACTTTCACTTGGCTTAAACTTTAGCTGTAAAAAGCCAGTTAAGAAATTTAGAACGATCTCTTGTCCTTCGTTCTAAGAAGAAACGTTTATAGAGTTGAAATGAAAAAAACTACATTACTCTATTAAACTTTGGGGTGGTACCCAACATTCTGACTTAACCTAGTTAATAGGAATGATTTTCTTTGTTTTGGTTTGCAAAAAGGGTTACGGTTTCCGATAGCCCTTTTTGTTTTTCTTGTACTTTTGTCCGCATGAAACAAATTAGTCAAGAGAACCTCGTAAATGCAGTTAATCATATTCACGGATTAGATGATGAAGGACTGGACAAGTTCATTGAAAAGTACGCTATTGGCCAACCTAACTTAATTGGCTATGTATTGCAAGCCGGCGAGGAATTTCAAAATGAAACCTTGGCTAATTATTCTCTGTACTATTTCGCTATTATTATGAAGTCAATAGAAGAAGCAGCGATAGAGTTAAAAGAGATTTCTGTAGAAGATATAGACAACTTTCAAGAACCCTTTTTAATAGCTTTAGATGAGGCGTTTAAGAAAGAAAGTGAAGAAGCCTTATTCGAATTAGTAAGTCAACCAGTTCTTCAGCAATTCCTAGCAGAAGATTTAACCCAAGAAGATGAGAATGGCGTAAGTCTTGATGATACTACAATTAATCAACTCTTTATTGTGCTTCACGGTACAGTTGGTTTGATTAATTCTGTTCACGCCTAGGAAATGAAGCGTTTCTGGAGCAGCGCTACTACTGGAGAAAGAACACTCTTTATAATTTTGTGTCTTTTCTTTCTCGTAGTATTTCTTTCTGAATACGTTAACGGAAGATTTTGGCTCAATGATTTTAGAGTTTATTATGATGCGGCAGGCGCCCTGCTGAACGGTGAAACTATTTATGGTGAAGCTTTTGGTTTATCATCAGGGTTTTATAAATATGCCCCTATTGCTTTGTTGCCATTTATCCCATTTAATTTATTGTCTTTTGAAACAGCGGCTATTATATTTTACTTCATCCTATCGGGTTGCTACTTATTGTCCGTTTTCTACATTCCTAGCCGAATAAATTCATTACTTGGTCTACATGATCAATCCGGAAAACGCTATTGGACTTTTCTATTATTTAACTTCTTAATTATTGCAAGTCATTGCCATAGGGAGCTCCACTTGGGAAATATTAATATAATACTTCTCATATTGGCTTTTACAGCCTATTATTCATATCAAAAAGGTGGAATTTACCTATCCGCAGTGCTTATCGGTATCATCGTATTATTCAAACCACATTTTGTGATTATTCTTTTACTACTAGCCCTTTGGCAAAAATGGAAAGTGCTTTTTACAGCTTTTGGGGTCTTGGTGGTAGGACTTTTGTTGCCTGTTCTTTGGTTAGGTGTAGACGGTAATTTTTCGATGCTAGGTGAGTGGGGCGGAACGATGCTAGGACATAGTGAAAATCTAGAAGGTTCAGTGAATACCATTTATTTCTACCCGGTAAAAATCTACAATACATTTCGAGGAGGTGATTCAGCAAATCTAATTGCCCTTGCTTCTGTTTTGTTGGCCGGTGTAGTTTCACTTATTACTCACTTCAGGTTTTTTGGCAAGGCAGATGGGAAAATTGAAAAAGAAAGACTTTTCATGTATGAGTTTTTCGTTGTGTTAGCATTAATTCCCTCTTTATCTGTTACCGATACGGAACACTTTGTATTGGCTTTGCCATTAATAGTGTACTCTCTCTTAAAATTTTCAAAATCAAACTCCATCTTTTTTAAGCTGTTCTTTGTTTTTGCATGTTTCCTCTATGGTGGAGATTGGGGAGACCTCATGGGAGATTTTAGTAAGGTTATGAGAGGGTACGGTTTACTAGGTCTTGGAAATGTTTTGATCATTATTACTTCCATTCATTTCTATAAGGTAAAAAAGAGCGTCGCATAAAAAATGAACCTTTCTTTCCAACTGATGTACTAGTCCAAAATCAAGGACATGAAATCAGTTTTTACATTTTTATTGCTAGGCGGAGTTTTAACTTCTTTTTCCCAAACCAAGAGAATTGCCTACTTAAGTCATAGTGGTTCATTAGATGCGTTTGAAATTCAAGGTGGTGACTCATTTGGTTTACCTCCAATGACTATTGATTCTTTGATATTTATAAATGATACCACGCTTGTACAAGTTTCTTCTATTGGAGGAGATTGGCATGTTCAAAAAGATACAATGATTAACCATCCCTTGCTTTTAGATGAAAATATTGATGTAGATAGCATGAAGTATTATTACCGGGGAGATGATACGAAATTTGTGGGATTTGAATCATCAAGAAAATGCGGGGCTATTAATACTACTACTGGAATTCAAGAAAGCTCAGTTGAAGTTCAGCATAATTTAGATTACGATTCTGCGGGTTCAGACGATACGCTAGTTCCTCTTCAGAAGAAAGAAATATTCGATGTAGCTCCAAAGGAAAAACCTTTCGATTTTAATGTAGATATACGTGACACAATGTATGTCGATACTTTAGTAAAACCTAAGGAGTCTATCATATCAAGACAGAAGTATAAAAAGAATGAAATAATACCTGTTGGGTTTCCTTCGGACGCGGATGGAGGTCTATTTTTTAGATGGACTGTTGGAGTGCTCTTTGCTTTTTCGTTTTTGTTTTTCGTTTTCTTAAACTATCGTCAATCAAAATTGGTCTAGAGAGAAATGAAATATTTTAGCACTTGGGGAATATTCGCGTCCTTAGGATTCATTTTCTTTCTGCCTTTTCCATATTTTTTAATCAGTTTTTGGAGCGATTTACTAAAGGCATTATTTAACCCTATTTGCGAAGGAATTCTCGCTACTATACAACCTGATATGCGCTATTTAGGTATAGAATCAGACAGCGCTGGTATGTGGATTTGGTTAGGGTTAATTTCGGTATTTGCCGCTAGCATTACTTTGATTTTCTTTCGTAGAATTAAATTAAGTAAGGTATATAATTGGCATTATGCAACGGTAGCCTACTTTTTGGCCTTTATTCTAATTAAGTATGGATTCGATAAGCTTTTATTGAATCAGTTTTATTTTCCAGAACCTAATATCCTGCACACTAGAGTAGGGCAGATGGATAAAAGTCTCCTTTATTGGTCAAGTATGGGTTCAAGTCCAGTCTACAGTATTTTTTCAGGTTTAGTGGAGATTATTCCTGGAATATTACTCTTATTTCGAAGAACAAGAGCCTTCGCAGGATTTATAGCAATGCTCGCTTTTACAAACGTATTGGCGATAAATATCGGTTTTAATGTGGATGTAAAACTTTTAAGTTCTGTTCTTCTCTTCATGAGTATTTATATCTCATTTCCGTTTTTAGTACTCATCAAACGGCTGATTATTTCTCCGAATCAATTTACCCGTATGTCACTTAAGCCAAGAGTTATAAAGGACTATAAGTGGTATTCTGGAATTAAGGTGTTACTCATCTTTTTACTTCTTGTTGAAGTTATAGGTCCTTTTACGTTGAAGTCAGAAAATATTTATTTGGAAGAACTAGCGGGTACCTATTTAGTAGAAGTTTATGGAGAAGATTTTAAGCAAGTACCAAAATACATTCATCTTCATTCTAAAGGGTATTTAATCGTTGAATACTATAACGATTTCATGGAGGATTATGAGATGAAAATTAATGCTGATTTTATTCAATTACGTAAGGGTCAAGAAGTAAATGAATTGAAGTATATTCGAGAAGGTGATGTTCTTGTTCTTACATCCAACTCGGAAAATTCGATGCTGTTTTTTAGAGGAAGGAAAATGAACAATGAACTTTTACCTTTGAGTCAAAACCGTTTTCAATGGGTTGCTTATTGATGAATTAGACTCCAATCAAAACCATCTATTGAAGTACCCTTGGGTTTGTTTTTTCCTCTTACTTTATTCCCATATTCAAAATGGTTTTCTCCTTTAATTTTATACTTCCCACGTAAGAATTTCGACTTTACAATTTCGTTTCCAATGAAGTTTTGACTTGTAGCGCTTTTTTTGGAGGTGATAATGATTCCATACCCATCAACATAGTTCCGAATAAAGGTGTTATAAGGTCCGTTTAAACCATGTGAGGCATCTATTATTATGTTACCACATCTATTATTGTCTAATAAATTACAGTAAACATAATTACCATGTAATGTAATTTCTCCTGCAGAACCAGAAGGCAAGCGAACATCTTCCCAATACGGATTTGAAGACGTATTATTAGAAAATACGTTTCCGTTAGCACCGGCTTGTAATAGCATAGAATGCCTCAAATGCTCAAATGTGTTTCCTTGAATTAAACATTCACCGGAGGCAAACTGGCAAGCTATACCATAAGCTTTACCGCCAGAACCATAGCTATGCCCATCCTTGAAGAAAGAGTCTATAATCTCACAATTATTGGCAAATTCAAGCCGAACATGGGCATAATTGCACGAATAGCTTTTCACATCCTTAACCCATGAATTTACTGTAAATCTAAAGTGAATATTATCAGTTTGAGTCTTGGTTGGATCCTCCCTTGTAATGGTCATGGATTCTATACCTACATTTTCATTCATATCGAGTAAAACTACCTTTGGATTATTTTCTAATAGATAATCGCGCCTTGTAGGACTTTTGAGTTTAATCCTTGTTCCTTCAAGGGATTCTACTTGAACAATCTGTCCGGTCTTCCCTCTAGCCCAAGATGAATAAACTTTATCGTGGTCATTGTCAATAATTCTAATCCAGTTTCCTGCTTCTATTTTCGAATTAGGAGTCACCTCAATAAATTCATCTCCTTTTTTAATTGATTCGGTGATCAGTAAAGTGTCTTTCGTTTGTTTTCCAACAGTTTGAATACAATGCGAGCTACCATTTAAGTTGAATTTAAATCTTGATTTTTCAGCATCCGCCCCTTTCAAAACGGTATTAGAAGGTAATGTAATCGGCTTCTGAAAGTAGTAGGTCCCCTCAGGAAAATATATAACCAAAGGCTCTTCTTTACATTCTTTTAGCACTTTCTTTATAATCTCGTCATTACCAGGTTTTCCATCATTCAATCCACCTACCTCAAGAAAGTTAATCTCATTGGTTGGAAACATTCTCTTTCCCTGCATTCCTGCAAGCGACCAATCGGTAAATCTACTGGGATCAAATTGCTGTGACCAAGAATGAATGGAGAGTAAAAGAAAAAATAGAATTGAAATTCTCATTGGCTACATAGCCTTAGCAAAGAAATCCATTACAGGTTTTTGAGCTAAATAGGCTTTTTCTAAAGTATCCATCAAATTTGAATCCAAAACTATCTCCGGATCAAATTGCGCAAACCAGTAGAATTGTTTGTTGTAAATCAAATCAAACTTCTCAGCCTCTTCCTTAAAATCTCTTACAATCTTATTTTTCTCACCTCTCATTTCTCCATACAAGTCTTTGAAGTCTTCATCAGAAAGTAGCTTTTCCACTTTTTTCTGATGCTTCGCAAGTTGTTCACGAATATTATAAAGTTGGTCTTTGTCTGGCTGGTAGACTCCGCCATAGACTCTAAAATGTTCTGGGTTCGTTTCGATGTATAAACCAGGGAAGGCTTTGTCTTTTTTACCGTTTGGCGAAATAATAGCTGAGCGATTTATTTTATAAGGACTTTTGTCCTTTGAAAATCGAATATCTCGATTAATTCTAAAGATGGCATCCTTATGCGTAATCTGGATTGACTTATCGTGTTTTTGAATTCGCTCTATCAAAGCATTCACGAAGTCTTCAAAAGGCTTTTTCACTGAAGTTTCGTAACGTTTTCTATTTACATCAAACCAATCCTTATGGTTATTCCCTGCGAGTTCAATGAAAAAATTAAGAAAGTCTTCGTCAAAATACTTCATGTTGTGTGTTTGGAATTAAAGTTAATAATTATACTCTTGTCGGTTGAGAATAGAAATAATTACTCTAAGCTATACGCATCATATTTTAAATTCCCTTCAAGGTAAGTTTGAACCACGAAACTATTTAGAACCTCTTCTTCGCTTACTTCCATAATATCTTGTGATAGAATTACAAAATCGGCATATTTCCCTTTTTCTAATGAGCCTTTCTCGTGGTGCTCAAAGTTCGAAAATGCGGGCCATATAGTCATTCCTAGTAGAGCTTCTTCTCTAGTCAGGGCTTCTGAAGAATAAAACCCTTCTTTTGGATGACCTTCATGATCTTTTCTAAAAACTGCCGCATAAAAAGTATAGATCGGGTTAATGTGTTCCACTGGAAAATCAGTACCTAAAACTATCTTCCCATACTTCTCTAAAAGAGTCTTATAAGCATATGCTCCTTTTATCCTGTCTTTCCCTAATCTATCTTCAGCCCACCGCATATCAGAAGTACAATGAGTAGGCTGCACTGATGGTACAATTCCATAATTCAGGAAGTAATCAAAATCAGCTTCATTAATCACCTGAGCATGCTCAATTTTCCATCGATGATCTGAAACACCTTCTAACACTTCAGCATAAATTTCTAATAGTGTTCTATTCGCCTTATCTCCTATACAGTGCGTATTTACTTGGTACTCTAATTCCAAAGCGAGCTCACAAATCTCTTTAATCTCAATGGCTTCTTGAAGCAGAAAACCAGAGTTGGCAGTATCATCTGAATAAGGCTCTAGCAAGCAGGCGCCTCGAGAACCGAGGGCTCCATCGGCAAGAATCTTAAACGAGCGAATGTGTAAATTCCCTGTTTTAAAAATTCCATTCTCCATAGCCCAATCTAAGTTCTCTTCATCTGGAAATAGCATAGCGTAGTTTCTTATTTCGAGTGCTTCACTCGAGTACAAATCAACAAATAGAGCTCTGTCTTCTGGACTTAAACCGGCGTCATTCAATGATGTTAGTCCTACTTCGTAAAAGTCTTTTTGTGCTAATTGAAGTAATTCTTCTTTTTCAGAATCTGGCATTATTGGCATAGCGCGACTTACAGTATCAAAAGCATTGTCCAATAAAATACCAGTAAGTCTTCCATCAATCACTTCAATATAACCTCCTTCAATAGTGGTTTCAGTGGTTATTCCTGCAATTTCAAGTGCTTTAGCATTGGCAAGCGCTGCATGACCATCAACTCTTCTAATGAGCACGGGTATGTCAGGGAATAATGTATTGAGTTCAGTATTGTTAGGGAAAGTAGCGTCTTTCCATAAGGTTTGATCCCAGCCTCTTCCAGTAATATAGTTCGTATTTCTTTCTTCTTGAAATGCTTTAATTCTCTCTACGACCTCATTAAACGAAGTCGCACCAATTAGATCTACCTGATTCTTTGTCTGAGCATAACCTAGGAAGTGGCAATGTCCATCATGGAATCCGGGGTATACCGGTTTTTTTTCTAGGTCTATGACATTATCACAGCTGTATCCATTCAGAATCTCACGTTCAGCGCCAATATCAATGATTTTTCCATCCTTGATAGCCATTGCTGGGAAAATGTTAAAGTTTTTATCACAGGTATAAATCTTCCCATTATGTAAAATTGTATCGGCAGTTTTAGTTTGATAGCATCCCAGTAAAACTAGCGTTAAGAGAAGTGTCAAGAAGCTTTTGAAGGTCTTTTCCATAATATAAATATGCTGATAATTAATAAGAGGTCAACGCCCATTTTATAACGGACAACAGCTCCATGAATAGGAACGGTCCATCCAATTATTAATGCTACAAATAAGGCCGAATACAAAAAGTAAAAGAGCTTATATTTCTCCTCAATGCCTAGCCTTCTTCGTTCTATCAACGCTAAGATAAACACCCCAATCAATATTAAGTTGCTCATAAAAGCGAGGTGTTTGAGCGCTGAACCGTTATCCCAGGGAAAAGGGCGAATTAGTGCAGAACTCAATGCTGATGGAATAGACGTGATTAGATTTAAGGAAGAATAGTCAATTCTTTTTTGCTCAAAATAACTATTACTAGGAGGTTGAACCAAATACTTTTCATAAGCCTTATCTCCTGATGGAATTTCGAATGTGTAGAATTCACTTTGACCAAAAAGCTTGTATTCACCGGGTGTTTCCTTAATCACATTTATTGAATCTGTGCCGATTCTAAAGTTTTGAAAGTACTTGAAGTCAAATGCACAGAAAGAAGAGTCAGTGACAAAAAAAATTCCCCCACGCCCAACATTAATAAGGTCCTTTTGCTTGTAAGATATTTTCTCAACGAGATTAATTTCAGAGGGGGCATTGCAGAGAAAAACAAATCCTCCAATCGATAATATTCCAAAAATTAAAACACCATTTTTTCTAGCGTAATCAATTTTGTGTAGTATAAAAATGAGACTGGTAGCCATAAGTACAAGTCCCACATAAGGCTTATTCCATCCTAAGAGCAGTCCACCTATGAGTATCAGTAAAGAATAAGGAATAGGTTTCTTTTTCCAATTAAAGAGTCCAAATAAAAATACGCCCGACGCAAGAACCAAAATGGCTTCCTTACTAATACCAGATCCCCAAAAAGCTACGGATGGAAAAGCGACAAGAGTATAAAAGAATAACTCCTTTCGTAGTACCAAATGTGAAATGCTTTTATAGATCAGTATGAGACCAAAATAGCTAATGAAAGAAAAACACAAAGCGTGAACGTATGGAGAGTTGAATGAGAAAAAATGAATTAGGGAGTTAATACGAATGATTAGGCGATTATCATTAATTAAATCTCCATTATTGCTGGTGGTCCAAATATTAGTTTGCTCTAATAAATCGTGAAAAATATTGGGATCAAGTTCTCCAAAGCCAAATAATAATTTCAAATATTCCCCTGGATGGGATTTTGCCAATTGATTCAGAACAGCGCCATCTTTGAAAAATTCATGAGCATCACCTGATAAATGTCCATTCCCGTAAAAATAAGTGAAGATGAGCACAAAAATCACTGAAAAACTGCTCTTTAAACCCAATCCAATGAGTATATTCTTTTTACTCAATTTGAACCAATTTGAACCTCTTGAGAAGGCATAAGAACCAAGTAGTAAAAGAATTATGAAAATGAAAATGCTCAAGAGATTTAGTTTGGCTTTCTTTTTCAAAAGTAGGCATTGTTGAAAAATACCTATTACTCGTTAAGAACTAATCGCATTCAAAGGGTTAATATGATTAATTTTGTGGCAACATTAAATGCACTTATGGAAACCAGTAACCAAACGTTGGCAACCGTTGAACAAGCCGTAGAACTAGGTTTATTACCTGAAGAATTTGATTTAATCAAAGAAATCCTTGGGAGAACTCCAAACTTCACTGAAGTATCGATTTACTCGGTAATGTGGAGTGAGCACTGCTCTTACAAGAATTCAATTAAGTGGTTAAAAACGCTTCCAAAAGAAGGTCCACATATGTTAGTAGAGGCAGGAGAAGAAAATGCAGGTCTCGTAGATTTAGGAGACGGTTTAGCGTGTGCATTTAAAATTGAATCACATAACCACCCGAGTGCAATTGAACCTTATCAAGGCGCTGCAACAGGAGTTGGTGGAATTAACCGTGACATCTTTACCATGGGTGCGCGTCCAATTGCACAGCTAAACTCATTAAGATTTGGTGATATTGCTAGAGATAAAACCAAATGGTTAGTAGAAGGTGTGGTAAAAGGAATTGGTGATTATGGTAACTCATTCGGTGTTCCGATTGTTGGAGGAGAAGTTTTCTTTGATGAGTCTTACAATCAGAATCCGCTGGTGAATGCTTTCTCTGCAGGTATTCTTGAAGGTGATATGATTTCTGCTACTGCAACAGGACCAGGAAATCCTGTTTATATTGTAGGTTCTGCTACTGGTAAAGATGGAATTGCAGGTGCGGCTTTCGCATCAAAAGATATTACGGAGGATTCAGCTGATGATTTACCTTCTGTACAGGTAGGTGACCCATTCCAAGAAAAATTATTACTTGAAGCGACGCTAGAATTAGCGAAAACAGATGCCGTAGTTGGTATGCAAGATATGGGTGCCGCTGGTATCACATGTTCTACGTGTGAAATGAGTGCTGCGGGTGAAGTAGGGATGGAAATTGATTTAAGTAAAGTTCCTACGCGTCAAGAGAACATGAAAGACTGGGAAATTCTTCTTTCAGAGTCGCAAGAGCGTATGCTAGTTGTAGTTGAAAAAGGAAAAGAAAGTATAGTAGAATCTATTTTTGAAAAATGGGATTTACATGCTGAAGAAATAGGTGTCGTTACCGATACAGGATGGATCAACTATCACATGAATGGTGAAAAAGTTGCTTCAGTTCCAGCGGAGTCTCTAGTACTTGGAGGAGGAGCACCTGTTTATGATAGAGAATACAAAGAACCAGCATACTACGAAGAGTATAAGAAATTCAAAATTGATGATGTTGCCGAACCAAGAGATTTGGTAGATGTAGCCGTTTCATTGATCAAAAATCCGAATATCGCATCGAAGCGTTGGGTATATGAACAATACGATTCAATGGTAGGAACGAAGACTATGACGACCAATCGTCCTTCGGATGCCGGAATTGTAAATATTAAGGGAACGAACAAAGCTATCGCTATGACAGTTGATTGTAATAGCCGTTATGTTCATGCTGATCCTCAGCTAGGAGCGCAAATTGCAGTTTCTGAGGCAGCTCGAAATATTGTTTGTTCAGGTGGTATCCCTTCGGCAGTAACGAACTGTTTGAACTTCGGAAATCCATACAATCCAGAATCGTACTGGCAATTTGTTGGTGCGGTAACAGGAATGGGTGAAGCATGTAGAAAATTCAATACTCCTGTAACAGGTGGAAACGTTTCTTTCTACAATCAATCCGTTATTGATGGTAAAGAAGAACCAGTATTTCCAACGCCAACAATCGGAATGATTGGGGTTGTTCCGGACAAGTCAAAAATCATGACACTTGATTTTAAATCGAAGGGTGATTTGATTTTCATTGTGGGTGAATCTAAAGATGACATCTCAAGTTCAGAATACCTAGTTTCTTACCACGGAGTTAAAAAATCACCGGCACCAAGTTTTGATTTAGAGAAGGAATTTGAACTTCAAGAAACGATCAAAGGTCTTATCGCCGATCGTCATATTAATGCAGCGCATGACTGTGCGGATGGAGGTTTATTCATCACATTATTAGAAATGGCAATGGCCAATGATCTAGGGTTTGATATAGTTACTGATGCTGAAATTAGAGAGGATGCTTTCTTATTCGGTGAGGCTCAAAGTAGAGTAGTAGTGGCAGTAAATGAAGATCAAGAAGATGAGTTCCTAGAGTTCATGATGAGACAAAAAGTACCTTACACATTGTTAGGTCATGTAACCAAAGGAAAAGTTGTCGTTGATGATTTACACTATGGCTTCGTTAATGAGTTGAAAGATATTTATGACAATGCCTTAGCTAAAGCCTTAGCTTAACCTATGAAGCATCTTTTTCTGGTCCTACTTCTACTTCCAATTCTTGGGATTTCTCAAGAGTCGTGGGAAGATTTTACCGGAAAAGAAAGAGC
Organism: Crocinitomicaceae bacterium; assembly: GCA_022447665.1. Taxonomy (GTDB): domain Bacteria; phylum Bacteroidota; class Bacteroidia; order Flavobacteriales_D; family Crocinitomicaceae; genus JAKVAQ01. The sequence continues at coordinate 11,659 of JAKVAQ010000022.1, forward strand.
GTTTTTCTACCATATTTCAAGAAAAACGGAGAACCTAAACGCAGAAATTTTTCCGCTTTTTGAATATACGGATTCTATTCCCTATATCAATGATACCTTGCCTGATTACAAGTATGTTGAGAAGAAAATTGTTCGTTATCCTGAACGATTAGTATTTCATACTGATCAGTTGGCAAGAAAGTCGGTTGGGTTAGTAAGTGATCTGGCCAGCAAGTTTGCCCTTTGGGAGCTTGATGCAGTCCTGCATTATAGAAATACAAACTCTATGGAGGATAAGACCTTGAAAGATAAACTTAAGGTCTATAACCAATATGTTTTGGAAGAGGTGCCGCAGTCGGCTGTGAGAACACTGTCGGGAGGGGAGTTCGTTTTAGAAAAATCCTTGCAGGGTTATTATTCGCCGAGTTTAACGATAGGTGATAAAAAAGCGGCTATTGCAAATTCGAGCTTTTCATTGAGTGACCAAACACTAATTCTTAACTCGCTTATGATCGCGCAACAAAAGTATGTTGAGGTAAGAACAAGAGAGATAATGAAGGTATTTGGTGTGGAACCTGAAGTGTTTAGAAATTTTCTCTCGGCTACCGGCGATGGTGATAATTGGAGTGAAATAGAAGCTGGTTTTAAAACCCCTTACAATCGTTCATTACCGGATGATATTGCCTTATTTAACTTCGAAACAGAAGTGCTCACTCAGGAAAAATCTGAAATCGATTACGTATCGGTTAAGTCTGTAACAAATAGAACGGTAACCACGAGTGCATCAGAGAAAACAATGCTTCATTTTGACGTGGCAGGTTATCATCCAGAACGTCAAACAACTTTGGTTATTCAAAAAGGGGATCGTTCCTACATTTTATATGGAAAAAATGAACACCGTCTAGTTTCTCCAGACTCCACTTATGGTGAAGGAGCGACTTACTGGCGATTAATGTGGGAATTAGAGAATATTCATATCGCAGAACTTAAAGAAAATCTTTACGGGAAACGCGGTTATGAACATTGGATAGATGTATATGAAAAGAGGATCGAAGGTACCTTGCTTCAAATCAAAAAAACAGAGTACAAGCTAGACCAATTACGACGTAAACCGAATCCTCCGCCTAAGATGAAGAAAAAGAAAATCAAAAAGAAAAACTTAGGGAATTCGGATCAAGACGGTCAAGGTCACCCAACTGGAGCAATGACAAAGCTCGATAAACAGCGAAATGCAACTCAAAAAAGGTTGGTAGAATTAAATAGCTTACTTGAAAATGAGAAGCGTATCCTGGAGAAGCTCAAGAAAGAGATGGAAGAAGCCTATTTTATTTTGGTGAAGTACGAAACTTTATTGGATAAAATGCAAAAGAATATGGGGTATGCTGTGATGGAGTATGAACGCGAAAATGATATGTTCATATTCAAAGACGGAGCTACTTTTAATTACCGAACTCAAGACTTTACTTTCCCGCCAACGCAGCGTGCAGAAGCTTTTCAAGTTTTACATATTACATTCGGAAAATCTGTTTTTGCTACTGCCGTAGAGGAAAACTTTGTACACATGAGTCAAGCCTATGTGGCAAAGAAACAGGAGCATGCCTACAAAAAGGTTATTCGGGATTACGATGCCGCTGGTACTTTCACCAACAGCGATTCAATTCAAACTATGGAATTGTTTAAAGCGCTTATGCGTAAAGGAGTTGAACTAAATATTTCCGCATACGCAGGAGGAATTTTAGGCGGGAATAATGGGGAGTATTTTAGAGACTCAACGATGATGCCTTCAAATTACCAAAAGGAAAATACGGCAAAAGCATCGGTGATTGAATACTTTGGTACCTATGGAGCGCATGTAGACCTTCAAGTTACTTTCTGGAGAAATGGAATGCTTCCTTTCGATTATTCAGGCTATGAAAAAGGATATCTAAAAGCCAATAAAAAAGATGCTCGAATTAATAGAATAGACTATTTAACTGGTGTTATAGCCAAGCAAATGGCACTTGCGTGGATTGAATCACTCAAAACCAAAGCGCAAGAATGGATCGAGGATAGCGGAGATCGCTTAAGAATTATGACCAAGCTTACCACCGCTAAAATCAAAAAAGTAAAATTCTTAAACGGTCAAGTAGAAGTTCCTGTTAAGGTGATTGAACCTACAAATTAATTGCAAACAAAGTACATTGAGTGACATGCTGAGTATATCGAAGTACCTGTCGACCGCGTGCGCATGAAGCTGTAGCGGTGGCGCAAATGCCCAGTTAAATGTATTGTGACTTCGATCTCGTAATTACGGGACCACCATTAAATCAACGAATCCTTTTTCAAGTTCAATCAATATTTAGTTCTCCCGATTAAAAAACATTAAATTTGCGCTTCAATGGAAGAACAAGGGGATAGAATGCCATTTTTAGCTCATCTTGAGGAATTGAGATGGCGATTAATGAAAGCGGTGATTGCCATTTTAGTATGTGCGATTGTTATTTTCATATTCACTGAAACCCTTACGCAAGTTCTCTTCTTGAATATGGCAGAAACAGATTTTCCTATCTTCCGATTTTTCTGCTGGGCCTTTAATATTTGTGTAGATAAAATCGCCATTGATTTTCAAAGTATTGAGCTAACAGGGCAGTTCACCACGAATTTGATGATGTCCATATTGGGCGGAGTAATCGTGGCCTTCCCATTTATCTTTTATCAAATTTGGGCATTTGTAAAGCCTGGATTAAAAGACCGTGAGAAAAAGATGGCGAAAGGAATCGTTTTCTATGTATCCCTTCTGTTTTTTGTTGGTGTTTCTTTTGGCTATTGGATTGTTGCTCCCTTATCGGTTCAATTCTTTGGAAATTGGAAAATGGTAGATGCAATTTCCAATACGATCACCATCAATTCTTACTTAAAAACTATTACCAATACCGTGTTTTTAACAGGGATCTTTTTCTTGTTGCCTATCATTATTTACATGTTTTCAAAGCTCGGGATTGTAACTGCAGCTTTCCTTAAAAAGTTCAGAAAACATGCTTATGTCGGAGTTCTAATTCTGGCGGCGGTAATTACACCACCGGATATTTTTACGCAACTTGTTGTGACCTTACCCATTGTCGGACTCTACGAAGTAGGTATCTTTATAGCTAAGCGAATTGAGAAACAACGTTATCAAGATTCGTTAACCTAACTTAACCGCCTTGAGTCGAATTACCTTGCTTATATTGCTGCTGGCTTCCAGTTTTGCTTTGCATAGTCAGGTTGCCATAACTGGAGTTGTGGTGGACTCTACCACACGCACACCTATTCCTTACGCTAAAATTCGAACAAATGTAGAAGGCGTTAATGCTATCGCCAATCCAGAGGGTCATTTTACGATTAATAGCGCCTTGCCTATTGATACGCTAAACATTTCAAGCCTTGGCTATTACAACGCGATGAGAATTGAACATTTTGATGATCAACACACCATAACTATCGTTCTAAATTCAAAGGCAAAGAATTTAAATACAGTCGTAATTAATCCTAAAGAAAACCCGGCCTTTAAGGTATTGCGAGGAGTTGATGAGAATCGAGATAAAAACAATCCAGATAACCTTACCGCCTACGAGTGCGAGATTTACTCTAAAATGCAGTTCGACATTAATAATATGTCAGAGAAATTTGAGGATCGGAAGATCTTTAATAAAATGGATTTTATTATGGATTATGTAGACTCTACGGATGGGGAGAAATACCTTCCTGTAATGCTTACTGAGTCCATTTCAGACTTCTATTATAAAAGTGGTCCTAGTCAGCGTAAAGAGGTGTTAAAGGCCACGCGATTAACCGGTATCGATAACTTACAGTTGGACCGCTTTACTGGTGATATGTACCAAATGGTAAACGCCTATGATAATTATATCGCGGTATTTAATAAAGAGTTCGTGAGTCCAATAGCATCAAGCGGTAAGCTTTTTTACAAGTATTATTTAATGGAGAATGATACCATTAACGATCGTGCTTTTTACCATATCGTTTTTAAGCAAAAACGAAAAGGAGATTTAGTGTTTAATGGTGAAATGTGGATTGATACAGAGTCGTATGCATTGAAACGAATTGTGGCCACGATTCCGGAAGATGTTAACCTAAATTATGTGACTGATTTTTCTGTTAAACAAGAGTTTGACTTAATGAACGATACCCTTTGGATGTTGGTCCAAGATGATGTTGAAGGAAATTTTGACGCCTTTGAAAATTGGGAAAAGAGTCCGCTAATGGGAGTCACAATTCATAAACATTCAAGTCGAAAAGATTATATGATTGATGATTTAAAAGCTTTTGAATTTTACGTTTCAGATATTGTACTGGAAGACTCTGCCAAATTAATGGATGATGCTTTTTGGGAGGAGAATCGTCATGATGAGTTAACCGAAGAAGAAGCGGACGTGATTACCATGGTTGATTCATTGAAGAAAAATCGCCGCTACAAGTTATTAGAGAATGTAATGTACGCTGGTTATACAGGTTTTTGGCGTTGGGGACCAGTAGAGTTAGGAAACGCTTTCTCGTTGTACAATAGAAATGTAATTGAAGGGCACCGCTTTATGTTTTCGGCAAGAACTTCTAATCGTTTCTCCAAGCGTTTGGAATTGAATGGATTCTTAATTTATGGCACAGCCGATCGCGAGTGGAAATACGGCGGCTCTATTCGTTATAAAACCAAAAACAATCCACGTGAAATGCTCCGGATTGCCTACAGAAAACGAATCGATCAATTGGGTCTTTCATCCTCCCTAGGAGATATTGGAAATTCATTTACAACACTTTTCACGGCTGGACCTCTGGACAAATTAACCATGGTAAACCTAGGATCTATTTCGTTTGAAAAAGATTGGAATTTTGACATGCGCACCTTTAATGCAGTGGAGTGGAAGCGCTTTTTACCTTTGGGTTCTTCAGATTATCGTCGGGTTAATCCGGATGGAGACACCATGAATGTTGGAAGCGTAACTTCATTTGAAATTCGCAATCAAATTATGTACACGAAAGATGAGCGTTTCCTTTCTGGTCAGTTTGATCGTTTCTCACTGGGTTCTATTTACCCGATTATTTCCTTAACGCATACCTGGGGATTTCGAGGAGTATTAGGAAGTGAATACGATTTTCATCGGTTAGATTTGGTCCTTGACCATCGTCCACGTTTGGGTTTCTGGGGAAGATTGCAGTATAGCATTTATGCGGGTAAAGTTTTTGGAACAGTGCCCTATCCGTTTCTTCAAATCCATCAAGGGAATGAAACATTCTATTTACAAGGGAATACCCCCAATCTCATGAACTATTATGAATTCATTTCTGATGAATGGGTGGGAATTAATTTTGAGCATCATTTACAAGGCCTAATCTGGGATAGAGTTCCATTGATTCGCAAGTTAGCATTGAGAACGGTATACGGGGCTAAAGCCGTTGTGGGGCGATATAATACCAAGCATAATTCAGAGTTGATATTGCCTTTTTATTCGCACGCATTTACTTCTCCGTACTATGAGGCAAGCGTTGGACTAGAAAATATTTTAAAGTTTATACGAGTTGATGCAATTTGGCGTTTATCGTACAGAGACCACGTAGATTTATACGGCGATCCGATTAATAATTTCGGAGTTAAGTTTACTTTTACGGCAGATTTTTAGAGCGAATGAAGTTAAGAACCGACAATATCAAGAAATCCTATAAAGGCCGTCAGGTGGTTAAAGGAGTATCGGTTGAGGTAAACCAAGGAGAGATTGTAGGGTTGTTAGGCCCTAATGGTGCTGGGAAAACTACTTCGTTTTATATGATTGTTGGTTTGGTAAGTCCGAATGAAGGAAAAGTTTTCTTAGACGATACGGACATCACCACAAAAGCCATGTACAAGCGGGCTCAAATGGGGATTGGGTATTTACCGCAGGAGGTTTCTGTTTTTAGAAAGCTATCGGTAGAGGACAATATCATGACCATTTTAGAACTTACGGAGAAAGATAAAACCAAGCGTAAAGAAAAGCTCGAGCAGCTTTTAGATGAATTTGGTTTACAACATGTGCGTAAGAATCTAGGGCAAAGCCTTTCTGGAGGGGAGAAGCGAAGAACAGAAATCGCACGTGCTTTAGCTACTGAGCCTAAATTTATTCTATTGGATGAGCCTTTTGCTGGGGTGGATCCAATTGCGGTGGAAGATATTCAAACCATTGTTGCCCAATTAAAGGACAGAAATATTGGGGTTCTGATCACCGATCACAATGTGCAAGAAACATTGTCCATTACAGATAGAACGTATCTTCTGTTTGAAGGGTCGATTCTTAAAGAAGGAACGGCTGAAGAGCTGGCGGCTGATGAAATGGTACGTAAGGTATACCTAGGGAAGAGTTTTGAGCTTCGGAAAAAGAATTACGGAACTCAAGAAGTAGATAACGATACTGAGGTAGAGTAGGACTTGTTCATCGACCGGAGTCAAGATGTTCTTATTGAAAATTCAAAAATTATAACGGATATAATTGTCAATCCAGATTACGAGTCCGATAATGATAAGGGCGAGAATAGTGAAAATAACACCAATAACGGCCAATTTTGGATGTCGATTAACTCCAGGATTATAATCATAAGGACCTTTTGATGGATCATCGTTTATTCCCTCAATTAATCTTGTCCACCATTTTTTCATTGGTCAATTAAGGTACAATTTTTGTTGTTTCTATTGCATGATCGCATTCCCAAAATCCATTTTACTGGGGTTAATCCTCTGTATGGCAAGTTTTTCTTTTGCCAATCATTACCGTGATATTGCCAAGAAATATGATGTAAACCCACCAAGTTTGGAGTGGGGGTATCCAGCGCAATTTTTAGAGTTCGATTCTACCATTAAAGCCATCATTTATTTAAAAGAAGATTTAGCCGATTTACACAAGCTTGATGATAGAACTTATGTGGCTGAACCAACAGAAGAAAATGCGAAGATTATTCAGAATTTTTCTGCAAGTTGGGATTTGTTATCGGAAAATCAAATTGATATTTCGGCATGGAGTTATGTTATTATAGCTGATTCTAATATTACGTCACAACTATTTTATGATTTTTTAATTTTCTTATCAGATCAGATTCCTGTTAAAGCATATATATTTGGGGAAGAAGGAAAGTACTTTAAGGGGTATATTCCTGCTCAATTTCCAGAAATCCCACCACCTCCTGCCTTTACAAGAAGAATTCTCAGCATTAATCAAAATTCGCAATCAGAGATAATGATGAGCGGGGAAATTATCGATCAGAGAGAAATATCGAAGAACTGTCTTCATTATTTCACGGCTAATTTTTTGAGTCTATTAAACTATGATCTCGTACAGTATCGTGAGCTAAACATGGAAGCTCTTATTAATGAAAAAAAAATCCTTTCGAACATTCAAGGTTATGCACAAACCGATACATCATTTTTGAAAGTTAGGAGAAAGCAAATCAATGATAAAATTCGATTGTTAAAGGTATTTGGTAGAATTAAGATCGCAGATTACGCAAATGTGGTTATCAAATGGTCGCGACCTCCTCTCAGAGATTTATTTAAAGTCTTCAGCCAATACAATAAAGGTTTATATCTATCAAAAGATTTTCTGTCAGAATCTAATTTTGGAAAATCATATTACGAACTCTATAACAACCAGAGTTCAGAGGATGAAAGAAATCTAATTGGGATGTCATTGGACGATAAAGTTTTTTTTCAACACGCCTTTTATATTGAAGAGCCAGAACTAGTTCCACCACCACCAATCAGTGTTGAAGAGGTATTAGGTGAATAAACTACCTCCCCGTCACCTGAATCTTAAGTTGAAAAGTACCTGTGGTTAATCCATCTGCACCAGCAATACCAATCACTACACGATATGGATTTTGAATGGCATTAAGCTTTACAGAACGGGTATGATCTTGCGTTTTTCCTTTCTTCGGATAATCCCATTTATGGTCGGCCTCACAACTTACGCAGCTCGAAACGTCTGGCGGATAAACATCTTTAGTGGTTCCATCCTGGTAAGCATATAAGCTCATGTTTGCTTTTTTATCATCAGGTATAAGCGTGATTAACATATCCGAATAAGGCGGTAATTCGGTAACAAAGAAAATATGATTTCCTGAAAATTTTGAGTTTTGAGTACCAGGGAAACATGCCATTGAGCTTCTTGCCGCCCAAGTCATATCATAGATTTTACAACCTTCAGCTAAATCGCCAGTGTACGTAATTACTTTACCTTTTTCAGAAGCTGCTGAGTAAATTTTCAATGGCTCCTGTTTATCGCTATTATCAACACGCGATACCAAATCAATTTCAATGGTAAAATCACCTTTTACCAAATCAGCTGGGCCACTTACCCCAATGAAAATATTGTATCCATTATTAATAGAGTTAAACTCAATACTTCTAGTGTGGTCTTGTGTTTTTCCTTTTTTTGGATAGTCCCATTTATGATCAGCCTCGCACGAAACACAAGAGGATAAATCTGGAACGACAGAAAAGTTGGTAGTGCCCACTTGGTAGCCATATAGTGAAAAGTTAGCTTTTTTATCTTTCGGAATTAAACGAACAGTTACCTCCGAATAAGCAGGAATTTCGAACATATATAATACATGATTCCCTCTAAACTTTGTGTTCTGTGTGCCCGGAAAGCAGGCTATTGAACTTCGTGAAGCCCATGTTAAATCATCAATTTTAGCACCATCTTCCATTTTACCATCAACACTAGTGACGGCATTTGGCGTTGCGTCAATTTTTGTTACGTTATCAGGGAGTTGAGCAAAAGCTGCATTAAATACGAGTAAGAAGCTAAGAATCAAAGTTGTTTTCATACCAGAAGTTTTGTTGATTCCTAAATTTAATGAACGGAGAAGACTTCGGGTAATAAAAGCCATATTTTTTTAATTCTCAGAGAATCAATTAATGGCGTTTCAATTTTAATAGAGGTGCTTCGATAAATCGATAGCTTAACCCAGCCAATATTATCGTTCCACTAACTCCCAGTATGAAGTAGGTAAACACATGCATATTAATGAACCAGCCTTGAGCCTCGAAAAGTATATTCAACAGAAAGAACACAACTAAATGGTACATGTATAAGCCATAGGAGATTTTACCTAGATAATTGAATGGTTTGATTTTCCCCAGCTTAATCAATGAATGGTCACCGCGAATTTGATCAAGAATAATAAATCCAAAAAACAGACTTAAGACAAACCGTTCAAAAACAACGAGTTCCCCTTTAAAAATAATGTTCTTTCCTAAACAAAACCCGAACCCTAGAATGTAAATTAGAATTACGCCGAGTTTAGGAATCGTCTTAATTTTCTCAAGCCATTTTTTTCCTTCAAATAATGACCAGCCAATAAAAGCTCCCGTTAAAATATCTTGAAATACTGAAATAGTATGATAGTAAATCACCTTTTCATCTTCCCAAAATGCGTATCGAAAAGCAAATGCTCCCAGGTACATCACCAAAATTAAGTAGGGTAAATACTTCTTGCCGATATTAAAAATCAATAGGAAAATTACTCCCCAAAACAAATAGAACTGTTCTTCAACCGCAACACTCCAAGGACTGGTAAGAAAATTAGCAGGGTCATTTCCTCCTAGGCTAATTTCATTGAAATTTGTTAAAAAAAGAGAATAGTAGACGATGTTGTGTGAAGAGGAAAATCCTTCAAGAATCAAAGGGAAAAGAATAAAACCTATAAATCCGATGATGAAGTACAATGGCCATATTCGTAGAATCCTTCGTTGAAAAAAACGTAAAACATTAAACTTTCCTTTTTGGTGTTGCTCGTTAAGAATTAAATTGGTGATTAAAAAGCCACTCAGTACAAAAAAGAAGTTAACACCAAGTCTTCCTTTATCGGTAAGTCCTAAATATTTCTGAAAGAGAGCGTTTTGTGAAATCCCTTGAAAATAACCATTTACCTCCCTGAAATAGTGGAATACCAGTACAGAAAATGCTGCTAGAAAACGAAGCGCATCTAAATTTTCAAAATAAACTCTTTTCAATTTTGTCTTCGATGCTTCGCTCAAATCTTTACTTTCCTTAATTTTGTAATCAAATTTAAAGAAATTGGAAGATTCAACTCTTTTTGACGTAGCAATTATTGGAGGTGGTATTGTAGGAACAGCTACCCTTTATAAACTTCAAAAGCGTAATCCAGAATTACGTATCGTTTTAATTGAAAAAGAAAAGAGCTTAGCGGCTCACCAAACAGGGCACAACTCTGGTGTAATTCACTCAGGTTTGTATTATACTCCTGGCTCACTTAAAGCGCGTAACTGTGTTAAGGGAAGAAAGGAGCTAGTAGCCTTTGCCCAGGAGCATGGTGTAGATCATGATGTTTGTGGTAAAGTGGTGGTGGCTACAGATGAAAAGGAATTACCATACCTAGATAAGATTTTCAATATTGGTTTAGAGAACGGTATTGAAGGAATCAAAAAAATCAATAGTGAAGAAATCAAAGAACACGAACCTTTTGTAGAAGGTATTGCTGGAATTTGGGTGCCTGTTACTGGGATTATTGATTTTGTTGGAGCTACGAATAAAATGGCTGAGCTTGCTGTTCAACAACAACCAGAAAGTAAAGTTGAATTAGGGCAGAAAGTAATAGCCGTTAACAATAAAGAAGATCACCATGAGGTGGTGACGGAAGGAAAAGTCTTCAAAACGCGTAAATTGATTTTCTGTGGTGGCTTACACGCAGATCGTTTAGCACGCATGGATGATGTGAAATTGAAAGAAAAAGTAGTTGGGTTTAGAGGTGATTATTACGAGCTAACAGAGAAAGCAAAGCATAAAGTAAAGAACTTAATCTATCCTGTTCCTAATCCTGATTTCCCCTTCTTAGGAGTGCACTTTACGCGTATGACCAATGGAGAAACAGAGTGTGGACCAAATGCCGTATTTACATTTAAGCGGGAAGGATACTCCAAAACAGCATTCTCTTTAAAAGATACTTGGAGTGCTTTAACGTATGGAGGAACTTGGAAGCTCTTCTTTGGAAATATTAAATTCGGAATTAACGAGTATCGTAGAGCATTTTCGAAGCGTTTGTTCTTAAAGACTTTACAACGTATGATTCCTTCTTTAGAGATGGATGATTTAAAACCAGGCCGTTCGGGTGTTCGTGCTCTTTTGTTACGTCCTGATGGAGATACACGTGATGATTTTAGAATTGAGCATTTGAATGATAGTATTCATGTTTTAAACGCTCCTTCTCCTGCCGCAACAGCTTCTTTGGCCATTGGTGAACAAATTGCTGAAATGGCAGAAGAGAAGTTTGGTTTAAAGATGGATAGAGTAGAGGCTTAAGATTTCTCGCTCAATTCTTTCAAGGCCTTATTCATATCGTTAAAGCCTTTTATAGTGTCTTCCTTTACTTTTTTAAGAATTGGCCCAGACAAGATTCCTGAAAATTTTTCGGAGTGAATTAGTGTGGTAGTCCCATCATTATTAGAGATGAACTCAAATTGATGTTGTCCGTCAAAAATTCCTGGGATGAATAGATTTCCTTTCCAAACGAATTTTTTGTTTTGAGCATATTCTAAAACGCGTGACTTGAACTTCATTCCATTCAATACAACCTTGATTTTATTTCCAACCGCTACATCACCTGTTAGGGATTTTATAAACGGGTTCCAAGAAGAATAATTCTTGAAGTCTGAGAAGATTTTCCAGATTTTCTCTGGTGTCGCGTTGATTTTGATTTCTGTTTTAATTGACTTTTCCATTTGTTTTATTGTTAATTTAAAACAAAGTTCAGGAGAAAGCCATCTCGTCCTCTTGACTTAAATCAAGAAGTTTTATTTTTTCGAATTCGGCTTAAGGTTTCTGGAGACATGCCCATCATGGAAGCCAAGTATTGAAGAGGAACTTGATTAAATATCTCTTTGTTTTGTTCAAAAAGTGCATCGTATTTTTCCTCAGCACTCATTGACAACTGCTGATAAACTCTATCTTCTAAAATCATGAAACATTTGGCCAAAAAGAGCTTCTCTAGCTTATTCCATTCGGGAACATGTTTACCAATATTATTATAGTCCTCTTTACTTATGGCATATGTGGTGGCATCGGATAAAGCCTGTATATTCCACCTCGCTGGCTGATCAAAAACAAGACTGGCTAAATCAGTTAACATATATCCTGGACCGGAAATCCACTGAGTTATATCTTTTGTCCCAGATTCTCGCGATACCCTAAAATATCCAGAACTAACAAAGCTGAGTTTATTGCAATAATGATCTTTTTTGCAGAAAAAATCTCCTTTTTGATAATTGATTGGAGTAAAGGCATTCACTACTTTGGTCAATTCATCTTTTGGAATTCCAAAATAGGAGGTAATGTATGTTTCTAATTCTTGCACTAAAGCGTTTTGAAATTATAGGATAAACCAATGCCCAAATAAAAACTTAAACGTTTTCCACCGTATCTATCCCAACCGTAAGAATATCCTAAATCTGAATTCAATACGAGTTGATCGCCTAAAGTGAATGTTCGCCCATAGCCTCCACGCCATAAGTATCCGCTAAAGAATAATGTACCTACCTTTAAATGTGCACCTACAGTCTGGAAAATGTAATTTCTATTAAAGTTATATGTTCCCCTTAACTTCAAAGGGAGTCCGAGTGCTCCAGGAAAAACATTGATTCCTGTTCCGAGGCCAAAGGTGAATTTAGGATGTAGGCTAAAATTTATTTCTTGTTCTAAAAATACAAAGGGACGTTCTTTTGCATAAGATCCGAGGTGATAAAAGCTGACATCAACTAGGGTTCTTCCGCTAATACTCTTCTCGTTTTGAGCTTTTGCGCTGATTCCAAAGAATAAAGTCAATATTAAAACAATCTTATTCATCAGCTCCTGCGTTTAAAGTTCCACTATCTCTTAAATCTCCATCAAAGTCAGTTGAGGGGTAAACTGTAAGTCCAGCGCAATAGCCCATCGCTGTTGAACCAGAAGTCAAATGAAGATCACCATTCGTTGCATCAACGAAATTAGAGCTGGATGACTCAAATAAATTAGAGTACACACTATCCAATTCATAAAATTCACGGATGTAATTCTCTTCCTCGTTTACAGCATAGTTCCCATATATCTCAACTCTTGTAGTAGGTTCGAATAGTTCAGAAACGTATATAGAATAGTTTTCTCTACTCACAATTGTATTGAACCGAATTATAACAACATCATTATGATAGTCCTCATTTCCAAGACTGGCCATTGCAATACCATAGGAATTATAAGCCAGGAAATTATTTTCAATGATTAAGCTATCATTTCCTGGATGATTTGAGTAATACATTATGCCGTTTTTAGGAACGCCAATGATTTTATTTCCTCCTACATATCCTGAACTACGCACACTAATACCATTTCCAAAAGGCTGATCAGCTCCTATAAATGTATTTCCTTCAATATGTACATTCTTGCCTTTCCAATAAATTCCATGATGGGGTTGTCCCATTGCAGCGCCGGTTTGTGAGGTCGCCATATTTTCAAAAGTGCAATTAATTATGGTACCATTTGGAGCTCTTTCATGACTATCAACTCCGTTGAAACCTATGTCTTTGAAAGAACAGTTTTCAATCCAAACGTGGTCTGCCTCACCATTAAATCCAACTTTAATTCCGTCTAGTTTACTATTAGTGAATGTGCAGTTTCGAACTGTGACATAATCAGCGTTAGAAATCAATAAGGAGCAATGAGATAATGAATATCCAAGTTAGCTTTTGCATGGATTAAAAGTAAAAGCTATTGAACAATCAGATTGGTATTCTTAACATTTCCGGATTGATCTTCGAAGTTGATGACATACATTCCGGCTTCCAAATTTGAAATATCAATGAACTCATTTTCCACACTTAGGATAGAGCTTTGTACGAGGCTTCCTACTGAAGAGTATATCTTGATTTCTGAATTGATCTTTGCATTTTTAATAATGAAGCTCTCATTAGTAGGGTTCGGATAAATGGTTACAGGTTCGCTTTCTTCTTCCATCCCTAAATCATCGGGTAAAAGATAAGTAATTCCTGCTTCCAGGAATGCCACTGTATTTGCTTGATTATCGATTAAAGCGGGGTCAAATAAGGTGGTCATCACATTATTTAAATCCTCTGTATAATGAAACATCGTAATTTCATTAGCTAGTGCATAAGCGTCAGGTCCCATTTCGTAAAAGTTAATACCTCCGGTTCTGGGTGTAACCCCATCTACCCACCAATGTGTAGCGAAAGACCATAAAATCGAGTCTTTGAATGTAGTTGAAGGCGTGCCTGCAGAAAGATCCACTTGAGAAACTCCAAGACTTCCGTCATCGCCATAGCTTTGAATATTATATGATTCAATTCCCATGTGGTCGTAAGCGAAGTCTCCTGAAGTCAGCATATCTGGCGGCGTATTAAATACCTCAAATAGCATATCAGATCCAATGATCCAAATCGGTTTTTCTTCTATGATATAATCAATTATTTCACCGTTACCCGAAGCCGTAGCATCACCATTCCATAGCTGTAAACCTGAACCATCTGTTGAACAATACCAGATTACCAGATCGTAATTTAAAAGTTCGTCAGAGGTAGGCGAGGTGCCTCCTACATCAGAAATATTGTAATAATCATATCCAGAATAGATTGAAGCGTTTAAGGCGTTCTTAATAGAATCGGAATTCTGTGTAATGTAATCGTTGTCGTCAACAAGAAGGATTTCTTGAGACCATGCAATTTGCGTAAATAGAATGCTTAGAAGTAGAAGTCTGTTCATAGGAATTTAATATCGTCGCTTTTAAAGATATTAAATTGCCACTTCATTTCCTATTGGCCACCGCCGGTTCTTCCGTCTTCTTCTTCTAATCCTGTTTTTCTGTTTCTAGAACCTTTAATTGTTTTAGAACCGAAGTTATAGTTCACGTTAAAGGCAAATTGACGGCTTTCCCAACCACCAGTTCCCCAGATATAAAGGTCCCCATAAGTCATATCAGCTCGCCATGGTGATGTGAAAAATACATCTTGCATGGCAGCACGAAGCACCAGTCTATCCTCGAAGAATTTTTTCTCCAAAGCAATATTTAATGACCCCATACTTTGAGTTACGTATGTACCGCCCCAAACACTCGGTGAACTGAACCATCCAGAGAATTCTAATTTGAATCCACCTTTCAAAAGAAAAGAACTTTGTGCAAATCCACTTACTGTTTGCTGTGTTAGTTCTGTAAATTTCTCATCATTTGCAGTGTACTTCGCATAGAATGCATCAATTCCGACATATACATTCCACCACTTATTAATAGTTAAAGGAATACTAAGTCCAAAACTAATAATGTCCTGATCGGCAACGTTTCTAGTGGTGATAAAACTTCTGTCAAACCCAAGAGTATCTGTTACTTCAGCTGAGAAGTCACTGATATGGCTATAGCTGATTGAAGTAGTGAAACGGTAAGCAAAAGTATGCGAGAGTTTAAAGTTATCAGTGTATTGCGGTTGTAAAAATGGATTTCCTTGTCTAAAAGAAAGCTCATCTGATTGCGATACAAATGGATTTAATGATTGATAGTTCGGACGTTGAATTCTTCTACTATATGTTAATGAGAACATGTTCATCATGTTCGGAACAAAAGTAATTCCACCACTTGGAAATAGATTTCCATAAGTTCTTTTAACGCGGTCTAATTCGTTTTCTTGAGTACTTGTAAGTATTCCTTGTGAAATGGTGTATTCATAACGTAATCCCCCTTGAATTGACCACTTACGATTCAAGTTTTGCGCATAATTAATATAGCCTGCATTGATGTTTTCAGAATAAACAAATTGATTACTTCTATCCGTATTTAAAATATCCTCTCCACCTATGACATCAAAAAACTCGAAGTTATTATCAGTAGTTACTAATGAGTACTTAACTCCGGCAGAAAACTTCCCTTTAAATAGGTTTTGACTATAGTCCATTTTGGCAGTTGCAATATCTATGGATGTTGGTGTATTCATTCTGTAGATATTCGAGAATAATTCAGTGCCCAATTGCCCATCTTGATAAATATTTGGTTGAAAAGCATCAGCGATTCTATCATAAACAGCATAGTCAAGGTCTATTGTAAGTTCATGCCCGAGGGTATCAGCAAATCGATAGTTGAGGTTACCCGCCACCTGGTAGTTTCTTCCTTCAGTATTATTTTCAGAAACTAATTTCTGTTGTATGTAGTTTACTGAATCGGCAAAGATGTTAGTAATAGACTCCGTGGTTCCGTCGGTGCTTTGATAGTATCCAGTTGCTAAGAAACCAAAGGTATGTTTATCATTAGCGAAAAAGTCAACTCCTACTTTAGCATTATTTCCTTGACGATTCCATAAGTTATCCGTGCGCTGATTATAGTTTACATCATTTTGATTTCTCTCAAAAATCATGAACATACCACTGTTTCCACCATTACCGCTGTACATTCCGTAAATATTGAATTTTTTGGTTCTGTGGTTAAGACTCAATCCACCGTTGTATCGATGATTCCATCCGTAGCTATAACCAGCATTTAAACTACCGTTTGTACCAATACTTTGATCGCGTTTAAGGATGATGTTTATGATACCGGCATTACCGGCAGCATCATACTTAGAAGAAGGTTGAGTGATTATTTCAATTTTATCAATATCAGAAGCTTGGAGCGATTTCAAGAAGTTAATCATATCCTCACCAGCGAGATAAGAAGCCTTGTTGTCAATGTAAAACTGAACGCCTGATTTTCCTTCAAGTATAATGTTGTTGTTATTGTCAATGATTACACCAGGTGCTTTTCGGAGCAAATCGAAACCGTTAGACCCTGTAGAATTAACCGTGTTGGCCACATTAAACACTGTTCTGTCTGGTTGTACTTCTACAATCGGTCTTATTTGCGTAACAGTTACTACGTCCATTACTTCTTGATTAGGCTCCATTTCTATTGATGCCATTTCAATGATAGAATTTTCTAAATCAAAAGGTTCAGAATTATACTGCATTTGCCCCATGGCTTTCGCCGATAAATAATAGTTTCCAGGTAAAATTCCCATTAAACTATAGTTTCCTAAAGAGTCAGTGTATCCGGCTTTTACAAGAGATGAGTCTGAAGTTGATTTCACCATTACTGTGGCAAACTCAATAGGACCTTCTTGTCCGAGTATTTTTCCTTTTACTCCGCCAATTTCTTGAGCATAAGATAATTGACATACGATTAAAAATAGGGTTAGAGAGAGTAAGTGTCGCATAGCATTAGTATCAACACAAAGTTCAGTTGAAAGTTTCGACTAGCAATATTTATTCTCTAAACGTATGTTAAAGAAAGTTAAGCGGTGTTAAATCAGGATATGAATAAAAAGCGATTCAAGGAGAGCGAGTTATTCTTGACAAACGGTAATTTCGATTATCTATGCTTCCAGCTAGACTTATGTAAATCAAGCGGTGTTTCAACAGCTTCTTTCATTAAATGATCAAAAAGGGCTTTTGCTCCTGTAGCAGCATCTTCCGAAATCTCTTCTTTTAGGTACTCAGGTTCATAATGATCTTCTACGAAATTAATGGTAAAGCTTCCATTTCTGAACTCCTCATGGTTTAATACGAAACGGCAAAAACCATTTGTGGTGCTAAAGCCTGCTATTTCATAATTATTCAACCCTTCGATTGATTTTTCAATAGCCTCATTTCGATCCTTTCCATAAACGATTAATTTTGAGATCATTGGATCGTACATTAAAGGAATTGTTCCTCCTTCTTCATATCCATCATCTACTCTTATACCAATTCCTTTGGGATGTTTATAATGAACTATTTTTCCTAAGTCAGGTAAGAAGTTGTTTTCTGGATCTTCTGCATAAATACGAATCTCTATGGCATGACCTTCTAGCTTGATGTCTTCTTGTTTGTAAGAAAGTTCTTCTCCACGTGCTACTTTTATTTGTTCTTCTACTAAATCAAGGCCAGTGGTAAGCTCTGTAACGGGGTGTTCAACCTGAAGGCGTGTGTTCATTTCGAGGAAGTAAAAGTTCTTGTCTTTGTCTAATAAGAACTCGACAGTACCAACACCTTCGTAATTACACGAACGCGCCACATTAATAGCAGATTCACCAATTTTAGCTCTCAATTTTGCATCTACCACTGGGCTAGGTGCTTCTTCGATCACCTTCTGGTGTCTTCTTTGTACAGAACATTCTCTTTCATTCAAATGAACAATATTTCCGTGTTGATCGGCAATAATTTGAATTTCTATATGCTTTGGCTGTTGAACAAACTTTTCAATAAAAACAGCTCCATTTCCAAATGAATTAATTGCTTCCGAGGTTGCTCTTTCAAATTGCTCTTCAAATTCGTCTTCATTCTCAACCACACGCATTCCCTTTCCACCACCTCCGGCAGAAGCTTTTACAAGCACTGGATATCCAATCCCTTTTGCAATTTCTTTTCCAGACGCAACATCTGTTAGGGCCTCGTCTGTTCCAGGAACTAGAGGAACGTCAAACTTTTTAACGGCTTGTTTGGCGTCAATTTTATCTCCCATCACATTGATTGCCTCAATAGAAGGACCTATAAATTTGATGCCAGCATTGGCTACCGCTTCGGCAAAAACAGCATTTTCAGACAAGAATCCGTAGCCCGGGTGAATTCCTTCAGTTCCTGTAATCTTGGCTACTTCTAATATTTTATCAATGTTCAAATAAGACTCACTAGGCGCTGGTTCTCCTATGCAATAAGCTTCGTCTGCAAATTTCACAAAAGGTGCTTCTTCGTCTGCAGTACTGTAAACAGCAACGGTTTGAATGTTTAATCGCTTAAGCGTTTTCATGATTCTCAGAGCGATCTCTCCTCTATTTGCAATAAGAACTTTTTTCATAGTATTGTTTTACTCTTCTTCTTCGTTTTCAGTATCATCCTCTTCTGGAGGTAAAGGAACTTTTTGATTGGTAACGGATTTTTCAACGGGAACCTTGTTCTCTTTTCGCCTAAAGATATTAAGGAATCTTTGAAGTAGTTTAAAATCTTTGCTTGTATTAAATGTTTCTTCATAATGAAAACTTACCCCTTGCGTAAATGGAGCGCCATTGGCGTCGTTCCCTTGGTTGGTTTCATTGAAGAAATTTAGCGTAAACGTTCCGTCGTCATTTAATCGGTATTCCACATTAACATCACCCACGATTTCACTTGTACTTGATTCTTCTGTGCCTTCTCCATTTTCTTCACTACCACTTGCATATCCTAAACTTGTAGTAATGGTGATACGATCATTAATTTGACGTGACACACCTACAGAATTACTCCCGCCGCCTAGATCCGCCGTAATAGAGGTGTTTCCAGAGATGTTTCCGAGGAGACCGTTAATTTGATCTTCCACAACGGAGGTGATTAATTCACCACTATAAGCCGCACTCTTCCCAGGTATGGCAAAAAAGCGTTCAAGTAAGAATAAGGCGAAAAACTGTTTGTTCACTTCATCTTGATTTTGCGAAATACTCGCTAACGCATCTTGGCCAGCTTCATCCGCTTCAGGAGCAATTAATTTGAACTCAATATGAGGAGCCATCAATGTTTCTGACATTAGTAATTGACCATAAACAAAGTCTTTTCGATTAGATCGGTCAGCATTTCCTAAAGGCATAATAGGTTCTAGCGTAACATAGCGTTCAAAACTCGCAGTAATATCAATTAAAGCATCGTATGGACTCCCGGTCCAACGTATGGTGCTACCAGGTTGAAGTGCGAAGGCCTCTTTCTTTACATTACTTAAGTTCATATCATAGGAACCTTTGTTTATCGTGTAGTCCCCGTACATGGCCATTTCACCGTATTCATCCATGCTAATTGCAATTTCACCCTTACCGTCGGTTACCTCAATTTGATCTTCGAGCACAGGGTCAAAGACAATGTTCAGTTTGGCAGCCTTATTCACATGGAATTTCATATCTAGTTTTAGTCCTGTTGATTCAACTTCAGCTGTTTCTAAGTTAGTACTCGATTCAGGGCGAGGAACGATGGTGTCAAAAATGATAAAGGATTCATCTGATAGATCAGCCGTTCCGTAAAGAGGCAACGTAACATTTGTACCTGCTTTAGTGGTGGCATCAACGGTAATCTCAGTTAGATCATCAAATCCAAATATGTTTACAAAACCAGTAACGTAGGCTTTCCCATAGTAGTAATCTCCTTCTTTATACTCGGTATCCATTACGAGGAATTTTGGAGTTCTACGCGGGTTATCCATGTCCATGGTAATATCATAGTTCCATGAGCCCCAATCGGTATGCTGGATGGACATTACAACTTCAGCTTCGTTGTTCTCTTGATCTTTTAACTTAAGGTGATCTGTGTAAATTAATCCGTTCAAGAAGTTAATAGGTCCATCTGCAGCGAAGAATACATTGAACATCGGTACCTTAACCTTGGTTTGGATTAAATCTAAGTGTCCAATTATAGCGGGATTAGTGATTTCTCCGGTAACATCGAGTTTACCATTTAAGAATCCTGAGATATCCGTATAAAGCTCCTCATCTTCAAAAGCGCTAAAAAATCCAATGTCAGTTTTGTTAAAGATTAGCACGGCTTCAAGATTCTCCAATTCTTTTGCGACAAAATAATTCCCTATAAACTGGAAAGTTTCTTTACCGTCACGTGCCAGTGTGCCATCAAAAGAAACACTTTCATCATTTTGATTGTATCCGTTCCAGATTTTTATATCACCAACCTCTCGATAGTTCAGTTCTAACTGGTCAATCTTACTGTCCGATTTTAACTTAAAGGAATTATAAACGTCGGCTAAACCACCATCGATATTTAGAATTCCACCCAAAACGATATCTCCACCTAAAAGTGAGTTAAGGTTGGCCAAATTAAAATCATGAACTACAAAGTCTAACCAATCATTGGGGTTTTCTGATACTTTCCCATCGAGTTTTACATAATGGTCCTCATCCTCTTGAAGTATGAAATTAGTAATGTCCAAGATTTTATCCGCGTAGAGTATTTTAGAGTCTGGATTGATGGTCCATTTATTATCTCTGACGTGGAAGAAGGAAGGTTCGAAGTTGGTAAGTATTGATCCATCTTCTTGAAAACCAGTAGTGAAGGCAAATAAACCTGGTTTTATTTTATCAACACCATTGTATCCCGCGTTTGTAAATATTTCATTCTCTTTGATGTAGCCATCAACATAGAGGTTCTTAAGTCGTAAACTGTCGTTAGGTTTGGCAAATGCAACGTGATACAGCATGTTCGCCTTGTCTTCATTAAATCGATTAGCAATATCGA
Organism: Crocinitomicaceae bacterium; assembly: GCA_022447665.1. Taxonomy (GTDB): domain Bacteria; phylum Bacteroidota; class Bacteroidia; order Flavobacteriales_D; family Crocinitomicaceae; genus JAKVAQ01. Next base: position 32,898 of record JAKVAQ010000022.1, read on the forward strand.
TTCCTAAAAATTCCACACCTGAATAAAGAATTCGTTCACTGTTAAATGATAATTCTAGTTCTTTCCTTCCTAAGCTATAGCTTGAAGTAATCTTAGAGTTCGGTTCAACATAAAGTGCTGTGTCTACAAATTGTAAAATAGGGTTGATATCTTTCAAAACAATCTCAGCCCTAAAATGGTCGCTACTGGTTTCTGGAATATCTTGAGGATTGAAAACATTGTTGAGTACATACGATAATTGCGTTTCAAGTACACTTGTAATGTTTAAAAAATCGATCTTCCCTGTTACTTCTCCATCGATATAGTCGCTCTTAAGGATGATTTGGTCATTTTCTTCTCCTCTAACCATGTCCAAGGCAAATTGCTCAAGGGCGATTTGGTTTTCAGGAGTGTGGTAATACCAGTCGAGCATACGAAGGCTACCCTCCATTTTATTTATGTCAGTGCCATGGAGATTAGAGACTAATTGACCAGTTAGCCAAATACCAACATTCGTGTCTAATAGTAAAATTTCGGTCAAGTTAACGGTATCTATAGTCACTCCCATATTGAATTCCATGTCTCCATTTAAGTCAATGGTTCCTTCACCTGCCATCATGAGATTTGGGTCTCTCACATCTATATCAAAGTCAACAATATTTTGGTGAAAGCGTCCTTCAGAAACAGTAAGGTTATGGTAATCATACTTGAGGATTTCTAGGTCGTTAAATATCCCATTAAAACTTACATCCATAGTTTCAGGGCTAAACCCTCTACCATGAAAGCTCAGGTGTCCATCGACTAATCCAAGAGCATCACTTCCTGTTAGCGCTTCAAAATGGAAGTTTTGAATCACAATCTGCTCGTCACCATAAGAACCGGTAAGTGGATGATAAACGAATTCTCCCTCAGCATCCTTGTAGAACTTCAGTTCATCGTTTAAAATAATATTACCTAATCCGCTATATAAATCTGCATCAACTACAAATTCATTAATAGAACCAATAAAATGGGCATTTTCTAGTCGAATTAAATTTGCTTTTGCAAGCTCATCACCTACTTGAAATTTACCATCGTTTTCTTCTATCCAAGGGCTTAGATTTAAGTTACGGATATCTGATACACTTGTTCTAAAGAATGTCAACTCCTCGTGAAATATCAATTCTTCATGTTCCAAGTTAGGAATAACAAAGTCTCCCTTAATCACAGTAGTGTCAAGCAATGAGAGGTGTAAATCATTTATCTCCATTCCATGAATTGGACCGTTTACATCTAGATTATGAAGGTTAATATCATCATCCATTCCCCAAATTTGTGGAACGAAATAAGCTACATCCTCCAATGCAATTTTGCTATCCATCAATCCACCCTTAAAGTGAACATCATTTAAAAAGTCTTTAAAACCTTCAGGACCTGTTGGTGTTTCCAATGCCAGGTAGGGTGCAAATAGGTACGAATTATTCAGTGCTAAATGCAAATCTGTAAGACTTATTTTTTGTGGGGAATACAAAGCTTTTGCGTCGAGATTTGCTAAGATTAATCCACTTTGATCTTTTGTTCTTAAGTCATCTATGTTTACTAAAATGGCGTCTCCTATAATAGTCATATCCGAGAATTTTCCGCTCAAGTTGGTAAAATTGAGATGTGAGAAATCAATACCATTCTTGACTCTCGGAGCGTTTTCGTCATCGTAGAGAAAGTTGATATTGTTGAGCGTAATTTGCTCTACATTTAGTTTAAAAGATGAAGTACTTGTATCTTTTTCTTTTGTTGACTTGAAGGCATCTAGAATGTATTGAAAATTCAAGGTAGAATCTCCTTCATACTTTCTTAGGTAAGTGTAGGTATCGTTAATAGAAACATTAGATAATGTATACTCATTCTCGCTGAGGTTCCAATCTCCAATTTCAACTTTGATTTCTTTAGAGTAAAGTAGCGTGTCCTGACGGCTATCTTCAAGGTAGATTCCTTCCAAGTAAATATCATCAAAGAATACAATATCTACCTTGTTGATGTGTACTTCTGTTCCGATTTTTTTCTCGAGGTAATTAGCTGCTTGTTGAGCTAACCACGTCTGGAACCATGAGGTTCTTATGGCGAGAACTACGAAGATTAATAGCACGAGAACAAGTTCAATGATGACGTGCAAAAATCGGCCGAGTCCTTTGAGTATTTTCAGTAGTTTTGTGATCGCTAAATCTTTGTTGCTAAAATAGGAAAAAATGGTCGGTAAAGTGGTTAATATTCTTGCAATTGAATCGTCTTGTGATGATACTTCAGCGGCTGTAATTCAGAATGAAAAAATTCTTTCAAACTATATCGCAAATCAAGAGATTCATAGTAAGTTTGGAGGAGTGGTGCCTGAGTTAGCATCACGTGCTCATCAACAAAATATTGTTCCGGTTGTAGAAGAGGCATTGAAAAAGGCAGCAATGACCAAAGAAGAGCTTGATGCCATAGCCTTTACAATTGGTCCAGGTTTATTAGGGTCGTTAATTGTTGGAGCGAGCTATGCAAAAGGATTAGCCATGTCATTAGATATACCTATGATTGGTGTGAATCACATGAAAGGGCATATAATGGCTCATTTTATTGATCAAGACAAGCCTAAACCTTCCTTTCCTTTTATTTGCCTAACCGTTAGTGGTGGTCATACCCAGTTGGTGCATGTGAAGTCTTATTCAAATATGGAAGTAATTGGTAGTACTATAGATGATGCAGCTGGAGAGGCGTTTGATAAGGCTGCTAAAATAATGGGGTTGCCATATCCTGGAGGCCCTTTAATCGATAAGTATGGTAAAGATGGAGATATTGAAAAGTATGAATTTCCAATCTCAAGCTTGCAGGGATATGACTTTTCATTTAGCGGATTAAAAACGAGTATACTCTATTTCTTGCAGAAGGAAATGAAAAAGAATCCTGATTTTATTAAAGAGAATATGAGTGATATATGTGCAAGTTATCAGCACACAATTATCAAAACTTTATTCAAAAAACTGATTAAAGCTTCTAAAGACTTAGGCATTAAAGATATCGCAATTGCCGGTGGGGTTTCTGCCAATTCTTATTTACGATCAGAACTTGAAAGAGTAGGTGAGAATAGAGGTTGGAATACCTTCATTCCTGAATTTCAATACTGTACCGATAATGCCGGTATGATTGCCATAGCAGGCTATCATCAGTTTTTGGCAGGTGAGTTCACTTCTTATGATGCTGCTCCTCAAGCAAGATTACCGCTCTAATTATTTAGCGATAAGTTCTTTCAGATAAGATTCTAGTTTTTGCTTGCTTTCAGCCTTCATGGCAATGTAAGTCGTGGTTTTTTTGTCATGGTTTTTCTCCACAATCGTACCACAGCCCATTGTTCTTTTTTCAATATGGTTTTCGGTATCTTCTAAAACCTTGTCAAAGAGGTGCATTAATTGAATTTCCTCCTCATCAATAAGAGATACTGTTTTTGCTTCTCCTCCGGAGTATTCACCAGAAGAACTCTCTTCCTTCGTAACAGGATCGTAACTCAATTTACTGTGATCTAATGAATAAGAATTGTTACTTCCATCAATATAAGTAATAGTATGGTGTCCTGCGTGCAGCATTGTTATGCTGAATAATATTGATAGTAATGTTGTCATTTTTTTAGAACTTGATTCAACTTAGCTTATGTCTTTTGCTTTCTTCACTTTTTGTTTTAACAGGGCAATATCCAATACTTCATCCATCGTATCAACGTAGTGGAACTTTAATCCTTTGATGTATTTTTCTTTGATATCTAAAACATCCTTTTTATTCTTAGAACAGAGAATAATTTCTTTTATCTCTGCTCTTCTTGCTGCAAGGATTTTTTCTTTGATTCCTCCAACTGGTAATACAGATCCTCTTAAAGTAATCTCACCTGTCATTGCAATTTTAGCTCTTACTTTTCTTTGTGTGAAAGCTGAAGCAATGGCCGTCATCATTGTAATTCCCGCGGAAGGTCCATCTTTAGGAGTGGCCCCTGCCGGAATATGAACATGTACATCCCATTTGTCAAATAGCTCTGGCTTAATTCCTAATAAATCAGCATTGGCCTTTAAGTATTTGTGCGCAAGTACTGCAGATTCTTTCATTACATCTCCCAAGTTACCAGTTAATGTAAGTTGGCCTTTACCTTTTGTTAAGCTAGTTTCTATATATAAAATTTCACCTCCAACCTGTGTCCAAGCCAATCCAGTTACTACGCCAGCGAAATCATTACCAATATATTTGTCCTTCCCATGAGCAGGTCCAAGAATTGTTTCGAGTTCCTTCGAAGAAATCGCGGTGGTGTACTTTTCTTTCATGGCAATTTGCTTAGCTCTATTTCTAATGAGTTTAGCAATTGTTTTTTCTAGTCCACGAACCCCACTTTCACGGGTGTAATCTTCTATAATTCGTTCAAGTACAGACTTGCTTAGGGTAACATCTTTTTTAGAGATACCATGTTCTTTTAGCTGTTTTGGTATAAGGTGACGTTTTGCAATTTCTACCTTCTCGTCAATCATATATCCGTTTACCTCGATAATCTCCATTCTGTCTCGGAGTGGACCTTGAATGGTACTCAAATTATTTGCTGTGGCAACAAAAAGAACATTTGATAAATCGTAGTCAAGTTCTACGAAATTATCGTTGAAGGCATGATTCTGTTCAGGATCCAATACTTCTAATAAAGCAGAAGAAGGATCACCAGAATGACCTTTTCCCATTTTATCAATTTCATCCAATACAAAAACAGGATTAGAAGTACCGGCTTTTTTTAAATTTTGAATTACTCTACCTGGCATGGCTCCAATGTAGGTTTTACGATGTCCTCTTATTTCGGCTTCATCGTGTAATCCACCCAAGGACATTCTAACGTACTTGCGTCCTAATGCTTCTGCAATTGATTTTCCTAATGAAGTTTTACCTACGCCAGGAGGTCCGTATAAACAAAGAATAGGAGATTTTAAATCACCTTTCATTTTAAGGACAGCCAAGTATTCAAGAATTCTCGTTTTTACTTTTTCTAATCCAAAATGATCCCTTTCTAAGATTTTATTGGCTCTTTTGAGGTTGAAATTGTCTTTTGAATGTTCTCCCCATGGTAGGTCAAGAAGTAAATCCAAATAGTTCAGTTGCACCCCATATTCAGCGCCCTGGGGATTCATTCGTTTTAGTTTACTTAACTCCTTTTCAAAAGTCTTTTGAACCTTCTTACTCCATTTTTTCTCTTCAGCACGTTTTGTAAGATCATCAATTTCGCCTGTAATGGGATTGTTTCCTAGCTCTTCTTGAATAGTGCGCATTTGTTGGTTCAAGAAATATTCACGTTGTTGACGATCAATATCCACCTTCACCTTGCTTTGGATTTCATTCTTCATACTCAACATTTTGAGCTCTTTGGAAAGTTCTCCAATTACAATTTCTATTCTTCTCGCAATATCTGTTATTTCAAGTATGTTTTGTTTTGAGGCAATATCTGAGCTCAAATTTGAAGCAATAAAGTTTACCAAGAAAGTAGGACTTTCAATGTTCTTTATGGCGAAGCCCGCTTCACTAGGAACATTAGGAGACTCCTTGATGATTCGTTGCGCTAAATCTTTCATTGTACCTACTAAGGCTTGACTTTTCTCGGATTTAGTATCCATACGAACATCATGCAGGCCTTCAATTTCAGCGACAAAATAAGGATCGTCTTTTACGAATTGCTTAACTTGAAATCTCCTTTTTCCTTGAATTATGATTGTTGTGCTACCATCAGGCATTTTTAATCGCTTAATGATATGCGCAACAGTTCCAATTTTATTTAAATCTTCATAAACCGGACTTTCAACTGATGCTTTTAGTTGAGAAACAACACCAATTGTTTTATTAGAATTGTACGCATCTTCGATCAGTTTTACTGATTTAGCTCTACCAATAGTAATTGGAATTACAACACCAGGAAACAAAACATTATTTCTTAGAGCTAAAATTGGAAGAGTTTCTGGAACATCTTCTTTATTCAGGTCATCTTCTTCTTGTTCTGAAATTAATGGAATAAATTCTGGTTCATTCTCACCAATACCAGATAATATGAATAGGTCGTCTATTTTTTTCTCAGACATAATTTACACGTTAGGGACAAAATGTCACATTCTTCAACACTGAATCTGAATTTTTTGCTGATTTCAGACTAAAATTCAAGATTCTTCTTAACTCTTAAATAAACGACAATCCCTATGCCAAGTTGTATAAATGTGACAAAATTGATTTATCTACGTCAGTCAGTTCTTTCTTGCGACGACTCATCATGTTTTCTGCAACCTCAAAAGCTTTCTCTAGCATAAACTTTGGGCTTTCATCTCTACCGCCCCAAGAAAATGAAGCAATGTGTTTTGGTGGAAATCCCCCGCCAAAAATATTAGAAGAAACACCAACAGATGTGGCTGTGTTTAACATTGTATTGATTCCTGTTTTCGAATGGTCGCCCATTATGACACCACAAAACATAACATCGGTTTTTTCAAGCTGCTCAGTTTCATAATTATAAAGCTTAACCTTTCCGTAATTGTTTTTTAGATTCGACGTATTTGAATCTGCCCCAAAGTTGCACCATTCACCTACGATTGAATTCCCTAAGAAACCATCATGTCCTTTGTTCGAGAATCCATGGAAAATGGAATTGGAAACTTCTCCTCCAATTTTACAATACGGTCCAATTGTAGTTCCTGTATATATTTTTGCTCCCATTTTAAGCGTGGCATTTTCACATAATGCAAAAGGTCCGCGCACTAGAGACCCTTCCATAATCTCCGCATCTTTACCAATATAAATTGGGCCGTCTACGGCATTCAGGATCGAGAAATTCACGCTCGCGCCTTCTTCTACAAATATGGGGTGCTCTCCAGCCGTTTGATTTGTGGCGTTTAGTTTATTTGAAACTCTTCCTTCAGTGATTCTTTTGAAATCCAAACTAATAGCCTGGTGATTGTTCTCGAAGATATCCCAAAGGTGATTTATTACAATCATTTCAACCCCGTCATGATTAATTCTGGTATTACCATTTCCCTTTTGAGCGACAAATTCTTCATTAACATAAAGAGAAGAGTTTTCCTCTAGACTCAATACTAGTTTCGCTAACTCCTTTGAAGGCTTAATGTTGCCTGCAAGTTTTATGTCAGCGTTAATCTTCTCGTATTTAATCTGAATATAATCTTCCGTTTCATAACCAAACTCAATAACATTCAGCAATGAAATCCATGATTCGGCGATTGTAGTTATACCAATTCTTAAATCAGCAACTGGTCTTGTAAGCGTAAGTGGAGCCAGTGCCTTATGCTTGCCATTATCTGTGAAAAGTACTTTCATCTAAATCGAATTCAAAAAAAAAGCCTCCCATAATGGAAGGCTTTCGAATATAACGATTAATTTCTTATTTCTTAAGATTCTTACCGTATCTGCTTTTGAATTTGTCAATTCTACCAGCGGTATCGACTAATTGCATTTTACCAGTAAAGAATGGGTGTGAGCTAGAAGAGATTTCTAGTTTTACTAACGGGTACTCGTTACCATCTTCATGTTGGATAGTGTCCTTAGAAGGAGCGCATGAACGAACTAACATAGTTTCACCATTCGACATGTCTTTAAAAACAACTAATCTGTAATTATCTGGATGTATTCCTTGTTTCATGATACAATCAATTTTAATTCTAAATTTCCCAAACGGGAGCGCAAAGTTACACTTTTTTTGAATAATATAAATATTTCAACAAAATAAATTATTTCCTAAAGCGTATGTAACTTTGTAGTCAAGTTATAAATGAGGTCAAAAATAACCATATCTTCTTTATTAGCTCTAGTTCTACTATTGTCTTTTTCGTGCAATAAGAACAAGAACTTCACTGTGAACCACCTGGATTTTGATCAGGATACTGTACTCTTTGACACTGTCTTTACGACAGTAGGGTCCACAACACAGACGTTTAAGATCTACAATAACAACCCAGGGAAAATTAACATTGATGAAATTGAGCTAATGGGTGGGGAGTCGTCACCTTTTAGAATTAATGTGGACGGAATTTCAGCAGATTACCTTGAAGATGTGGAAATTCGAGGGAGAGATTCCTTGTTTTCATTTGTCGAAGTAACCTTGGAAGTGAATAATACAACGAACCCTTTAATTATTGAAGATTCAGTTCGTTTTCTTACCAATGGTCTTAATCAATACATGCATTTGGCGGTATGGGGCCAGGATGCCTATTTTCACAATAACGAAATTGTTTCGGGAACATGGATGAATGATAAACCTCATGTACTCTATGGAATTGTTGCAGTGGGATTTCCAGGGCTAGACTCTAATTTGAACCTGACCATTCCAGCGGGAACAGATATTTATGCACACAAAGATTCTAGATTGTTAGTCTACAAGAGTTCAATTGATATTCAAGGCGAGTTAAATAATGAAGTTACTTTTCGGGGAGATCGCTTAGAGTCGTATTATGATGATATTGCTGGTCAATGGTACGGTGTACATTTAATTGAAGCACAAACGAGTACGATAAATTATGCGATCATTAAGAATGGTTCGGTCGGTGTGCAGGTGGATAGCACTATGTCACCAAACACGCTTACCATGACCAATACCATTATTAACAACTCTCAGTTTTATAATTTACTGGCCGTAGCTGGACCAAATATAACCATAGAGAATTGTTTAATGGGAGATGCCGGACTAACTTCGGTTTTCTTATTTGCAGGGGGAGAATACCATTTCAATCATTGCAATATCGTTAACTATTGGACTGGGGGCAGAGGTGGACCTGGCTTATTAATGAGAAATTGGTTTGAATCTGATAACGTTATCTATTCTAGAAATATCGTAAATTCTGAATTTCAGAACTGCGTGTTTTATGGCAATTCAGATAAGGAATGGACAGTGGATACCGTGGATGCCACAGTTATGGACTTTGAGGTTTTATATAACCTTATTAAACGCGATGAAACTTATGACTATTCGAACTATTCAAATATAGTTTGGAATAGTGATCCGTTGTTTACAGATCCCTTTAATCTTGATTTTACATTTGATACAGATTCGCCATTGAATAATGCTGGCACACCAAGCTTCGTTACATCGGATATAAAAGGAATAGCAAGAAATATTTCCACGCCTGACATTGGTTGCTACGAAAACTAGTTCACTTGAATAGTTCTGGTTGTGGTTTGAACATCACCTAGCAAAGAGAAGTCATTGTAAGCATTCAATATGACAGTGTAAGTACCAGGAATTGTGAAGGTATGCGTAAATTGGTTGTCGCTCCATCCCATAGCGTTCTCTGGAGCTCCTACAGGTCCTTCCATAAAGAATTCATGTGAAATTGTTTTTTTAGAGCAGTTCATGTTTATCGTAACTGGAGTTCCAACTGTAGGGTTCTCATTATCAATTTCCATGCAAGGAATAGGGTCCTTGCTACATGAAGCAAATATTAATGCTAATAAGAATATGAAGTAAACCTTTTTCAAACGCACTTAAAATCGTTTAACGCATCAAAAATATGAAATGTTTGCTCACAAATAAAATGCCATTAAAGAAACTTAGGTTCAGATTTGAACAGGAATAGGTCTAGAATCATCAATGGTCTTGCAAAAAATTCCCTCCAATGAAACCCACCTGTTCTCCGTCTTACATCCCGTGCATTGTAGGCTACAGCGTCAATCAAGTGATAATTTGCAATGAATATGGCGCGCTTATTATGGAATTCTTGGCTTACTATAATCAAAGAGGTACAGTTGAAAACTTTTTTTGCTCTTACAACTGAGTCAAGGGTTCTGAACCCGGCATAATCTTTAATTATTACCTCTTTTGATACTCCTAAATCAATAAGATAATTTTCCATATCACTTGTTTCATCGTAGGATTTAATATGGTTGTCTCCACTTACTATTATTGAGTCTACCTTTCCTTTTAAGTAAAGTTCAGCTGCAGCTTCCATTCTGTATTTAAAGTACAAATTTGTGCCACTTGGTCCATCTTTGATTGTTCCAAGAACTAGAGCGTATTTTTTCTTAGGTACATTATTTATATCATCGAATAATTGAGCACTATTGGCGTTCGCGACCCAAATATTACTTAGAATCAAGAATAAAACACCGCTAAGAAAGGACCCTCTTATTACGAGTTTTTTAAGATTTCTTTTTGCTTGCATGGTTAAAAATAGGTACCAAGTTTCCAAAATAGAACGATATCCTAATTTTCCAGAGAGCCGATTTATTATATGTAAGAACTTGATTATTAAGTGAAAAATCCATGCAATAATTACAAATCTATCACGTTAGTAGATTATGGCAAGGTAATTGTCTAGATTTAATTGTAACCAATTGTGCAAGGTTGGTTATAATAAGTGCAAAGGAAATTAAAACCAAACAAATTATGTCAGTAAACCCTATTTACCACCATACGGAGGACAAGTTGAGGCAGGAGCAACTGTGGGTGAAACGAGCGAAGGAGGATCCACGTGAGTTTGAACCGTTGTATAGTAAATATCATGAGCAAATTTTTAGGTACATCTACCAAAGAATGGATGATAAAGAATTAGCAGGAGACATCACTAGTCAGGTGTTTTTAAAGGCTATGAATAATCTCCATCGCTATGAATTTAGAGGTGTCCCGTTTGCATCTTGGTTATACCGGATTGCCAAAAGCGAATTATATCAGTCGTTTAGAGATAAAAAAGCGCAACGAACTGTGAATGTTGATAGCATGAATATGTTCGAAATGATTGAAGAGATGGAAGAGGACGACTCTCAAATTAATCGAAAGAAATTACTTGAAGTGATTAAACTCTTAAAAGAAGAAGAAATTCAACTTATTGAGATGAGATATTTTGAAAAAAGATCATTCAGAGAAATTGGAGAGATATTAGAAATAACTGAGAACAATGCAAAGGTGAAATCACATCGTATTGTACTTAAAATGAAAAAACTCTTTTTTAAAGAAACAAAGCGAAGAGCCTAAAATTTAGTGAATTAAGTTAATTTTTAGATAATGAAAAATATAAAGTTTAACGTTGACCGCCCAGAAATTACCTCAGAGGAAATTATGGGTAAACAAAATTTCGAAGAGGTACTGGCTGGTCACAGATTTATGAAGAAGCCGTTTTATAAAAGTTCCTGGTTTATTGGAACCGCGGGATTAGCTTCTCTGGGTTTGATTGTAGGTGGAGCATTATCCTTTAAACTTGAGTCCGATGTATCAATGGAGGGAGATGAGTTGGCAATAGTGAACGAAGGAGTGCCTCCCGAACAGGACAATATAATTCCGATAGGAAATTATCTCAGCCTAACCTTTAATAGTGAAAGAGAGACACATGAAGAAATTGATAATGAAGATTTAATAGAGTATGACGAAATAACTACGCTAGTTGATGAAGTAATAGAAGAAGAGATACTTGTTCCAAATCAAGAAGAACCAGTAGAGGATGTTGTTGAAGAAGTAGTCGAGAGTCCTAAGAAATTTAATCGTTTAGATCTTCACCCTAGAATTTCTGGAAGAATAAATGGAAATATCACTAAAGAAGAACTTTTTGATGAAGAAGGATTGGTTACAGCTACAGATGTAGAAGTGGTTTCATTCGAGCTACACATAATTGATGGAAGTGGGGGACGTGTATATGTTCAGACGGGCCATGAATTAAGTGAAGAAATGAAAAATTCTATCTTAAATGCTGAACCAGGACAAACTATCTATTTTGAGAAAATTAGAGGCGTTTCAGAAAGTGGTGTAGAAGTTGGATTAAATCCTCTCCGTTACACTATTCTCCGATAAACCAAGTGCTTCTTAATTAACGGTTTATTAATTCTAAATCCTTGGATTGCTTCATCTTTTGTCCTAACTTTGAGCGGTTGTAGCAAACGTATTGTTTTAAAGCCTGAAGCTTAGAGTGTTACAAATATTAATCCTTGTAGCAGGTGCCCATTTTTCATGGGCTCAACCCACTAATTTTACGAAAAGTGACCATTGGCGTCATCAGCGTAAAGAAATAATCTTTGGTATTGGGGCATCCAACTTTTTAGGAGATTTAGGAGGATTAAATAGGATTGGATCTGATTATACACCACTTGATATGGAGTGGCCCCTAACCCGTCCTTCTGGTCATTTTGCCTATAGATACCGTTTCCGTCCATTGTGGGCAAGGAAAAGTATTATTCAATACGGTTTATTACACGGAGATGATAAACTAACAAATGAGCCAAGTAGAAACTATAGAAACTTAAGGGTAAGAACTCATTTATTTGAGTTCTCGCAACATATTGAGTTTATTCTATTCAATAATGAGCAATTCGGAAAGCGCTATAAAATCTGGGGTTTAAAGGGTATGGGTAATAAGAATGACATATGGTATGTGTTTTCAGGCTTTACGGTTTTTGGATATATACCACAAGGTCCTGGTGATGGAGGATGGACTAATCTAAGGCCTCTAAATACAGAAGGACAAGGTTTGCCGGGAGGTCCGGATCGTTATGGAATTGTGAATTATGGGATTCCATTCGGGATGGGATATAAAATAGGTATAGACGCGCTATGGAGAATGTCATTTGAGCTCAGTTATACGAAAACCTTTACGGATTATTTGGATGATGTTTCTGGAGTTTATTGCAATAACGTAGCTATTGAATCGGTCTATGGAGGCACATCAGCTTATTTTGCAGGTCCGTCTTCGGGTGAATTTGCAACTTGGACGGATACTGGATAAATGAGAGGAGACTCTAAGCAAAAGGATGCTTACTTATTTTTTAATGTAAGTTTCATTCATAATATTGTTTATAAACGATCAAAAAAATTGAAATTTCAATATCGCTCAGGGAAACCTCGTTACTAGATCCCGTTTATTGCTTCTTTTTAACCCTTTACTCGATAGTAATGAGCGAACAAATATAGATTTCCTATGTTTGTATCAACTACAAAACCTAGGCGTGAAGAAACTACTTTCAATTCTTTTTATTTCAGGATCAACATTATTGGCTCAGCACTCTCATTTCACAAAAAATGACCATTGGAGAACTCAAAACAAAGAATTCATCCTTGGGATAGGAACGAGTAATTTACTAGGAGATTTAGGAGGAAGAGATCGGCTAGGAAAAATCAATTCTTTGGCTGATTTAGAGACTTCATTGTTCAGACCAGCAGGGCATTTTGGTTTCCGATTTCGACTATTACCATTTCTTTCAACTACTAGTATGTTCCAATACGGTTGGCTAGAAGGAGATGATGATTTAACAAATATTCCTAATCGACGATATAGAAATATAAATACAAGGACTCATCTTTTTGAATTTACCCAAAGGGTGGAGCTATTATTGTACTGTAAAGAGAATTTTGGTAAACGGTTCAAACGACCTGGGTTGAAAGGGTTGCGTGCTAAAAATGATGCTCTGTATCTGTTTTCAGGAATTTCGGTTTTTGGATTTATTCCGCAAGGTAAATATGAAGGTACTTGGCGAAATTTGAGACCTTTAAATACAGAAGGACAAGGACTAGCAGGAGCTCCAGACCCTTATAAAGAATATAGCTTTGGTATACCAATAGGAATTGGATATAAAGTTGGCTTGAATGGTTACTGGCGAATGAGTTTTGAAATATCATTGACTAAAACCTTCACTGATTATTTGGATGATGTTTCGGGAGTATATTACGATAATAATCAAATTGAACAAGCGTATGGGACGGCTGCCGCTTATTTTGCCGATCCCTCTAATGGCGCATTTCGAGAATGGACAGAACCAGGTAAATCACGCGGGAATCCTGATCAGATGGACGCTTACACGTTCATTAACATAAGTTTGATTAGAAACATCGTTTACAAAAAGCGTGATTACTAGCAGTAATTAACTGCTTCGAATATTTTTTCACAAATTCTCGATTTCTTCTTGGGATGGATTAATTTTGTACCATCATTATGTACAAACTGATCACCCGACCATTCCTTTTTCTTTTTGATCCTGAATCCGTTCATCATTTTACATTTAAAATGTTGAGGTTTAGTTCTAAAATTCCAGGTTTACGCGCTATCCGGCGAGCTCGCTACAACTACCAGGATAAAAAACTGGAAAGAGAATTATTTGGACTTAAATTCAAAAACCCTGTTGGTATAGCAGCAGGTTTCGATAAGAACGCTGTTCTTCTAAATGAATTAGAAGATTTTGGTTTTGGATTTTTAGAAGTTGGTACAGCAACGCCTAAACCTCAGGTTGGAAATGAGCGTCCTCGACTTTTTAGATTAAAATCTGATCAAGGGATAATTAACAGAATGGGGTTTAATAACGACGGTGCGGTTGCTATTGCAGAGCGTTTAAAAAATCGCAAAACGAATATCATCATTGGTGGAAATATTGGTAAGAATACTGCCACTCATAACGATGATGCAAAACCAGATTACATATTCAATTTTAATACGCTGCACCCTTACGTAGATTATTTTGTTGTGAATGTAAGTTGTCCAAATATTGGAGACATTAAGAAACTTCAGGATAAGGATTTTTTAGTAGATTTATTGGGTACCCTTAACGATATAAACAAGAAAACAGATAACCCAAAACCGATCCTCTTAAAAATCGCTCCAGATTTGACGGACGAGATGTTGGATGAAGTTATAGAGATTGTTGAAGAAACTAATATTGCAGGTGTTGTAGCAACGAACACTACCACTTCTAGAGCGAATTTAAAGGCTTCTGAAAGTCAATTGAATTCAATTGGTAATGGAGGTTTGAGTGGAAAACCTTTAAAAGAAAGAAGTACAGAAGTGATTAAGTATTTGGCTGATAAGTCAAATAAAGCCTTTCCAATAATAGGTGTAGGCGGAATTCACTCTGAAGAAGATGCTTTAGAGAAAATTAAAGCAGGTGCAGATTTAGTTCAGGTGTATACTGGGTTCGTATATGAGGGTCCAGGTTTAGTGAAAAGAATAAATAAAAGAATAGTCAATGGTTAAGATTGTAGAATGCCCCAGAGATGCCATGCAAGGATTGCATGATTTTATTCCGACTGAGGTAAAATCTGCATACATCAATCAACTTTTAAAGGTGGGTTTCGATACAATTGACTTTGGGAGCTTTGTGTCTCCAAAAGCCATTCCTCAATTAGCAGATACTGCAGATGTTCTATCGCGACTTGACCTAGGAAATACAAAATCAAAATTATTGGCAATTGTAGCCAATAAAAGGGGGGCTGAAGATGCCTGTAATTTTGAGGAAATCGACTATTTAGGTTTCCCTTTTTCAATATCAGAAGAATTTCAAAAAAGAAACATAAACTCTAGTATTCAAGGGTCATTAAAAACTGTAGAAAAGATTCAGAATTTATGTATTAAGCATAAAAAGAAATTGGTTTGTTACATTTCCATGGCTTTTGGAAACCCTTATGGCGAAAAATGGGATGTTGACGTAGTGGCTAATTGGTCACGAAGACTGAGTAAAGATTATGGTGCAGAGATTATAGCGCTTTCAGATACTATAGGGGTTTCAAACCCAGAGAATATTGATTATCTATTTAAAGGCTTGATTAATGAGTTACCTAACGTAGAATTTGGTGCTCATCTTCATTCTACACCTGATAAAATTTACGAAAAAGTGAAAGCTGCTTACGAGGCAGGCTGTAAACGATTCGATGGTGCAATAAAAGGTTTTGGCGGTTGTCCTATGGCAATGGATGAATTAACAGGTAATATGCAAACCGAAACAATACTTGATTATTTTAACCAAATTAATGTTGGCACTAACCTTGATGATGAGGAGTTTAATAAATCATTAAAATTAGCGTTGAACGTATTTCCTAATTAACCAGTATGAAAACTTTACTAAGCACTCTAATCCTTCTTTATTCAATCGCATCTTTTGCAGGTGAATTTGAAGTAAAACTAGATGATTTTACTGAATTGAAGGCTAGAGGTAATTATAAGGTAACACTTAAAAAAGGCGAAGAAAATGTTGCCAGAATTATTAATAACGATCCTGAGGTAGATGATGAGAAGTTTGAACTTGAAGTTGAAGGAAATGTGCTAGAGGTTAAGATTAAAGGAGATATCGCTAAAGAAAGAGATGTTGAGATCATAATCACCTATAAAACTCTGCATGCGATTGAGTCTTACAGAGGATGTTGGTTGGTTGCTGAAGATGTTTTAGAAGGTGACGCAATAACCTTAAAAGTAGATACAGGAGGAAAAATAAAGGCAGGAGTTAATACAAAGTCTTTAACCTGCAAAATCTTAAGTGGAGGTAGCATTAGAGTGAAGGGAAGCGCTGACTTTGCAGAGTACTCTATCTCGGCTGGTGGAACAATTGGAGCGATAGATGTTGATTGTCCAAATACCTTAGCGAAAGTTAAAGCCGGTGGAGAAGTTATTTGTACTGCAAATGATAAATTAGAAATCAAGATCACTACAGGAGGAACGGTTAGTTATAAGGGGAATCCAAAAGAACTAAAAGAAAAAGTTCTCGGTGGAACAGTTGAGAAGCTTAAGGACTAAATCTTAATTATATTTGGGGAAAAAATTCTCCATGACTTTACATCCAATTGAAACAGGAAATTTCAAGCTAGATGGCGGCGCCATGTTCGGTGTTGTTCCAAAATCTATTTGGCAAAGAACTAACCCTGCAGACGAGAACAATATGTGTTCTTGGGCTATGCGTTGTTTACTCATTGAAAATGGAGATCAACTGATTCTCGTTGACACAGGAATAGGCAATAAGCAATCTGATAAATTCTTTAGTTATTATTATTTATTCGGAAACAAATCATTAAAAACTTCTATTGAAGAGAAAGGGTTCTCGATTGATCAAGTAACCGATGTGATTTTGACACATTTACACTTCGATCATTGTGGTGGTGCTATCACAAAGAATCAAAATGGAACCTTCGAACCCTTTTTCAAAAATGCCACTTATTGGAGCAATGAACGTCATTGGAAATGGGCTACAGAGCCAAACCCTAGAGAAAAAGCTTCCTTCCTAAAAGAGAACATATTGCCAATACAAGAGAGTGGACAACTCAAGTTTATCGAACGTTCTGAAGATTACTTTACGAAAAACGTATTTGAAGGAATTGACTTTTTATTTGCGGATGGTCACACAGAATCTCAAATGCTACCGGTACTTAATTACAAGGACAAAAAGATAGTTTTTATGGCAGACCTTTTACCAAGCGTTGGTCACATACCACTTCCTTATGTTATGGGGTATGATACACGGCCTCTTATTACGCTGGGAGAGAAGGAAATATTTTTGAAAAAGGCTGCAGATGAGAACCTTATTCTTTTTTTAGAACATGATTTTGACAATCAATGCTGCACTGTTAAACATACTGAAAAAGGAGTTCGATTAGACCAAACCTTTGACCTCCAAGAAATTTTATAGGCGGCTACTGACTTTAACGCATTATTTTCTTATTTTGTAATCAAATTACTAACCCTAATGTTATGAACAAGTACATCATTGAAATCTTAAAAGTTCAGAGCTCTGTAATTCTTCCAGGATTAGGTGCTTTGATGGTCGCTAGCACTAAGACTGGTAAGGTAGTCTTTAATGCACACTTAAAATTTAATGATGGTAGTTTAGCAAAATTCATAGCGGAGAAAGAAGGGGTAGATAAACAAGAGGCAGAAAATAAAGTAGCTAAATGGATTCGTGAAATAGAAGCGGAGTTAGGTAAAGGGAATAAGTTCGAGATATTTGAATTTGGACATTTTTTCACGAATAAAGATGGTGCTGTAGATTTCGAAATGGCAGGAGGTACTAAAATTGAGGTTGAAGAGAAACCCAAAGTGACTCCAGCAAAAGCAGAATCTAAAAAAGAAGAACCTAAAAAGGAAACTCCAAAAAAAGAGGAGCCTAAAAAGGTTGAGCCGAAAAAAGAAACTAAACCAGCTGCCACTAAAAAAGAAGAAACAAAGGTTGCGCCTAAGAAAGAAGACGTAAAGCCAAAGAATACATTAACGCCTAAATCCGAATCTAAGAAAGAAGAGGATAAAAAAGCTTCGCCTTCGACTCCTCCCAAAAAGGTGGAAGAAACAAAAGCAGCCGTAGACAAAAAAGCAACGGAAAGAAAGAAAGATTCTACGCCAAAGATACCAGTAGCTGGAGCAAGTGCAGGTGAATCTAAACAAGAGAAGAATACTTTCGTTCCTAAAAAGGATGCTAAGGCTGAGCCTAAAAAAGATGAGCCTAAGAAGGATGATAAAGCCGCTACAGTAATTGCTGGAGCTGAAGCAGCAACTCAGGCGGATATCAAGGAGAAATACAAGAAGTCGAATTCAAAAACCAACAAAAAAACTGAAAAGCCTAAAAAGGAAAAGAAGGAAAAAGGTGAGAAGAAAAAGAAGAGTAGAGTTGGCCTTTGGATACTGTTGATTATACTGGCTGGAGGTGTTACGGCTGGATATTTCTATAGAAATGAAATTGAAGATTTCTTATTCACTGGTGTTGGTGACGATGGGCATGGAGAGGACGATACTCATGGCGACGAAGTAGCTACAGGAGATGATCATGCAGATTTAGCAATGATGGAATCTGATACCACAGCGAATGGGGAAGAGGGAATGATAGATGAAAATGCTGAAGAATCTTCAGAGGAAATGACTGAAGAGGTTGGTGAAGAAACCACTGAAGAGGTCCAAGAAGAAGTGGTCGAGGAGGTAGTGGAAGAAACTCCAGTTACAACGAATAATTCTTCTCCAGGAGGTAGTTATCACTTAATAGGGAATGCTTTTTCAGATAAGAGTAATGCTGAAAATTATGTAAGCATGATGAGTGGTAAAGGGTATTCAGCGCAAATTTTAGGTCGTTTTGATAATCTATACCTCGTTGCAATAAAGTCGTTTGACTCTAGATCTGCAGCGAATAGCGGTTTATCTGGCGTAAGTGCTGATGCGCCTGATGCATGGGTATTTAAATACGCGAAGTAAATCCGCACAGGTTAAACTTCTGATATCTGCTGTTTAGCCAGCTAATAGATTGATTCGTAGAGTTTTTTGAATTATTAATCCATTCCATTTTATTCGGAGAGTTTAATACCCTATCTTTGCCGACTTTTAATAGTACGTGGCAATGCGCAAAATATTTAACTCCTTCACCTTTAAACCTAAAGATGATATACTAAGTGGACTAACAGTTGCGCTGGCTCTTGTTCCAGAGGCTGTAGCCTTTGCCTTCGTTGCGGGAATAGATCCTCTAGTTGGACTTTATGGTGCTTTCATGATGGGACTAATTACCTCGTTATTTGGTGGACGTCCAGGAATGATTTCAGGTGCTACAGGAGCTATGGCAGTAGTCATGGTACACATGATTCAAAAAGGAAATGAAGTAGGAGATAATCTTGCCACACCAGTTGATAATCTTGGTTTACAGTGGTTGTTTATTACCCTTTTAATAGTGGGCCTTATTCAAATTTCAGCTGGATTTCTTCGTCTAGGAAAATTTGTTAGACTAATTCCACATCCAGTTATGATGGGGTTTGTAAATGGTTTGGCCATAGTAATTTTTCTTTCGCAATTAGGGATGTTCAAAGAAACGGTAGGTGGAGAAAAGGTTTGGCTTACAGGAAATGAATTATGGCTTATGCTTGGTCTTGTAGCCCTAACCATGGGCATAATGTTCGGTTTACCAAAACTCACCAAAAAGTTACCTTCTGCACTTATTGCCATAGTTGTTGTGGCGTGCATAACCATATTTGGTGGAATTGAAGTAAGTACTGTAGGGTCATTCATTAGAGATGGAGGAGGTTCTGGTCTTGAAGGTTCATTACCAACGTTTCAAAGTCAAATTTTTGGGGTTTTTGATACTATGTCAGGCCACTGGGGTCTAATTATTTCAACAGCATTTTTACTTGCAGCAGTTGGATTAATTGAATCTTTAATGACCTTAAATCTAGTTGATGAATTAACAGATTCTAGAGGTTCTGGAAATAGAGAATGTGTAGCACAAGGTAGTGCCAATTTATTAAACGGATTATTCGGGGGAATGGGCGGTTGTGCTATGATTGGTCAATCTATTATTAACGTTAAGTCAGGAGGTAGAGGTAGATTATCAGGTCTAGTTGCGGCAGTAGCTTTATTATGTTTTATACTCTTCGGAGCAGGTTTAATTGAGCAGATTCCAATCGCTGCTTTAGTAGGGGTTATGTTCATGGTGGTGATTGGAACTTTTGCTTGGAGCAGTTTCAGAATATTGAATAAAATTCCTGTGGCGGATGCTGTGGTTTTAATAACTGTTTCAGCGATTACCGTTTGGATGGATTTAGCTATTGCCGTTATAGCTGGTGTTATCATGTCAGCACTCGTATTTGCTTGGAAGAACGCAACAATGATTCGTGCTAGAAAAAGAATCAAGGAAGACGGGACTAAGGTGTACGAAATTTGGGGTCCATTATTTTTTGGATCGGTTCAAACCTTCAATTCAAAATTTAAAATTCAAGACGACCCTGAGCGTGTAGAGCTTGATTTCATTGAGTCTCGCGTTAGTGATCATTCAGGAATTGAAGCGATTAAAAATTTAGCGGATAAGTACATTGACGCAGGTAAAAAAATTAGACTTACGCATTTAAGTCCGGAGTGCAAAGTGCTTTTATTAAAGGCGGATCCTAAGTTTAAGGATATGATAGAGACCTCTATCGACGATCCACGTTATCATGTGGTTACAGATTTGATGGATAGCGAGGTTTAAAGCTCATACACCCTCAATCCAATCTTTGTTCTTTCCGCTCCAAGTGTTTTGGAAATAAATTGAAGCTGATCAAAATAGAGCGCATCTATTTCAATTTCATCAATGTATTGATAAGCATAATTTGGACTTCCATCTAAAAAAACACCTACACCATTAATCAGAAAATCTGGTAAACGAACCACCTTATTATAATTGGCCATATCTTCTTCAGTGAATTTTGTGATACTCCTTAAATAGGGGAGATACAACATTTTATTGGAAAGGAAAGTCTGTTTGTCTAATTTCAAACCTTCCCAATTCATACTATCTAATGCAGCAATGAATTTCTCACTTAAAGGATCAATTATAGCAGTGTTTTTTACTGATGTCTTTTCCATTTTATCAGCACTCCAATTATCCTGAAATTTTAAGGTGATGACAATGGAGTCTGCTTGTGCCCGCCTTCTTATAGCAGAAGTTCTATTCATTGTAGTGAACGTGTCCCTGTAAACCCATATTAATGAGGTGTCAGAATCAAAACGCCACAATCCATCTTTTGATTTTTGGAGCTCTTTAAGCTTTGATGCGCATACTTCTTTGGCCGAATCTTGGGCAATTCCATTTAGGCTCAGAAATAAAATTAATAAGACGAGGTAACGCATAACCATTGAGTTATGAATCAGACGAATTGGCAATTCGATAGTTGCCGATAAAAATAAAGAATGGGAGTACCCTATGCTTCTTCGATCTCGAATGTGTACTGCTCCATAATTTGATTTACCAGGAGCTTTTTGCAAGCATCTTCAGTTTTAGCTATAGCCTCTTCTTTAGATCCTGCCTCAATGAATAAACGAATGTGCTTTCCAATTCTAACGTTAGAGATTTCAGGTAAACCTAAGTTCTCCATTGATTGACTAACTGCTTTTCCTTGAGGATCAAGAAGAGCATCTAAAGGCATTACATCTATTTCAGCTTTGAATTTCATTTTTTTTCGGCTTTACTAAGAGCGACAAAACTACATATAAAATGATGATGAGAGGAAGTGCCCACCACAATAAAGTTATCAAAAGAATTAGCGAAATTGTTAAAAAGATATAGCGGATCTCATTCCCTTTCCATTTGAAATTTTTGATTTTCAAAGCAAATAACGGAAGCTCAACGACCATTAATACAGAGAGTAAAATTGTTATAATTGATAAGCCATATGGGTTGAAAATAGTATTTTCTAAAATGGTCTTTTCGATAGAAGAGTGAGCGAAATAAGGCAGAATTGGAAGTGAGGCAACAAATATTGTCATTGCTGGAGTAGGTAAACCAATAAAGGAATCATTTTGACGAGTATCCAAGTTAAATTTGGCTAACCTAAAAAGAGCAAAAATTGGAATAATTAAACCTATTAATGGAAACAATGCGTAAACGTCAGTGTCTGTTCTTTCAATTGCATATAAAGTATATTCACTAGTTCTTTCGACAGTGTATTTACTTTGAGCAAGTTCATAAACAATTATCCCCGGGGCAACACCAAAAGTAACCATGTCTGCCAAAGAATCCAGTTGTTTGCCTAATTCCCCTTGAACCTTTAAAAGTCTTGCCACAAAGCCATCTAGAAAGTCTAAAATGGCAGATATAAAAATAAAGAAAGGCGCAAAAAATATATGACCGTTCAAGGTGAAGATAATAGCCAGAATTCCACCCACCAAATTACCGGCTGTGAATAGATGTGGAATTAACTTTTTAATGGCCAACATGAGCACAAAATTGCCTAAAATATTTTGATCCGAATAATTTTTGCTTGAACAACCATCCTTATTCTATGTTTTACGTAAAAAGTAAGTAAGGAATTTAATCCTGAAACAACAATTAAATTAAAGGATTTGCGTTTAGAACTTGTTTGAATTTTATTCGTAAATTTATTTAATCTATATGCGTTTTAAGCTCACATTTCTCCTCACACTTCTTATCTCCCTGAATTCGATAGGGCAAGGTGATTTAGCTCCCAAATATTCCAATGAATTTTTATCCATTGGTGTAGGTGCGGCGGCTTTGGGTCAGTCCAATTCGGTTGTGGCAGGTGTGAATGATGTAACTGCGGGTTATTGGAACCCTGCAGGACTTACAGGGGTTACTGACTTTATGCAAATTGGTGCAATGCATGCTGAGTACTTCGCCGGAATAGCCAATTATGACTACATCGGGATAGCAAAGCCTATAGATGACATGAGCACTGCAGGTTTTTCATTTATCCGATTGGGAGTGGATGATATTCCAAATACGACTCAACTTATTGATCCGGGCACGGGGGCAATCGATTACGATAACATTACACTTTTTTCAGTAGGAGATTACGCCTTTCTTTTCTCATATGCTCGAAAAACTCCAATTGAAGGACTGAGTGTTGGAGGAAATTTTAAGGTAATTTATCGACATGTTGGAGATTTTGCGCGATCGTGGGGATTTGGACTGGATGCGGCAGCACAATACCAACTTAACGATAAGTGGAGATTTGGTGCGGTTGTACGTGATGTGACCTCTACATTTAACGCTTGGTCTTATTCTTTGGATGATCAAATAATTGAAACTTTCGAACAAACAGGAAATGAAATTCCTCAAAACGGATTGGAATTAACCTTGCCAAAAATCATATTGGGATCTCAATTTAAAACAAATATTGTCAAAGAGTTTTATGTGGCGACTGAATTAAATGTTGATCTGAATACTGATGGTAGACGTAACGTATTGATACGTACGGACCCAATTTCAATAGATCCACACATGGGACTTGAACTAGGTTATGGTAAATGGGTAGCGCTCCGAGCGGGTATCGGGAATTTTACCTTCGTTAAAAATCCAGACTTAACCGAATCCTTGACTTTTCAACCAAATGTTGGAATTGGTGTAGGATTTAAAGGAATAAATATTGATTATGCATTTACAGATATTGGAGATGCTTCTGTTGCGCTTTATTCTCATATATTCTCTCTACGATTTAAACTAACCGACCCTCGAACAAAAGATGAGGGCGTTCCATCCCTCAATGAATAGAATTCTTGTAATTATATCGTTTTTATTATTGGGCATCTCTCACGCACAGCAAGGAAATGATTGGATTAATTACAGTCAGAATTACTATTCATTCAAGATTTACGAAGACGGAGTTTACAAGATAGATTACGCCACTATGAGTGCAGCGGGTCTGCCTTTGTCGTCTCTTTCTCCTGATGATTTTCAGGTTTTTGGCTTCATGGAAGAGCAGGATATTTATGTTGAAGATGGGGGAGATGGAACGTTCGACCCGGGTGATTATATCGTATTTGAAGCTCACAAAAACAACACTTGGCTGGACTCTTTGATGTACGATGATCCTGATGACGTGCTCAATAAATACTATCCACTGTACAACGATACGATCAACTACTATTTAACTTGGAACACGGCTGGAGCAAATGAACGTATGGCTGAATCAGCAGATATAAGCTTTGCATCGTATACGCCTCAACCTTACATCAGAAAAACGGTTTTTGTTGAAGAGCATGCAAGTTACCTCCAAGGTTATATTCAAAATGGCATGTCTAATGCTACCTATGTTGATGGAGAGGGCTGGTCAAGTAACCGCATAAGTGCTACGGGAACGACAAATTACAAA
The DNA here is from genome assembly GCA_022447665.1 of Crocinitomicaceae bacterium. Taxonomy (GTDB): domain Bacteria; phylum Bacteroidota; class Bacteroidia; order Flavobacteriales_D; family Crocinitomicaceae; genus JAKVAQ01. Next base: position 57,184 of record JAKVAQ010000022.1, read on the forward strand.
GATCATAACTTAAACACGCCAAATATATATACAGGGGCTGGCGCTGAACCTGCAAAGGTTGTAGCAAATGTTTGTGGAGCATCAAACGCTTCTTATGTAATAGGAGCAGGAGGAAATCACCACGTTGAAGTTCAGTATGGTACTAGCTTAATTACAGCGGTTGATACGATTTATTCAGCTTATGAGCACAAAAAATTAGAATTTGAAATTCCTGTTTCTGACCTGGCTGGATCAGTCACGAGAATACGCTACCAGCTAGTCGCGGATCTTCCAGTAGCTTCAGATTTTCAATCTGTACCCTATACAGAAATTACCTACTCAAGAAATTTAAACCTTTTAAGCACAAGCTATTTTGAAGGTACAGTTGCCTACAATTCTTCCGAGTCTAAAACAAGATTTGATTTTACCAATTTTACATCCACAGCACCGTGGTGCTTAATCAGGGATGCGGAGGGTAATGTTATGAAGTGTCCTGTAATAAATTCTGCGGGAACCTTTCAAGTAATTGTACCCAATGCTGTATCGGGTACTTCTCAAAATCTCAAAATCTTTGATGAGAGTGAAATTCAAAGTGTTTCAACCCTCAGTCCAATTAATGGAACCGGTTCATTTACAGACTACTCTTCTTACAATTTTGAAGAGGCTTATATCATCATTTCTCATAAAAATATATGGACTTCAGCAACAGAATATGCGACTTACAGACAAAGTGTAGCGGGAGGAAGTCATAATGTTGTGCTTTTAGATATAGATGAACTTTATCATCAATTTGGTGGAGGCGTTGAAAAACATGTTATGGGGATTCGATACTTGGTAAAGTTCGCTTATGAGACAGCGACATTAAAACCTAAGTATCTATTCTTGCTTGGAAAAGGGGTAAGGGAGTCGACCGAGAGTATTCCTACAGGAGGAGGTACTCGTGTAGGAGGCTTGGCTTATAATATGTGCTTAATACCAACTTTCGGCTATCCGGCGAATGATGTTCTTATAACTAACAACCTTTCAGGTAATGAATGGGATCCCTTATTACCTACGGGAAGGCTAGCAGCATCAACTAACACAGAAGTTTTATTGTATTTAGATAAGGTTATTGAATTTGAAACAGAGCAAGATCCTTCAAGCATTTATTCCGTCGATGATAAACTTTGGCAAAAGCAAGTACTGCACTTTGGAGGTGGGGCGAATGCCACCGAGCAAAGTCAGTTTAAAAATTATTTAGAGAACTATGAGTCGATGATTGAGGGACCCGATTTCGGTGGTAATGTTACCGCATTTTATAAGACAGTGTCCGATCCTATCGACCCGGTTACCCTCTACGAAGTGAATGATTACATCAATAGCGGTGTTTCAATAATGACCTTTTTTGGTCACGCTTCGGCAGATGGTTTTGACCAAAATGTTGATGATCCAGCGAATTGGGAAAATGAAGGTAAATATCCTTTGGTCATAGGAAATGCCTGTCTAACAGGTAATATTTTCGAGCCAAATAACCTAAGTACTTCAGAGGAGTTTGTAATGATCGAAGACAAAGGAGCTATTGCATTTCTAGCCAATGTTAAGCAGGCATATTCGAGTTCGCTAAACGTATACTCTGAAAATTTGATGAGAGAAATTACGCAAAACTCTTATGGCGAATCTATAGGAGTGCAAATTCAACGAAATATTGATGCTCTTCAAAGTCCAATGATGTCATTTGGAAATTTCAATGTTATGATGCAAATGACGCTGCATGGTGATCCAGCATTGAAAATTAATCCACATGAGCGTCCGGAATTAGAAATTAATGAATCAAGTTTCTTTATAACACCTGATGTTGTTGATCTAACGGTGGATTCAATTGATGTGAATGTAGTTCTTTATAACCTGGGTAAATCTGCTACGGACACTTTTGGAATTGAAGTAAGAAGATTTTTTCCAAACGGCGGAGGTGACAGTTTATATACCAAGCAGATTTTTGGAATTGATTATATCGATACGATTGTCTTTACCATTCCATTTTATGCCAATGATGCAATAGGTATAAATGAATTTGAGGTACGCGTTGATCAACCAAGTTTTGTAGACGAACAATATGACGAGGTTGGTAATAATATGCTTTCAAGGCAAGTAATTTTTGATGTGGATGGCATTTACCCGGTTTATCCTTACGAATACGCTATTGTTCCAAACGATACCATCACGCTCAAAGGTTCAACGGTAAACCCGTTTGCTGAGATAGCAACATATAGATTTGAAATAGATACTACAGATACCTTCGATAGTCCTGAGCATCGGTTTGCTCTAGTAACATCTCTTGGAGGAGTAATTGAGGTAGATTTTAATGATTGGATATTGTCGGGCTCTGGAACGCCAAGCGAGCTAATACTTGAGGATAGTGTTGCTTATTTTTGGAGAACAGCACTAGTTGGCGATGATTCTACCTATTATATTGAAAGTTCTTTTCAGCATATAAATGGAAGAACTGGATGGGGTCAAGATCATTTCTATCAATTTAAAAACAACCAGCATTCATTTTTGGATTATAATAGAATAGCTAGAAAAAGACTGTTTGGAGATTCATTTAAAACCATTAATTGTGATGTTTATGGAAATGCTAACACATGGCTTGAATTTGCATTTACACTTATTCAAATTGATGGGGAGCTAGCAGAATATAACTTCTGTGGTACAAACCCTCAACTTTTTGTTGCAGTAATAGATCCATTTACTTTAGAACCTTGGGGTACTTATTATGACGATGGAACAACAATTCACAATCCTACTCATGATTTTGGGAATCAAAACAGTAATGGAGCATGTCGACCACGAGTTGAGTATCATTTTGGCTTCGCTCAAAATAGCCCAACGCAAATGGCTTCATTCCAGAACATGGTTGAAAATGAAATTCCAGATAGCCATTACGTACTTATTTATACTTCTAGATATGCGAATTACACGGAATGGGATGCTGTTTATCCTGATGCATACACGGTCTTTGCAAATCTAGGATCAGATAGTATAGCACCTGGAAAGCCAGACGTGCCGTTTATAGGATTCTATAAGCAAGGTAATCCAGATTCATATCATGAAGTATACGCCAACGACATTAATGATTTTATTCGATTAGAAGACACTTTATGGGGCTTTGATTTCTTCGGTAATGAAAGATCAACAGTTATCGGTCCAGCACAGAGTTGGGATAAACTCTATTGGAAACAAGATCCTTTAGACGCTTCTGGCCAAGATTCCACTATTTTAAGAGTTTACGGACGCACCTATTCGGGCGCAGAAACTTTAGTAATGTCTCAACCTTTCACAGCTAATGATTCAATCATCAATCTAGGTTCATATATTGATGTAAATACTTATCCAATGATCCGATTAGAGTCTGAATTGTGGGATACTATAGGGTTTTCGCCTGCTCAAGTTGATCGATGGCATGTTCTTTATACTCCTGTTCCTGAGGCGGCATTGGACGGATCAGCTGGAGTATTCTGGTTGCCAAGTGATACTTTGTATGAAGGACAAGAAATTGCAGTAGCCTTTGATGTAAGAAACATTAGTAACCTTCCTATGGACTCTCTTTTAATTAATTACTGGATTGAGGATGCCGAACATAACCTAATTCCAATTTCTTATCCTCGTCAAGATTCTCTTAGAGTAGGCGAGACTATAAAAGATACCATTACTTTACCTACGGTATCATATGGAGGCTATAATAGTCTGTGGGTAGAGGTGAACCCTTATATTTCATCATCAATAAAAGACCAACCCGAGCAGTATCACTTTAATAATATTGGTCAAATACCTTTTTATACGATTGTAGATGAAGAAAATCCTATACTCGACGTTACTTTCAATGGACAGCATTTATTGAATGGTGATATAATAGATCCGCAGTCACAATTGGTAATCACTCTTAAAGATGAGAATCCTTATTTAATTATGGATGCCATTACAGATACTGCAAATTTTGGCATCTATTTAACTGATCCGAATGGTACGCAAAGAAGATTGAATTTCCTTAATAATCTGGGCGAAGAGGAAATGCAGTGGATTCCAGCTAATCCAGGAAATTTAAAATTTCAAATAATTAAAGATTTTAATCTTATCCAGGATGGAACCTATAGACTACTAGTTCAAGGAGTAGACAGATCGGGAAACCTTTCTGGTGATTTAGATTACGAAATTGAATTCGAGATTGATCAAACGCCGAGTGTCACGCATTTAATGAATTATCCAAATCCATTTAGCACAAGTACTCAATTTGTATTTACCCTTACAGGAACTCAAATACCAGATGAGTTTACCATCCAAATTCTTACAATTTCAGGAAAAATTGTCCGTGAAATCACTGTTGATGAACTAGGCCCTATTCAAATAGGCCGTAATATAACAACCTTTGCTTGGGACGGAACAGATGAGTACGGAGATATACTGGCAAATGGAGTATACTTATACCGTGTGATCACCAAAATAAACGGTGAAAGTCTAGAACATCGAGAATCTGGAGCAGACCAATACTTTACAAAAGAGTTTGGTAAGATGTATATCATTCGTTAGTGTCGGATTCCCCTCGTATAATTGTAAATTCCCCTTCCTAAATTATTAAAATCCTAAGTGATTGAAAACATCTTATTTCATATGTTAAGAATTTGTTATCAAAATCGGCAACCCTTTGATTATTAGGTCGTCTTTTTTGTGAAAAGCTATCTAACCTTAACATCATGAAAAATTTATTATTGATCTGCTGTGCCCTATTCATAGCAGGCCATGCCTATTCTCAAACTACCCCGAAAGAGAAGTGGGCTGTGTTTATTGTTGATGGACTTTCTGGTCCGGAACAGTGTCGTTTTGTTGATACCGAAATGAGAAAAATCGACAAAGTTATAATCTCGAGAATGGATATTCCAACATCGCGTTACCTAATTCAATTTTACGATGATGCTCCGTTCAACGAGACTTGGTTCTCCACAAAGTTTTTGTCTTGGGGACTAACCATACACTGTTATGCAGAAGGCTATACTGGTCTTAGAGAGGCATTAGGAATTACTAAAGAAGGTTGTATAGAAACCAAATAATCCCCGAATTAATGAAAAAATTAGCGATACTATTTTTGACTTTCGGTGTGATATCATTTGAAGGTCTTTATGCTCAAGTTACTGCTGGTGATTGTTCCTCAGCCATTAATATTTGTTCTGACGCAGGTTTTGCCGTAGATCCCTCTGGTTTTGGTGCAGTTGATGAACTTGGAGATGGTTTTACTACTGGTTTAATTTCAAATCCATCAACCAATCCAAATATCGTTGCTGCAACGGGCTTACCGAATGCTGGTTGTCTTCTTTCCGGAGAATTGAACAGTACGTGGATGATAATTAACATTGCCACTGATGGTGTATTAGAATTTTCAATGGGTACAGGTGGAACCTTTAATTGTTTTGATTGGATTATGTGGTCATATGACCCTGCCACTACTTGTGGTGACATAATAGGCGATGCACACCCTCCTGTTGCTTGTAATTGGAATGGTGCATGTAATGGAATTACAGGTATGGCTGGTGGGCCTTTAGGTACTGCATTGCCTGCTGGCGCGGATCAATCAGATTTTGAAGATGCGATGAATGTGTCTTGCGGCGACCAATATATCATATGCTTTTCTAATTTTAGTTCTGCTGTAACAACCGTTCCTTTGAATTTTTTCGGAACTGCCTCAATTTCATGTACAACATTTATTCCAATTACTGTTAATGACACTACGATTTGTCCTGGTTCTTGCGCTACTTTAACGGCAGAAGGAGGAGACACCTACACATGGGCGTTTAGTCCTGACTTATCAGCAACAGATGTTGCAACGGTTGATGCATGTCCACCGGCGGTTCCTGGTGTTTACACTTATGATGTAACTGGAACGGGAGCCTGTGGAACCGGTACTGCAACTGCAACAGTCACTGTATTGGATGGAGCTGATCCTCTTTGTTCTTGTACGATTACTGATTTTAGTACATTGATTTCTGCTTGCGACCCTGCAACAGGAGCTTATGGCGCATCAGGTTCGATTTCTTTTATTGGAGCACCTACAACGGGTACTTTAATTGTAGAAGACTGCGATGGTAATCAGCAGTCTTTCACGCCTCCATTTACATCTCCAACAGTGTATGATTTGACTGGGCTCGATCCTGATGGCGGGCCTTGCGATATATCCGTCTACTTCTCAGACGATCCCTCCTGTACCCAGACGATTCCGTACACAGCACCTTTTTGTCCATGTAATATTGATTTATTCACCGCTAATATAAATCCGTGCGATCCTTTTACCGATACGTATATGTTAGATGGAACGGTTGAGTTCACCTCACCTCCGACCTCGGGTACGTTAATTATTGAGGTGGACAATGGAACAACCGTTTATGATACCATTATAACTTTACCATTCGCGAGTCCGGAAACATGGAGTATTTCTGGTATTCCTTCAGATGGTGCGGCCTCAACGGTAACTGTTTATTTTACGGATGATGCGGGTTGTACGAATTCTATCGCTTACACTGCGCCAGTATCTTGCTTATGCCCAGCTGATATTGGATCCTTTACGGCCAACCTAATTGGCGATAGTCCGAATGATTACGTGCTGTGCTTTGGTGACGCTATAGATATTGTGAGTAACGATGATTACACGCTTCCAGATGATGTTAGTGATCCATTAATTACATATGATCCAGGTATTTCATGGCTTGTTTATTCATGTCCACCTTCGGTTGGATTAGTGCCAAGTGTTGATCCTCTGGAAGATGTTGCACTCGATCCATGTTTAGAGACAATAATTAGTACCGAAGATTTATATGATTTAAACGATATGTCATTTATCGGTGCATTTCCTCCTGGAACATTTACGGATAATATAGTATACTTCGTACCAATCACTATGTACAGCATTGTCGATGGATTCTATTCTGCTTCAAATTCAATATTACCATGCTACGAATTAGGACCAACTTTTGAGGTGCAATATTTACCAGAATTCACATACAACCTTGTTGAAGACTGTGATGGTACCTTAACAGTTACAGTGAATGGTGGATTGGCAGAAATTGATGGATCCCTTTTAACTGGAAGTGGACTTATTCCAGCATCTGCAGTATTTGACGTTGATGCTGCGCCGCATGGTGGAGATATTGAATTAAGCGGTTTAGTTGGTGGAGATTTGTATTCATTTGACGTTACCGATGCCAACGGATGTCCATACACCGTATCCGGAGGTCCTTTCATTATGGACGATGATCCTTCATTCTCTTATGTAGATGGGTTGACATATTGTCTTACAGGAACCGACCCTATTGCGGCAATTACTGGTCTAGCAGGAGGTACTTTCAGTTATATAGTAGCTTCTGGTGGTCCAACGCTCGACCTAAACACGGCAACAGGAAATGTAAACTTAGCAGGTTCAGATGCTGGTGTCTATGATATTACATACTCTACGGCGGGAGCTCCTGGTTCTACTTGTCCAAAAATGCTAACCTTAACAATGACCATTAATGATATTCTAACGACAGATTTTGAGTTCGATGTTTATTGTTTAAATGATGCCGATCCTATGCCAGATTTTGATGTAGATGAAGACGGTGTAGACGACGGAAGTGGAGGAATATTTTCATTTGTCCCTGCAGGGTTGAGTATAGATCCTACTACTGGGCTGGTTGATTTAGATGCGAGTACTCCTGGTACTTATACAATTACAAATACAATTGATATACCAGGTTGTGCGATTTCAACATTTGATGCACCAATTACGATATACGAGTTACCGGATGCTACAATTTCAAGTGACGCGACCATTTGTCCTGGCGACCCACTTCCGAACTTAATAGTTGATTTAACCGCTGGTACGGCATCTTGGGATATTACTTACGACCATGACGGTGTTGCAACAACAGAAACAGCCGCTGCAACTCCCCATACAATAGTGCCAACGGGTCTTGGGACGTTCACATTAGTCTCAGTTGTTGATGGTAATGGATGTACAAACACTCTAACAGGATCAGTGACTATTGATACGCATCCCGTTCCTGTTTTAACGACACCAGCTTCATTAGAAGTCTGTGATGGAGATGATTTGACGGTACCAGTTTTTGTATCGGATCCTCCTGCTACAGGTTACGATTGGACCAATGTTACGGGTACTGATATCGGATTTGGTTTAGCTGGGGCTGGAGGTATTGGGACTTTTACAGCGACCAGCGGAATGGACGTTGATTTCGACGTAACGGTATCGGTAACACCATTTGCTGATTACGGTGGAGGAGTGGTTTGCTATGGCACTCCGGACGATTTTGTTATAACGGTAAATCCAATTCCTGTAGTAACATTTACTGGCGATCCGTTAATTGGCTGTGAGCCTTTAATTGTAAACTTTACAAACACTACGGCTGTGCCTGGTGTTGACTGCGAATGGTCATTTGGTGATGGAACAACGGCTACAGGCTGTTTAGGAGCGAGCCATACTTATTCGGCAGGTAGTTATGATGTTTCATTAACTCTTACTTCAGCTGATGGATGTACTGGAACGGCAACTGTGGCCGATTACGTGAATGCTCTTCCAGTTCCGATTGCTGCATTTACCTACGCACCGCATGATTTAGATATAAATAATACTGAAGTAGAATTTACAAATGAATCAATTTTGGCTGATGAATTTGCTTGGGATTTCGGTGACGAGTCTGTGATAAGTCCTGAAGTAAATCCTACGCACTTATATCCTGATGTTCCTGGAACATATCTGGTTGAACTGATTGCATCCAATGCAGGAGGTTTATGTTCGGACACTGCTTACGCATTTATTGAAGTAGAAGATATTATTCTTTTCTATGTGCCTAATGTATTTACTCCTGATGGAGATGAATTTAACGAAACATTCCAACCAGTATTTACAGCTGGATATGATCCGTTTGATTTCCACCTAATGATATTCAACCGTTGGGGAGAATTAATTTTTGAGTCATTTGATGCATCTAAAGGCTGGGATGGTACTTATGGTGATAGAGGTCTAGTTCAAGACGGCGTCTATGTTTGGAAAATAGAATTTAAGGAAACCATGAGTGATAAACGACATTATCGCACTGGTCATGTTACAGTTTTAAAATAAACTGAAACATACTTACTCCAGAGAAATCCTCAACGAAAGTTGGGGATTTCGTTTTTTTATGGGTGACCTTTCAATGGAATAGGGATTAACTAATAAATATGTTATGAGAAAAGTTAGTATCCCGAAACCCTGTACTGAAGATTGGAATAAAATGACACGGACTGCAAAAGGCGCTTTCTGTGATAAATGTGCTTTTGAAGTAATTGATTTAACAAAAATGTCGAACGAAGAAATAAAGGCGTACTTATCCGCTAATAGCGGCAAGAGAACTTGTGGTCACATCACAAAGAACCAGTTAAATGAATTAAATTCCAATTACTTAGTTTGGGAATCACAAACTCCTTCCATTTTCAGGAGTAAGTTTCTTTATGCTTGTTTGTTGGTGTTTGGAATGACTTTATTTTCAGGATGTGAATATATTTTTCCAGAAGAAGATCATCCTGTTGGAATGGTTGAATTTGTTGAGGGAGAAATGATCTTAGAGGACGATTCTTTATCTACATGTTCTTCCGATATGGATTCTTTGGATAATACGGTAAAGGGTAAAATGGAGTATTCTGAGGACTAGAATTATAACTCTTTATGCCTGCATAATTTTGTCATTGTTTTTCTCCACTTATCACAAAGAATTGCAATCTCGAAAAAAATGAGCTAATTTCGAGGAAACCTTTTAATTTATAACACGTTAAGTAAATTAAGAGGAATGGTTACCCCCTCAAAACCATTAACATGAAGAAACTTGCCCTATCACTGCTTTTAGTCGGTCTTTCTGGCCTGTCTAAGGCCCAATGTTTAATTACAGATTTCAGTGTGTCAATTAGTGCATGTGATCCAGCTACAGGTACCTATGCAGCCACTGGCACAGTAACATTTGTAGACCCTCCTTTAACTGGAGATTTAGTGATCCAAGATTGTGATGGAAATCAAGTTACCTATCCAGCACCATTTTTTTCACCCATAGCTTTTGCCTTGCCAGGAATGGATCCTGATGGTGGAGCATGTGACATTTCTGCATTCTTTTCAGACGATTTAGGTTGTACTCAAACTATTCCATTTGTAGCACCTTTTTGCCCGTGCAATATAGATGTCTTCTCTGTCACAATTAATGCTTGTGACCCTTTTACGGATACTTACATGATGGATGGAACCATCGAATTTACTTCTCCACCTACTTCAGGAACATTAGTGGTAGAGGTAGATAACGGGGGAGCTACCTATGACACTATTATCAACTTGCCTTTTGTAAGTCCACAAGCTTTTAGTATTTCAGGTATCCCTTCAGATGGAGCAGCTTCTTCGATAACAGTCTACTTTACGGATGATGCTGGTTGTACTAATACAATATTATACGATGCGCCAGAATCATGCTTCTGTCCGGCTGAAATAGGAACATTCACTGCAACGCTCATTGGAGATAGTCCTAATGACTATGTCCTTTGTTTTGGCGATGAAATAGACATTGACAGCAATGATGATTATATACTACCAAATGATGTCAGTGATCCGTTAATTACATACGATCCTGGAATCTCGTGGCTTGTTTATTCTTGTCCTCCAACCGTTGGATTGGTGCCGAGTTTAGACCCTGCGGAAGATGTTGCATTAGACCCTTGCTTAGAGTCAATTATTTCTTCTGAAGATTTATATGACATAAATGATATGTCTTTTATTGGGGCATTTCCTCCTGGAACATTTACAGACAACATCGTTTACTTTGTTCCAATTACAATGTATAGCATAGTTGATGGGTTTTATTCTGCAGCTGTATCTGCTTGGCCTTGTTACGAACTAGGGCCAACTTTTGCAGTGCAATATCTTCCAGAGTTCACATCAACGGTTGTTGAAGATTGTGATGGTACTCTAACGGTTACTGTGAATGGTGGATTAGCTGAAATCGACGGTTCACTATTAACAGGAAGTGCTCTTGTGCCTGCCACTGCAAGTTTTGATACTCCTGCTGCACCTCATGGTGGAGATATTGTTGTGAGTGGATTAACAGGAGGTGATATGTACTCAATGACTGTCACGGACGATAACGGATGTCCTTATTCTGTTGCAGGTGGACCTTTCATCGATGTTGATGATCCTACCTTCGACTATGTTGATGGATTGACGTATTGTATTACAGGTACTGATCCGGTAGCGAATATCACGGGATTAGCTGGAGGTACTTTCTCTTATACTGTAGTTTCTGGTGGTCCTACGTTAGGATTAAATACTACAACTGGTGGGATTTCACTTGCGGGTTCTGATGTTGGAGTTTACGATATAACTTATTCAACAGCGGGATCGCCTGGATCGATTTGTCCGACGGATATGACATTGACTTTAACTATTACCGGTGCGCTAAGTGCTGATTTTGAATTTGGTATTTACTGTTTAAATGATACAGACCCTCTTCCTGATTTTGATGTTGACGATGATGGCACTGATGATGGTTCTGGTGGAATTTTCTCAGCTGCACCTGCTGGGTTAGTAATTACTCCTGGCACAGGGTTAGTAGATCTTTCTGCAAGTACTCCAGGAACTTATACTGTTACGAATACAATTGATATACCAGGCTGTGCTTTAACTACTTTTGATGCTCCAATAACTATTAATGAGCTTCCTGATGCCACAATATCAGGAGATGCTACCGTTTGTCCGGGCGATGCACTTCCTGACTTAACTGTTGATATTACTGCTGGTGTTGCTCCATGGAGTTTAACATATGATTATGATGGGACGGTGATTAACGAAGCTGTTGCTGCGACGCCGCATACAATTGTTCCAGCAGGAGTAGGAACTTATACATTGGTTTCAATAATTGATGATAATGGTTGTTCAAATACGTTAACGGGAGCTGCTGTACTTGCGAATCATGATATTCCTGTGATGACGCCTCCAATTAACCAAGATGTTTGTGACGGGGATTTACTAGTGGTACCACCATTTAATTCAGTTCCTGCAGCAACAAGTTATGCTTGGACGAATGTTTCAGGAACAGATATAGGATTTGGTTTAACAGGAGCAGGGGATATTGGATCCTTCACGGCTACAAGTGGTGGTGCTTCTGTAGATGTCCCAGTAACTATTGAGATTACTCCAGCAACTGATTTTGGAGGAGGGTTAGTATGTTTCGGAACTCCTGAAACTTTTGTTATTACTGTTAACCCATTGCCAGATGTTTCTTTCACTGGTGATCCATTAACAGGATGTGAGCCATTAATAGTAAACTTTAATAATACTTCTGCACCAACTGGCTCTAATTGTGTTTGGGATTTTGGTGACGGAACTACAGGAACCGGATGCGCATCAGTGAGTCATACTTATGATGCAGGAACGTATAGTGTAACATTGACAGTAACTACTGATGAAGGTTGTGAAGGAAGCTTTACGGCAGTGGATTATGTTACGGCAACACCAAACCCAGTTGCTGCATTCTCATATTCTCCGAGCGACCTAGATGTCAACAACTCTGAAGTAGAGTTCACTAATAATTCATTATTAGCTGACGCTTATGAGTGGGATTTCGGTGATGGTTCTGGAATTAGCCCTGAAGTGAACCCTACACATCTTTATGATAATGTACCAGGAGTTTATGTGGTTGAATTAATTGCATACAACAACGGCGGCTTATGTTCAGATACGGCATATGCTTTCATAGAAGTTGAGGATATCATAATTTTCTATGTACCGAATGTGTTTACACCTGACGGAGATGAGTTTAACGAAACTTTCCAACCGGTATTCACTGCAGGGTATGACCCTTTTGATTTCCATTTAATGATTTTCAACAGATGGGGCGAGGTGGTCTTCGAATCATATGATGCTTCAATTGGTTGGGATGGTACCTATGGTGATCAAGGACTTGTTCAAGATGGTGTATATGTATGGAAGATTGATTTCAAAGAGACGATGTCTGATAAGAGACATATTCATACGGGTCACGTTACTGTGCTGAAATAAATCAAATTTATTTTTCGTAAATTGGGTTACCTTCTCGTTATGAGAAGGATATACCTATAAATGCCTTATGAAAAAGATTGTAATGCCAGAACCTTGTTCCGAGGACTGGAGTAAAATGACGCCTACTGAAAAAGGTGCTTTCTGCGATAAGTGTGCGATTGATGTTTATGATTTTACTTCTAAATCAAACGAAGAAATAAGAGCTACAATAAAAATGAACGCAGGGAAAAGAACCTGTGGGCATATTTCTAGGACACAGTTAGAGTTGATTAATTCCGATTATCACCTTTGGGAAAATCAAACCATAAATACGTTTAAAAGCAAGTTCTTGAATGCTTGTTTAATGGTATTTGGAATGGCTTTATTTACAGGTTTTGATTACATTATACCTGAACCAGAGCATGACGTGGGAGATATAGGATATCCTGAAGACGTTGGACGAATTGAGGAAGTAGTGGACGGTGGAATGATGTACGATGAAGGTGATACGTTAGAATGCGATATTATCGATGGTGAGCTAGAGATTGAAAGTGGACAGATGGAGTTTTCAGAAGATGAGATTGAAGAACATAAAGTAGGTACCTTCATTCAGGAAGACGAGTAGTAGTATTGTTTGTTAATAAACTTTGATAGAGTTGTTCAATGTCCTTTGACATTTTGCCCTCATTTTTTTTTAGAAATTCGATGTATTTTTTTGCTTTTTCTTTTTCATTTTTCTGATTGAAATAAATCCAATATTGTAAGGCTGCATTTAACGTCACGTTGTTTACAAATGATGTATCCATGTTTTGTGAAACAAGAGAGATACCTTTTTCCAACATATTATTTGCAATGAATATTGCGCCTTGTGTTCCTCTGAAATATGGGTTAGATTCGGAGTATTCACTGTATTTTCCGGCATATTTAGTTGCGGTTTCTATATCCCCAGAAATATAGCTGCCCCAGGCATAATTATTAAAGATTACATTCTTTATTTTGTCAAATTGTTTGTTTTGCGTCTCTTCATTTAATAGGTCATCAAGAATATTTAAACCTTCTTTAATTCTGCCACCTCCTATTAAATAACCAGAAAGAGAAACTTTTTGATTAATTGAATCAGGATTCTTCTTTACAACGGAAAATTGAAGCTCTATGGCTTTTTTGTAATTGTTTTGGTATGCAAATTCTTCGGCCAAATATATTTTATCGAGATCGTTAATTATTTCGATTTGATTTAATGGATTTTTTAACAATTCTAAAAATTGTTTTCCATCAGTTTTGTGTTTTACTCCAGACCTTGACGTTGTGAAGGGTATTAGATTAGTTATAACCAAATAGAAATTATAAAATATAACTGGAAGGATAATGTTGACTGAGAGGGCCGATAATTGAATTTCTCTGAATGGGAAAAGCATAATTGCTAGAGAAAGGGCTACTACCAAATTAAAAATAACTCCACCTAAATAAAATAAGGCGAAGCGAAATTTCTGTGGTTTAACTTTTTCAAGATCAACAATAGCATAAGCCATCTTAATATTCGAGCTTACATGAATCCTTACGCCAAATAAAGAAAACCTAGTAAGTTCCATTTCATTACCTAAAATGATCTTTTTTGGTCTACCGCCTACAAGTTTTCCGAAAAACAGATGACCGACTTCATGGATAATAATGCTTGTTTTACTACAGCTGATAATACTTCCAATTAGTATCAACCAAATGCTGAAAATATGCGGGTTATTTAGATGAATATAAATTCCTAAGCCTAGAAATAAGAGTCCATTTAGTGGGAAAATTGCAAATATTATTCGAAGCATTTTCTTCATGTATTCACAAATTTAAAGTTCAAAGACGAATAAAGCTTATTCAACTATATCATACAATTCTTTGGCCTTTGCTCGATTATAACGGTTAAAGTGCCACCATTCCGTCTGAATACCCCAGAAACCACCTGCTTTCATAGTTTCTCTTAAGAGTATTCTATTGTCAATATGCTCTTGAGTAATCATGCCAGAGTCTAAGTAGGCTTGTTCATGGCGCGGATAAGCGATTTTTCTAATATCATCATATCCTGCACCCATATCTAACGGTGTTCCATCTGTAGTTGCAATGGTTAAATCTACCGCTGCTCCATAATTATGCAAAGAACCGTTTTTAGGATTTGATACAAACTTGGTTTTTTCATGAATGGGCATGTCAAGATAATCCCACATGAATTGTTGTACAGAGCGGGGACGAACGCCGTCGTATACTAAAAGCGTTAGCGTAGAATCTTTTGATTGTAAATATTCCTGGCATTTTTTTAACGACATGGCCACATCTGGTTGCAAATAGCAACGTTTGAGGTTTCCGTAAACATTTGTATCCATGAAATTATCAGTAGTAGCGTATTTAAGTTCAACCAATATACCTGGAATGCTATCTTGAATATTAACTAAACCAGCATCTATTATTGATTGCTCTAGAGAGTCGATGATAATTTCTTCAACAACTTCTTCAATGATAGTGTCTACTTGAGTTAAAGTGTCTTGAATAATATCTTCGACAATATCATTTTCAACTTGAGGTTCGC
>JAKVAQ010000022.1:72804-77504 GCA_022447665.1 Crocinitomicaceae bacterium
TAACCTCTTCAATAACTTCTTCTACTAAGGTATCTTCTGTAACTAAGGTGTCTTCTATAATCTCTTCTGAGCTATCCTCAATTACCTCGTGGTCAGATCCACATGAAAATAGAAAAGTAGTGAGCAGAAGAAGTAATAGATATTTCATAAAAGTAAAAATAGAAGTAATTCTTTAGGCTACCGATTGCACCGATAGCTTTTTAACGATATGGCCTGTAGTGAAGTGATGGATAAAGAGCGACCCCTGGAAGCTACTTTAGCCATCTACTTCACTGGACAGATCGTTGAAAACTTAAGGAAAAAGCGGGTTAAAGCCACCAATAAACTTCACATATTTGTAGGCCGAAATGACCCATAACCCCGAAATAGAATTAGCCTTTCAGTTTTTATCAGAAACGAATACTAACGTGTTCCTTACAGGAAAGGCGGGAACTGGAAAAACCACCTTTTTAAAACGGGTTAGGAAAGAAGTTAAAAAACGAATGGCAGTTGTTGCTCCAACAGGTGTTGCGGCGATAAATGCAGAAGGAGTAACCATTCATTCCTTATTTCAATTGCCTTTCGGACCAATAGTTCCAGGGCAAACCATTCAAGCAGATAAACGGCGGTTTAACCGTAAAAAGATTAACCTTATAAAGAGTCTTGATCTTTTAATTATTGACGAAATTTCAATGGTTAGGGCAGATGTTTTAGATGCGATTGATGCCGTTTTAAAGAAATACAGAACTTATTCAAAACCTTTTGGTGGTGTTCAAGTTCTGATGATTGGAGATCTACATCAGCTACCACCGGTTGTTCAGGGAGAAGAATGGAGCATACTTCAGCCGTATTATAAAACCCCCTATTTTTTTGGGAGTATTGCTTTGGCTTCAGCTAATTATGTTACAATTCATCTCAAGCATATATACCGCCAGCAAGACCAAGAGTTTATTGGTTTATTAAACAAGGTTCGAAATAATGATATGGGAGTAGAAGTGCTGAATATGCTCAACTCTCGTTACAAAGAAAATTTTGAACCAAAAGAAGGAGAAGGGTATATTACTTTGACTTCCCATAATAATGCTGCTGATGCCATTAATAATGCTGCGATAGAGAAACTAAAAACTAAATCCTATAAATATGAAGCGGTGGTGGAAGGAGATTTTCCTGAACATGCTTACCCCACCAGTTATAATTTAGAGTTGAAAGAAGGGGCACAGGTAATGTTTGTGAAGAACGACCTCTCTGAAGAAAAACTCTTTTATAATGGTAAAATAGGGGAGGTAGTGAGATTGACCAAGGATTCGGTGCTAGTGCTTTGTGAGGGAGATCAACATCCTATTGAGGTTGAAATAATGAGTTGGGAGAACAGAAAGTTTGAACTCAACGAAAGCACAAAAGAGGTGAAGGAAGAGGTAATAGGTGCTTTTAAACAATTTCCACTAAAACTAGCCTGGGCTATAACTATTCACAAGAGTCAAGGGTTGACCTTTGAGCGTGTGATTATTGATGCGAAAGATGCCTTTGCTCACGGGCAAGTATACGTGGCCTTGAGTAGATGTAAAACCTTTGAAGGGATTGTATTGCGCAGCAGAATTGGTTTATCGGCAGTAAAAACAGATGTTGTTGTAAAGGATTATACTACAAAAGAACTCGAAAACGAGCCGGATGAACGCCGCCTTTTTCTTTCAAAGAAAGATTATCAATCAAACATACTCCGAGACATTTTTATGTTTTCGGAATTGGAACGATTTGCAGAGCAGTATAGAAGATTAACTGTAATTCATTCTCAGAAGATTCAGAACGACCTGGAAGCAGAGTTTGCGAAGTTCTTCGAACAATTGAACAAAGAGGTAATACGTGTAGGGCGTGGATTTCTGAACGAGCTAAATTCATATTTTGCGATGGATGAATTGCCTGAATCGAACGCTTCGTTAAATGAGCGTTTAGAGAAAGCAATAGGTTATTTCACAGATAAACATAAGGAGCTCAAAGAGAAGTTTATTGATTTTGAACCATTGACGGATAATGGAGAGGTGGAAACGGCATTGGCCGATAAGAAAGGAGAGGTGCTACTTGAATTTGAGAAAATGCGTGCAGCTTTTGAGCAAATAAAGAAAGGGTTTAAACCTAAGTTAATCCTTCAAGCCTTGGCCAACGCAGAAATTGATAAGAAAGAAGTGCGGCCTAAATCAGTTAAGAAGACACTAATTCCTAAGGATGTAAAGCACAAAGCACTCTATGAAACCATGGTTACTTGGCGTCGTGATTTGGCCAGAGAGAATGATTATCCGGCCTATAGGGTGATCACGACTAAAACCTTGTTAGAAATAGTCAATGTGCTTCCAACTACTTCCGATGCACTATCTAAAATATCAGGCTTAGGAAAAGTAAAGCTCAAAGAATTTGGTTCGGAGATTCTGGAAATGGTGAGTGAATATTGTACGGAGGCCAAGATTGCTCAAACCAATGTTATGGATTTTGCGACTGGTCCAGTAAAGAAGAGAGAATCTAAGCCGAAGAAAGACAAAGTAGATACTAAGAAGTTGACACTTGAATTATTTAAAAAGGGAAAATCTACAAAAGAAATAGCCAAGGAAAGAGACCTTGCTGAAACTACAATTGAAGGGCATTTAGCTCATTTTATAGGAACAGGAGAGCTTTCGGTTTTTGAATTGGTGCCTCGTGAGAAAGTACAGGTTATGGTAAAATACTTCGCCGATGCCGACAATGAAGGGTTGACTTTGGCGAAGGAGCATTTTGGCGAAAGTTATTCGTATTCAGAATTAAGAATGGTGCGAGAGCATTGGAAGTTTGTGATGGAAAACAAATCAACCTAATTCTAAATCACAAAACCAAAATCCAAATTCTTTACCAGGTTCTGATGGGTTAGGATAGGAGCGGTACGTTTTCTCGCCAATTTCAAATTCAATAGGTTTAAAAAAAATTGGACCGTCGTAACAGAAGGTGTGGAATTCCCCATTTTCACCGCAAGGATCAACGTTTTCGGGAAGGTCATTAATAAAATCCATATCCAATTCTCTTCCAACAAATGATTCATCCAATAATTCTGCTTTGGTGCAAATTACAATGGCCTTAAATCCAAGGTCAATAAACTCGTGAATAATTTCGCTTGTATCCTTTTTCCAGAGAGGAAACGTACATTCAATACCAAAGGGCTTTAATTGTTCCTCTCTATATTTTCTTAGGTCTTCTAAAAATATATCACCGAAACCGCAGTGATTATAACCACTGTTAACAAGTTCTTTTACAACACCTTTTAAAAGCATATCGTATTCTTCCATGGATGGGTTTTCAGGAAGTTCAATGAGTTTTAAGGGAAGTCCAATTTCTTCTACCTGTTTGTATAAAAGCTCTTTTCGTAGTCCATGCATAGAAACACGGTCAAAAGTGGTGTTTACAGAGGTCAAGAGCGCTGAAATATCAATTCCCATCTTCTCTTTCATATAATAAAATGCAAGAGCAGAATCCTTTCCCGAACTCCAGTTGAAATAGGTTTTTTGTAGCATTTGTCATGACGAATATACCTATCTCCTTTCCCCTTTTACAAATTTTAACACCTCAATTTGAACGTTTGCTCTTTCTTTGAGTATTACCCTCAAATAATTCGAATTGGTGCACCTTTTCTTAAAACAACATTAAATGAAAACACTTGGATTAGTACTACTTTCTTTAATTGGATTAAACGCTTTTGGACAAAAGCCAGAAAGAGTATACAGTATTGTTAAAGAAAGACGATCTCTTGAATGGTATCAAGAACAAGAGAAAATCTGGAAAGAAGAAACAATAAAGAATAAGAATAATGCCTTTGCCTATTCAAATTATTATGAGGCAGTAAGAGCGCAATTCAATCTATTACCGTGGGGATCTGATGAACGAATTCCTTTTCAAGCAAGAATGGATTCTATTGCAAACGAAGGATATGCCAATAACCCAGACTCTTTTGACGGTAATTTTTTAATGTATAGAAACTTCAGGCAGCTTGGGTCTCCTCAAGAGGATGAATACTTTAAATACCTTGAAAAAGCATATGAAATTGATCCATTAGATTCGAGAACTTACGTCGATTTTATGGTGCATTATGAAGTAAAAAGAGACTTAGAAAAGAGAAATGAGTTCTGTGAAAAATTCTTTGTCGCTAATGAACTTTCGGGAGGTCACTATAATTGGGCTTATAACTTATTTACAGAGCTTGACGAAAACGCAATCCTAATTACAACCGGTGATAACGATACTTTTCCTTTTTGGGTATTACAAGGAGTCAAGAATTTAAGAAATGACGTGACAGTTATAAATACGAGTCTTCTGAATCTAGACTTTTACAGAAAAGCAATATTTGAGCAAGTTGGTCTTAGTACGATAGATAAGAATTTAAATGATTGCAAGACAAATGATGAATATCAAGAACTTCTAGATTCAATTATGTCAGCCATTTTTGATAATGATATGGACGTACCTGTATACATAGCTAGTACAGCTGTTTCAAGGTTCGAGGAGAAGTATGGCGATAATCTTTATTTAGTTGGTCTATCATACTTATACTGCACCAATGAAGTGGATAATATTTCTTTGATCAAACGTAATTATGAGAACAGGTATTTACTAGACTATTTATTAATGAGTTTCGCTTTTAATATTAGTGACAACCTGTCTGTACACGTTAATTACACTTATCTAGCTCCTTTTCTTAAACTTTATTC
>JAKVAQ010000022.1:77514-107165 GCA_022447665.1 Crocinitomicaceae bacterium
AAAACAGCTTTGCATCAAAAAACTTTATTCTCATTATAAACTCTCCGAGGATAAAGAGCAAATAGAAGAATTAGAGATTTATATCGAAGCAATTTCCAAGGCGAACGGAAACTACGATGAGGTTCAACAGATATTAAAGGATTGCTAGAGAAAAATGAAATTCAGAAGTAAGCTAAGTAAACTCTCTGATGAAGAGCTAATGGTTGTTCTTGCAAAAAAGAATGACCATGAGGCTCTCACTATCCTCTATGAGCGATACGCGAAGAGGCTACTGGCTTATTTTATTAAAATGTTCAAGGGAGATGAACAAAAAGGACAAGACTTTCTACAAGATCTATTCATTAAAGTATTGGAGAATTCAGGAAAGTTTGACGCCAACAAAAAGTTTTATACCTGGGTATTTACGATTGCCAGTAATATGGCGAAGACTTCTTTTCGTGAGAAACCTACAATAGAATTAAATACGAATCTTCATGGTAGGAGCGCAGACTCCCGCAGTTTAGACCAAATTTCAAAAGGTGAATTAAGACAAGAAATTTTCCAATTGGAACCTAAACAGCGGGATGTCCTGCTCCTGCGATACAATCAAGGTTTTACAGTCGACGAGATTGCAGGAATTTTAGAGATAAATCCAGGTACAGTGAAGTCTAGAATATTTTACGCTACCAAAAAACTAGCGGAAGCTTTAAAGCAAGATGATATATATTCTAAATCAAAGAATTATGGATAAAGAGTTAAACAATAATGAGGAGCGCTTATTTGAGCTTTTAGAATCGAAAGATTTTGGACAATTAAACGAAGCGGAGAAGAAATTCGTTTCGGAGCATTCTTCGGAAGCAGATTATAGAATCCAAAGAAAAATTATTCTTGATCTAGGTGATGATAATGGAGTGGATGTAAAGCCGCTCCCATTAATGCTTCCAAATAATAATACAGGTAAAGTAGTTCCATTGCCTTGGTTTATTGGATCAGTGGCAGCAATGTTCTTACTAGGGATTTTTGCTGTTTCGGCATTTTATAATCAAGAAGTAATTACTCAGATTGAATATATTACTCAGGTGGATACCCTTGAAATAGAAAAACACGTTTACGATACTATTTACCAAGAAAAAGAAGTTGTGAAATACTATGAGAATAAAGTCTATTTGAGTTCAGAAGCACCGACGCAATGTGATAGAGAAGAGCCGAGACTGTTAGAAACTGAATCGACGTTTGAATTTGTTAACATCGAAGATCTCAACTTGGAGAACAAAGGAAAATCTATAAATGAGGATGAATCAAGAGAACTCATTGTGGATTACTCCGCAATTTTTCCAAATTAATTTACCATGAACTTCCGCCTCCGCCTCCAAAGCCACCACCGTTAAATCCTCCTCCGAGGCAACCTTCACTTCCTGAACTAAGTGGAGTGACTGGCATGCTAGTGGAGGCATTATGAATCATCGAATTAAAGCCATCAGAAAAGTTATCAAAGTTCATGTCACGCCCAGCATACCAATTTGGTATTGCTGCCAAGCCATTAAACTTCTTACACCATTGGTCAGCCATTCCAAAAGCTACTGTATAGGCTATGGTTTCTTCAAAATATTTTGGATCTTCTCCCAATAAAAACTTAAGTTTTGGTTCTTCTGCTTTTTCAATAAACATTCTAAAACCTATAATGCCTTGTAATAATTTGTCACCTCTCGAAGTTCTTTTATCCATTACTTTCGAATGATAAAATAGGTAAGAGCAAATTAAAATATGAACAATAGCAGGTGCCAGTCCATAAACTAGGAAAATTAATATTCCCCCAACTCCTAATGCGATACCGGTACTAATTTTAGCTGCTTTTACATTACGTTGTGAAGTCTTGGTAAATCCATGTTTTATGCCTTTTTCAGTGAGCTGTTTCTTTGCTGCCTTAAGTGTAGTGTGAAACTTTTGTTCAAGTGTTGAGAGCTTTACAGACTTGCGCGACTTAAATAATCCTTTGAAAATTTTCTTTTCGTACTCTTTGCTTTTTTCAGGAAGCTCTTTCAGTTTGGTTAATTCCATATCCGAAGGTGATCAACGAAATTTCTTTTGCCATCGATAAATGCTAGGTGCAAATCCGAGTATTATGGCACCAACGGCAACCATAATGTTGGGCTCATAATGCATGAAAATGACAAGGTAAATTAAGCCTATTACTCCTGCAGCAAGTGCTAGCATAACAATTGCAGAAAAGATTTTTCGAACAATACCTCCCAGAACAGAAGGTTTTTCGATTTCCTTTATTGTAAGCAATCCTTTATGGGCCCAATAAGGTATTAATGACACTAAATCATGTGTATTACTCTTAGAGTCGATTAGAAAACCGGCAAGGGCAGGATCAACACCTTTTGGAGCTCTATAATCGACTTGCTATACCAAACGTTTGTCTTTTCCTACTTTCCAATAAAAGAAAACAAAAATCACCACGCAGATTAAAGGGTATAACGGCCATGCATAGCGCGACCAAAACTCACTTTTTACAGTTTGAGGCGGAACATAATCCTTAGGTAAATGAATTAATAATGTCATATCCTCATATTCCTCGATTTCAAAAGGAGAAGTTCCGTAAATACTATCTTTACTTGCATTAATGGTTTTGTACTCTTCAACATTACCATAAGGTCCAGCATAGAGATAATAGCGGTTGGAATCCAAATCAACTCCTCCTTGCAATTTCACATTGAAATCAACATTTATAAATGGGATGTCCCAATTTCCACCTAATAAGTTCCGGTAGAAATCAACAGTTGAATCTCTGTAGAAGAAGGCGTTTGAAACCTTATATTTTATAGTACACTCCTGTTCATCATAAACATAAATGTTTGGGTCACCAATTTTAATTTCTAACTGAGAGTTAAACATATTTCCCCCGGAAACTACATAGTTCTTTTCGGGTACTTCAATGTCGGTAATCTCAATTCTTCTAGAATCTGACTCTGGAAAAAAGATGGACTTTAAATACTTTTTTACTGTTGGTCGAGCGTTAAAGTCTTGGCCAATTAAGTAATCCAGCTCAAAATATCTCTTTAATCCATGTCGTGATTCATTAAAGTAAACAGAATAGTTTTCCTCAACCGTGAAAAATCCGTTGGTATCTATTTCAATATTTACTTCAAGATTTCTAAATACAACTGGTCCGTAGCTGCTTAATTCTTCTTTTTCTTCCCAAGTCAATTCTTGAGAAAATAAGAACGAAGGCAGGAATAATGAGAAGAGTAATAATTTCCTCATAATTAAAAATCAATTTCTTGAACGTTTGCTTCAGTTCCTGAAATTGAGAAAAATTCCAATTTTTTATACCCCATTATTTTGGCAAATAGATTCACTGGAAAACTTCCTCCAAAAGCGTTGTTCTCTCGAACTGTGGCATCATAATATCTTCGAGCGCGTTCTAAATCTTGTTCGATGTCAGCTAGTTGTAATTGAAGTTTTAGGAAAGAATCATACGCCTTTAAATCTGGATAAGCTTCCTGCAAAAAAAGACTTTATTAATGGATGAAGAAAGCTTGTTTTCAATTCCCACACGAGATGATGGAGAATTATTTGAAGCGTTCATAGCTCCTGATCTAGCTTCTGCCACTTGCATTAAAGTTTTCTCTTCATGGCTTACGAAGCTCTTAACAGTGCTAACTAATACTGGCACTAATTCATAACGCTTTTTTAAGAAGACATCAATGTTGCCCCATGCATCTTCAGCATTGTTTTTACAGCGTACAATTCGTTATAAATAAATCCAAGTACGATTACTGAAATTCCGATAAATATGTACAGCAAAATGTCCATGATTCAAATATAGAAAACTTATGCAGGCTCCAGTTAGATTAGCTAAACGGGTAGGTTGATGTCATTTTTAGGATTACTACCTTTTTAGAACAGGCTGCAAATATTGACAAAGCATGGCTAAATCAAGTGAAGTGAGATCTTAGATTATTGAAAGGTACGTTCCCCTAAATAGAAGACCATTCCCAGTTTAAGATAAAGAGGAATTCCGGGTATTAATTGAGGTAAGGGCATGTTCGGGTCGCGAACAAAATCATACATCAATAGGGCATTGTAATAAGCACGTCCACCAAAATCTCCCGCATAACCAAGCCCTGCCATAAATACAGGTACATTTACTCTTTCCTGAATTGGATTGGAACTTGCAAAGTCCTCCGTATTAAACAAGTTAAATTCTGTCTGAGCAATGAATTGAGGTATTGGTCTGTACCTCAAAAATAATCCCCCTCCGTAAGTGTGTGAGCTAATAGCCCCCCCGTTAAGAAAGCTTTGTCTTAGCAACTGATACATGATACTTACTCCGCCAGAAAATGAGCGGGTGATATCATAACCAGCCATAGGAGCCAAGTATACTCGCGTAAATGTTCCAAATTGTAAGGATAATTCGCCTCCAACGTAAGCTCTCCCTAGAATGTTCTCACGATTCATTCCGGCCTCACGAGCAGTAGTATCGTCATTATTACCCATGTCGTACTGCCCATAACCAATGCTGGTAATGCTCAATACAATCCCTATTATTAATCCTCTAATCATTTAATAGCTTACTTACTGTTTCCTTGTGGATATCGTGATTTCCTTCAAAATTATGAAAATCAAAAATCAAGCCCAAACTTTTAATTTCTGCAAGATGTTCTTTTGCCTTATCTAACGAGTAAAACTCATCATTGTTGCCAAATACAAAATGATTCTTGCTCTTTGAAAATGATTTTTGATAGTTCAAAGGCATATCGGGAGGGAAAACAGCAGCCCATAAAATAAACTCATCAAATTCAACTTTGCCTGAACCATGCCATCTTGAAGCTGTTGCTCCTCCTTGACTAAAACCTAATAATCGTTTTGAGTTGAATTCTTTTTCGGCAGTAATATGATTATAAATCGCAGTCAAATAAGAGATATAGTTCTCAATATCCTGTTCACGATTTTCTTTTGTCATCCATGATGCTCCAACCCTACCAGCTGATCCTTTTTGATAAAAACGATGAGGACCTTCAGGTGCAACGATGTAATATTTGTTAGGATCAATATGATCAAATTTCCGAATGAAGAACTGCGCTAACTGCCCATAACCGTGAAGCACAAAGAGTAGGTGAGAGGCTTTATTTAGATCCCCATGTGTAAAGTACCTTGCTTTAGTTGTGTAGGTTATTTCATTCATCCCAGTCAAATTTACGACTTAAGGCCTCAATAATTTTTGAAGCATGAGTTTTATGTGGTGAGTGACCTGTATTTTCAATTAATAAAGGAGTCGCAGTAGCTCCAATCGAATTTACAATATCTTTCACTTGCTTTGGAGTTCCGTATTGATCGTCAATGCCTTGAATTATGAGAGATGGAACATTAATTCTTTTCAACTCTTCAAGAATATTCCAAGGCTCAAATCGAGGATCAAGCCATATATTATTCCATGCCCAGAAGACTTCTTCAAATCTATCTCCGTGGAATTTCTTTAGGCCATCTAGTTTACCATCCTTAAATGGCTGGATAGCCGCTTTTACACCATCGAGTGTAACCTGTTCAACAAAAGCGTGAGCCGCTTCTGTGATAAGGTATTTTATTTTTTCAGGATGATTTCCAGCATAGATTAAAGCAATACTTCCACCATCAGAATGACCATAAAGTGAAATGTCATATTCTTCAAGATTTAGTTTATGAATGAAATTATTCAATTCTTCAGCTGCCTGATGTAAATAGTCGACATCTCTATCTATTAAAGACCCTTTTGAGTTGCCATATCCTGATCTATCATAAACAAGTCCATAACAATCCAGGGCGTCTACAACCATTTGCGGAAATGACTTCCACATTTCAATACAACCTAGGCCTTCATGAAGAAATACAATGAGATTCTTGGCCTTTGAATTGCCAATAAATCTATGATGAAGCATTGATTATTCTTTAATTCGCTCCGAGTATTCTCCCGTACGCGTATCAACTTTAATCTTGTCTCCAGTATTAATGAATAAAGGAACTCTTACGTCCGCACCGGTAGCAATTGTTGCTGGTTTTAAAGTGTTAGTAGCAGTATCTCCTTTAATTCCTGGTTCTGTGTAGGTAACCTCCGTGTCAATGTAGAAAGGAAGTTCAACCGTTAAAGGCATTTCTTCTTCAGCATGGAAAACGATAGTACAGATAACACCTTCACTTAAATACTGAGGGTTTTCGATCATTGTTTTTGGAATAAAAACTTGCTCGTAGTTTTCCGTATTCATGAAGTGGAAACCGTCTCCTTCTTCATATAAATACTGGTAATTTCTGGTTTCGATTCTTACAATCTCAATCTTATGACCTGCTGAAAATGTATTATCAATGATTTTTCCAGTTTCAACGTTTCTAAGCTTTGTTCTTACGAAAGCAGGGCCTTTTCCTGGTTTAACGTGTTGGAATTCAACAACGGTATGAAGCTTGTCTTTAAATACCAAGCAGATTCCGTTTTTAATGTCTGATGTATTTGCCATAGTCTTTTATAAGGGGCCTCTTACTATTCCTCGCTTTGATTTAGCAATGAATTCGAGTACCATTTCTTTTTCTACACAATCTTCTATTTCCTCTTCAATAGTCTTAATACCATTAGAAATAGAGTCATTTAAGATAAATAAGTTTCTGTAAATATCTTCGATGAGTTTTACCTTTTCATTACTCATGCCACGTCTTCTCAAACCAATGGCATTTATTCCTGCATAAACCAATGGCTCACGAGCAACACGAATAAAAGGAGGGATATCTTTTCGAACGCCGCTCATACCTCCTACAAAGGCATGATCTCCAATATTTACAAATTGTTGAAGTCCGCACATTCCTTCGATGACCACCCAGTCTCCAATTACACAGTGACCTGCCAATCCACTATAATTTGCGATAATAACATTATCACCTATTAAACAGTCATGAGCAATATGCACATAACACATCAAAAGACAGTTTTCACCGATCACTGTTTTTTCTCGGTCTGATGTTCCTCTGTGAATTGTAACTCCTTCGCGGATTACGGTGTTCTTTCCAATTTCTGTGGTGGTGTATTCACCAGCAAACTTTAAATCTTGCGGAACTGCTCCAATTACTGCCCCTGGGAAAATTTGACAGTTTTCACCAATACGTGTACCGGGGTAAATTGTTACGTTCGGTCCGATGCGGGTTCCATCGCCAATTACAACATCCTCATAAATAGAAGAAAAGGCGTCTATGCTTACGTCCTTGCCTATTTTAGCATCGGGACTGATATTTGTTTTCTCGTGAATCATTCTGTTTTGTCCTTCACGACCTGTGCAAGCATTTCTGCTTCCATTACTACTTTTCCGTTTACATAAGCTTTACCTGCCATGTTAACCAAACCT
The DNA here is from genome assembly GCA_022447665.1 of Crocinitomicaceae bacterium. Classification (GTDB taxonomy): domain Bacteria; phylum Bacteroidota; class Bacteroidia; order Flavobacteriales_D; family Crocinitomicaceae; genus JAKVAQ01. Next base: position 84,861 of record JAKVAQ010000022.1, read on the forward strand.
CTTCTTATTGGAGAGATTAGGTGCAGGTGGAATACCACAGTGTCACCAGGTCGCACCATTTGTTTAAACTTAACTTTATCTATCTTCATAAAGTATGTCGAATACAAATGCGCATCCTCTACTCCGTGTAGTGCAAAAATTCCACCCACTTGAGCAGTTGCCTCTATTTGCAATACTCCAGGGAAAATTGGGTTCCCAGGAAAGTGACCAGTAAATTGTGGTTCGTTAAACGTTATATTTTTTACTCCGATAATTGAATCCTCAGTGATTTCCATCACTTTATCTACTAAAAGAAAAGGATATCTATGCGGGAGCATTTTTTCTATAGCTTGCGCATCATACAATGGCTCTTTCTCTAAATCGAAATAAACACCATCAGATTTTTGTTTCTTGAATTGCTCTTTTAAGATTTTTGCAAATCGCACATTACCGCTATGTCCAGGACGTGCGGCAAGAATATGTGCTTTTATTGGTTTTCCTAATAAAGCCAAATCACCGATAATGTCTAGTAATTTATGACGTGCTGGTTCATTTTCAAAATGAAGTTTTGTATTGTTTAGTGTACCAATTCCTTCATATGAAACAGAAAGTGCCTCTTTACCTAAAAGCTTAGCTAAACGATTCAATTCTTCGTTCTGGATATTATCTCTTTCAACTAATACGATAGCATTGTCCAAATCACCACCTTTGATTAGGTCGTTCGTTGCTAAAAATTCAAGTTCTTTTAAAAAACAGAATGTTCTACATTTTGAAATTTCATTTTCGAAATCTTCAATTTTAAACATACTCGCATGCTGTGTGCCTAGCACTGGAGAATTATAATCTACCATAACTGTGGCTCTATAATTCTCATCAGGAATAGCTAAAAACTCGATGCCTTTTTCAGCGTCTTCCCATTTAATATTTTCGTTAAGCACCAAATATTCGCGCTCGGCATCTTGCTCTTCAAGACCTGTTGCCTTTATTGCTTCAACGAATTGGTAACTCGAACCATCCATAATAGGAACTTCAGGTCCATCCAATTGAATTAATGCATTATCTACTTGTAGTGCATATAATGCCGCCAAAAGATGTTCAGTAGTATAAACTTTACCACCATTTTGACCAAGGGTCGTTCCTCTATCTGTCGCAACTACATTGTCTGGGTCTGCGTTAATAATTGGTTGATCTTCGATATCAACTCTTTGAAATTTGTAGCCGTGGTTTGCAGCTGCTGGAATAATCTTCAGGTTAACTTCTGCTCCAGTATGGAGACCTATACCGGATAATGAAATCTCCGATTTAAGCGTTTTTTGCTTTTCAGCCATTTAGTTTACTTTTTAGATTTTCTATCTCTTCCTCCATTTCTCGTAAGCGGGATAAGATTTGGGGAAGTCTTCTAAAGCCCATGTATGCTTTCTTGTATTCATCTGCTTCGTATGCAGGAGAACCCAAAAGCATTGAACCTTCTTTTTTTATTGTCTTTGGAATACCAGATTGAGCGCCAATCATCACCTTGTCAGCAATTTCAATGTGCCCTACAATACCTACTTGTCCTCCAACCATCATGTTTTTACCAAGTTTAGCCGAACCAGCAACACCAGCTTGCGCTGCCATCACTGTGTTTTCTCCTACTTGAACATTGTGACCAATTTGAACTAGGTTATCTAGTTTAACTCCTTTTTTTATTATCGTTGAGCCAAGGGTAGCTCGGTCAACACAAGTATTCGCTCCGATTTCAACATGATCTTCTAAAATCACATTTCCAATTTGAGGAACTTTCTTGTAATCATTTGCCGAACTCGGAGCAAAACCAAAGCCATCTGCACCGATTACTGAGCCAGAATGGAGTGTACAAGAATTACCAATGATGGTGCTTCTATAGATTTTTACCCCAGCATAAATTTTGCAATCATTTCCTACTTGACAGGCATCGTCGATGAATGAATTTGGGTAGACGTAGCTATTGTTTCCAACGCTTGCTCCTCTTCCTACAAAAGCGAAAGGACCAATGTAAACATTCTCTCCAATTGTTGCGCTAGGATCAATAAAAGCGAGCTCACTAATACCTGGCTCAGGAGATACTGCCTTATCATAAATCTCTAACAACTTTGCGAAACACGCATAAGCGTCAGCTACCTTAATTATGGTAGTAGAATCCTTTAAAGGCTTACTTGGAGAGAAAGTGTCATTAACAATAACGATACTTGCCTTAGTGTCATAGATAAATTCCTCATATTTCGGGTTTGCTAAAAAAGAAAGCGTACCTTCTTTTCCAGACTCTATTTTGGAAAGTCCAGTTACCGTTGCTTCAGGATTACCTTCAACAACACCATCAATTAAACCAGCAATTTGTGAGGCCGAGAATTTCATCTGCTCAAAATTAAGAATTATACAAGGGGTGCACTGTACTTAAACACGAAGTTTTTAACAAAACGTTTGAGATAAAGTTGAAAGATAATCCAGATTACATAAAAATAAGAAACCCTCTCAATCAAATTAAGAGGGTTTCATTAACTATATCCGTGATATGTTACTCGAGTATTTCGCAGTAAAAGCCATGATTGCGAAGGAGTTTGGGTATGGAATGTTCATCGATGGAATGAAGAGGGACGATTCTGAGAATCTTATCTACGTCCTCTGTGTCTATAGTCCATGATTCTATATTTTCCATTGCGTTCATGACCAAGTTCAAATGACCAACATGCCATGAATGTGAGATATCTGTTTTGTAGACTAGTATTTCCATTACTCTTCTTCTGTATTATTAGTCTCCATTCTGTTTACATAATTTTTGTAGGCAGCATCTCCTTCTTCTTCCCAGTACTTAGCGTAGTGTTTCCATTTATTAAAGTTGTCATCATCTTGATCACATTTTTCTTTCCTTCTTTTTCTTTTGGATTTTTTACTACTGCTTCCGCTATTGCCCATTCCTCCGAAGAGAATTTTAGCAATGAGTATCAGTCCAACTCCTTGCCAGAAGGTAATGACTCCTAGTCCAAATATTTCTGGCATTAACCAGTTCCATAACCACATGAAAACAAATCCAAATAGGATTATTAATGCGGTAATGCCGATGATTGCGAGAACAACCCAGCCGAATATTGCCGCCGGACTCGATGATCTCATTTTGTGTTTGATATAGTTCATATTCTTACGTTTTGTTCTTTAGTTTTTTATTTAATATTCCAAGTGCTCTATGTCTTTGCGACATTAAAGTGCCTTGAGGTACACCAGTGATTTTTGAAAGTTCTTTGTAAGTCAAGCCTTCGAAATCAATTGCGATGATAATATCTCGGTACATTGGTTTAAGTTCCGAAATTGCCAACCGCAATTGATGCTTGAGTTTGTCTGAGAATTCAAATTCGAGTGATTCTTCCAACTCCATATTTTCGCTAAGTTCAAGTTCGGAACTGCCATTACCTTTTTGTCTTAGCGCATCTATCACCTTATTCCGCAGAGCTCTATAAACGAATCCAGCTGCATTGCCAATTGGACCCATATTACCACTTCGTGCGAAAAGTTTTAAAGCAACATCCTGGATAATATCCTCAGCATCACGTTCCTTCGAATCTTGGATTTTTGAGCTCACAAAGAATTTCAGATTCTGATATTCTTCAGAGAAAAAATTACCAAGCTTATTTTTATTTTCTTTTTCTAAACTCATTCGAAGGCCTGCTTAAAAGCTCTTTCGAATATAAAGACGGAGAAATGAATTTCTATTGCATTTTTTTGAATAGAAAACACAAAATAATTTATAGAGAGATGATTATCAGTTACTTTAAGATTGCTAAAACATCTGATTTCCCAGAGGTTTTTTGTTCTAAATCTACCTTGATTTCAGTTCCAAGAGGTAAAAATACATCTACTCTTGAGCCGAATTTGATGAAACCAAATTGATCGGCTTGTTTTACTTCTTCACCTTCTTTTGCGTAACAGACTATTCTTCTTGCTACTGCACCGGCAATTTGGCGATATAAAATTTCTTGTCCATTAGCATGTTGGGTAACTACTGTAGATCTTTCATTCTCAGTTGATGACTTTGGATGCCACGCAACCAAGTATTTTCCTTTGTGGTATTTTACATATTTGTTAATACCAGATATTGGATTCCATTGAACGTGGACATTCATTGGAGACATGAAAATTGAAATCTGAATTCGTTTATCGTTGAAATATTCTGTTTCTTCTACTTCTTCTATAACAACTACTTTACCATCAGCCGGACACAGAACTAAGTTTTCGCCTTTAGGAGCAATGCGATGTGGTACTCTAAAAAATTGCACTATTAAATAGAAAAATACCAATGCACTAGCCATAAGAGGCCAATAGATGATTGGATATTCTACTAGAAATAGATGATTTAAAGTTGCAACACCACCACAGAATAAAAAAGCAATCAGGATAATGACGTACCCTTCTTTGTGAATTTTCATGGGCGCAAATTTAGCGATAAGATTAGAATACCATCCTATCCAAATAGAAAATGATTGGGGCTACGAAAATAACGCCGTCGAATCTATCTAGTATTCCTCCATGTCCTGGTAAAATCTTTCCAGAATCTTTAACACCTAAGCTTCTTTTTAGCATAGACTGTACAAGATCACCTGCGGTTCCAAAAATTCCAATTACTGCCCCGTAGGTTATCATTTTAGTGTACTCTAGTTCGAATAGATAGGAAAGTAAAACTGCCGCTCCAATCGCAAAAAGGATTCCTCCTATAAAGCCTTCCCAGGTTTTTTTTGGGGAGATTCGTTCAAAGAGTTTGTTCTTGCCAATGGCTCTTCCCACGAGATAAGCAAAAGTATCATTGCACCATACCATTATAAATAACGATAACAGTATTATGTAGGTGTGTAGAGGTGGCTCTCCTAAACCACAAAATTTATCTGTTGTTCTAAGTTCGAATAATAAGAAAAATGGTAAGATTACATAGACTAATCCTAGTATTGTCAATGAGATGTTTTGGAATGGTGTTTCCTTTTTTCTGAAAAGTTCCCAGATAGCGATAATGGCGAAACCAAAAAGCCCTATACCTAATATTGCAATATACGTTCTGGACCCTGGGATCAACGCTGAAGCATAGATTAGTCCACCAAGAACAATCCCAAATTTGTTTGGAGCGTAGTTGCTGTTTTTAAATAAAGAGTAGAACTCTGCTAAACCAAGAATGGCAAATAGTCCAAAAACTCCATAAAGAAAAGCGCCACCAAAAACAATAGCCGTTACCAATAAAGCAACGAATATTGTTCCGGTAACTGCTCTTACCCAAAAATTACTCATGGGGTGAAGTTAGTTATTCCTCATTTTGAGAAGCATCTTCCGCAGAATTCGATGTTTCAGCAGATTCAGTCGGCGTTTGAGTGCTTTCTTCTTTTGATTCTGAAATTATCTCAGCATCTTGAGCTTCAACAGTTTCAGGATCCTCTTTTAATAGAGGTGTTTCTTCTTTATCCCACTGACGTTTTCCGAAGATGGTCACCAAGTCATCCTTAAAGATTACTTCTTTCTGTAACAATACTTCGGCAAGTGCGATAAGCTTATCCTTATTATCATTGAGGATTTTCTTAGCACGCTCGTATTGTTGTTCGATCATCGTTGTTACCTCTGCGTCAATTAACTGAGCTCTACTTTCACTGTAGGGCTTAACGAATGCACTTTGCCCTTGAGGATCATAGTAAGAAATATTTCCTAACTCATCGCTTAGCCCGTACATTGAAACCATTGCATAGGCTTGTTTCGTTACTTTTTCAAGGTCACTTAATGCACCGGTCGAAATCTCTCCGAACATTACTTCTTCAGCTGCACGGCCACCCATAGTGGCACACATTTCATCGAGTAGTTGTGCTGTAGTTGTAATTGATCTTTCTTCTGGTAAATACCACGCTGCTCCTAGCGATCTGCCGCGAGGAACAATCGTTACCTTAACTAAAGGCGAAGCATATTCCAATAACCAAGAAGTGGTTGCGTGTCCAGCTTCATGGAAAGCAATTTTTCGTTTTTCTTCAGCTGTGATAATTTTATTTTTCTTTTCAAGACCACCAATAATACGATCTACAGCATCTAAAAAGTCTTGTTTTTCAACGAATTTCTTTTTCTTACGCGCTGCGATCAAGGCAGCTTCGTTACAAAGATTTGCAATGTCAGCACCCGAGAAACCAGGTGTTTGCTTTGCTAAGAAGTCAATATCAACCTCTTTTTCTACCTTCAATGGACTCGTATGAACTTTAAAAATCTCTTTACGCTCATTCAGATCAGGCATATCTACATAGATCTGGCGATCAAAACGTCCTGCTCTCATTAATGCTGAGTCAAGAATGTCTGCTCTGTTTGTTGCTGCAAGAATAATTACACCCGAGTTAGTTCCAAAACCATCCATTTCGGTTAAGAGCTGGTTTAAGGTGTTTTCTCTTTCGTCATTAGAACCCATGTTTGCGTTCTTTCCTCTTGCTCTACCAATAGCATCAATCTCATCAATAAAGATGATACATGGCGCTTTTTCTTTCGCTTGCTTAAATAAATCACGCACACGCGAAGCTCCTACACCCACAAACATTTCTACGAAATCAGAACCTGATAACGAGAAAAAAGGAACCTTGGCTTCTCCGGCTACTGCCTTTGCTAATAAGGTTTTACCCGTTCCCGGAGGTCCTACAAGTAATGCTCCTTTAGGAATTTTAGCTCCAAGTTCCGTGTATTTTTTTGGAGATTTCAAGAAATCTACAACCTCTTGAACTTCTTCTTTGGCGCCTTCTAATCCAGCAACATCTTTAAAGGTTGTATTTGTACCTTTTCCTTTCTCAAATAATTTAGCCTTCGATTTTCCTACGTTAAAGATGTTTCCACCTCCGCCACCGCCACCAGCTCCACCGGCCATACGACGCATGATGAAAATCCAAAATACAATAAGGATAACAGGTAAAAGTAACCAGCTAAGAATTCCTCCAATGTAATCTGGACGATTTTCATACACGACTTCGAAAGTATATCCTGGTCCTCTTGCTTCTAGTTTCTCTTGAATTTCATCTACGTCTTTTTCGAAATTTTCCATACTGGTAGTTTCGAAAATAAGGTCAGGAGATCTTCCTACGAAGCCTTCTTTGATGTCCTTTAGGTTTTTATACTTGTCTCCATCAAGTGCTTTGATTGAATCCAGTTTTTCAGCCTTTAAAAAGACCTCACCTTTTTCTTCGTTTTTAACAACGATAAGTTTCTCTACGTAACCTTTTGTTGCTAAAATCTCAAAATCACCTTTTTGAATACTAAGTGACTTATCCCTTAGGTTCATTAAATTGAACGAGATAAGTAATACTGCGATTAATGCATAGATCCAGTATGCATTAAAATTTCTCTTCTTTTGTGGTTTATCTGCCATGATAATTTTAACTTAATTCTGGTATTGAAATTGTTTTTGCATCCGCCCACAAGTCTTCTAAATTGTAAAATTCTCTCCGGTCTCTGTAAAAAACATGTACAACTACATTTACATAATCTAACAGTATCCATTCAGCATTGTTCATGCCTTCTTGGTGCCATGGTTTTTCATGCAATTCAGTTTTCGTCTTTCTTGCTATAGTTTGTGCAATAGAATCGACTTGTGTACTAGATTCTCCAGAGCAAATAACAAAGTACTGAGCAACAGAATTTGGCAGTTTTTCCATATCAAGAACTACAATGTCTTTCCCTTTTACATCTTGAATTCCGTCAATTATGGTTTCAATTAATAATTGGTTGTCCTTGTTGGAACTAAATTTAGTGTTACTCATTCATTTTTATTTCGGCGACAAATCTACATTTTTTGCTTCATTTAATTTACTTTTCCGACATTTGTTTGCATGTCGTTCGAGCTATCAACTTCACAAATAATTTGGTTAGATGCCATAGACTCTACGAACAATTTTGCTGCCAACCTCTTAAAAACGACAAAACCGACAAACGGGACTGTTATTTTGACAAAATGTCAGGAAAAAGGAAGAGGGCAGCGCGGAAATGTCTGGGAATCGGAATCTGGGAAGAATATAATTTGTTCGATAATTCTATATCCTGGTATTAAAATTAAAGATCAGTTTAAACTTACTCAACTCTTTTCAATTGCAGTTATAAAATTCTTGGAGGCTTATGGAATTGAAGGGAAAATCAAGTGGCCTAACGATGTATATGTGAAGGATGAAAAAATCGCTGGAATTTTAATTGAAAATTCACTTCAAGGTTCTTTGATTAAAAGCAGTATTCTCGGAATAGGTTTAAATGTTAACCAAGTGAAGTTTGCCTCAAGCGTTGCAACTTCAATGAGAAATGTAACTGAAAGAAAATTTGACTTAGAAGAGTTGATCAATAACTTTTTAAATGTTTCTTTTCAAGAGTTTAATCGGTTACTCATGAATAATGATCCAAATCTCAAGAATACTTATTTGGAAAATCTTTATGGATTAAATCAGCCAAGAAAATTTATGGATAAAGAAGGTGAATTTGAAGGAGTAATAAAGGGTGTTGATGCCTTTGGTTTACTTATTGTGGAGAAAAATGGAAAGCAAGTTCAATACGATTTAAAAGAAATTACTTTTGTGCGTTAGCAAACTTCTCTTGAAGTTTATGAGCCATATAATTGAAAAGGTTCTCTAAAGGTTTTTCAACCATCATTTTCAAAAACATATTGATGTCTCCTTCAAAGTGGATGTACCCTTCAGTACCTCCATCTTTTTCACTTAGGTGTATTTGAAGTGTAAATGGAAAAGGTGCTTTATCTCCGGAAACAATATCTATTTTATCAAATTCATTGACCGCTTCTTTCTTTAAAGGAATTGTAGCTGCATTTTGAACCTTAAACGAGCAAAAATCTTTATCCGATTCCCAATCAGAAATCTTGTCTTGCGGCAATAACTCCTTAATGTTGTTGAAATCTGTTAAATAAGCAAATACCTCTTGAATTCCAGCTTCAACAGCTACTTTATTACTATCGATTATTGTTTTGCTCATTACTTATTCCAGTTTTCAGGGTTCAACTTCCAATTTTTTAATGATTCAATTTGGGAATCGTTTACATAGTTTGTAGCTGCTGCTTGGTCAATCAAATGATCATAGTCAGAAAGGGTAAAAAGCTTGCAATTATTCTCTTCGAATAAATCAATTGATTTTTGAAATCCATAGGTGAAAATCGCTGCAATACCCAAAACGTTTGCCTCTGCATTTCTGAGGGCTTCGACCGCTTTAAAACTGCTTCCTCCAGTAGAGATTAAATCTTCAATGACTACTACGCGATCGCCTGCCTTAAAATCTCCTTCTACTTGATTTTGTAGTCCATGTCCCTTTGCTGAAGAACGTACATAAATAAAAGGAAGACCTAGTTCCTGGGCAACTAGTGCGCCGATGGCAATACCACCTGTTGCCACACCTGCAATAACATCCACATTTTCAAACTCGTTTTTGATTTGTTCTGCGAAAGTTAGTCGAACAGCTGTTCTAATTTCTGGATACGATAAGATTTTACGGTTGTCACAATAAATTGGTGAGTTCCATCCGCTAGACCAAGTAAAAGGGTCATTCGGTTGAAGTTTTACAGCTTTTATTTGCAATAAATAATCTGCTATTTTTAAGGCCTTATCTTTGTCCAAAATCATGAGCGCAAATGTATAAAGTTTTTATAGATAATAGACCTGCAATTTTCGAATTTGACAAGCGAGAAGGGTATTACATGAAATCAGAAGAAGCAGCTAAAACGCTTAAAGATTTTATGTCGAGTAGTTTGAAGAATTTATACCTGGTATTAAAGTCAGAAAAAGCATTTTGGAAGGTGTTCAAATCATTTAAACTAATCGAAGCTGCTGGTGGAATGGTAGAGCGTGATGGTAAGTATTTATTCATTTTTAGAAATGGTAAATGGGATATTCCGAAAGGAAAGATTGATAAAGGTGAGGGGATTGAGGAAGCCGCTGTTAGAGAAATAGAGGAGGAGTGCGGATTGGAAAAACCTGAGATTATTGACGAGCTTTGCACGACCTACCATACCTATGATCTTAATGGGAAGAATATTCTTAAGTGTACCTATTGGTTTCTACTAAAGGATACGAATCCAAAAGAAATTGTCCCACAATTGGAAGAAGGGATAACAGACCTAGAATTTTTAAACCCAAATGAATTCGGGAAAATACGAGAGAATACGTATCCAAGTATAGTAGATGTGATGGAGGTTTTAGAAAAAAAAATATAAAGGTGTTACTTTTCTTATTTGCACGCATTCTAAGAATAAACAGAAGAGAATTACTGAATGAGTTTAGCCTCAAATTTAAAGGAAGATAGAAAGCTTATTGCTCTGGCCAAAAAGGATTACAGAGCTTTTGGTTTGATCTATGATAAGTACTTTGAGCGCATTTATCTTTTTGTTTTTAAAAGGGTAGGGGACAAGGATATTGCAGGAGATATTTGTCAGGAAGCTATGCTTAAGGCCATGCATAACATTCGTAAGTATGAAGATCGAGGATATCAGTTTAGTTCTTGGCTGTTTAGAATAGCTTCAAATGAAGTGAATTTGTATTTCAGGAAATCTAAAAAGAATATTTCTGTATCTGTGGATGAAGGCAGTGTTCAGGCGATATTAACAGAAGCGAAAGAAGATCCAGAAGATAATTCGAGACAAGTGAAGCTTTTGCAATTAATGAGCGAAATGCCCTCTGAAAAGGTGGAAATCATCGAATTAAGATTCTTTTCTGGTTTTTCATTCAAAGAAATTGCCGAATTTTATGGTATAAGTGAGGCCAATGCTAAAATGCGATTATACCGTTTATTAGATAAACTTAAAAAGTCCTTAACCAAGTAATGAGAAAGTTCGAGGTAAATAAAGATAGTAAGCAAAAGCTTCCAACTAAGGAAGAGATGGCGAAGTACAAGGACTTCGGGAGGCTTTCTCATGAGTATGATAAGTTAGTAAAGCGTCCGAAAGTTCCATTGTACAAGGATAAGAGAATGTTCTTGCTCCTGCTTATAATAATTCTTTTAGCTTACTTGATTAGCGAGTATGCGTAGATAGGTATAGAATTCAATTTTATCTTAAGAAATCTAATTTGATAAGGCTTAAGTTTGACGTAGCTTTAGATAAGAAATCAAATTTCATATACTTAAGCTTATAAAAGAGTCCTGAATTTTTTGGGACTTTTTTTATTCATAAATGGTAACCACCTTAGAAACGGAGTCAGCCACATTATCAATGTTCCAAACTTTTAATTTGACGTTGTAATCACGCTGTGAAATATATTGTGTAGAATCATCCGGAAATTCAGAAGTGAATCCATTGTCAAACGTATACTCCCATTTTACGGCGTTAATTGAAGCATCATAGAAGTAGATGTAACAAGGTGCTATGCATCCGTTATTCTCGGCAAAGAAATTTGCTTGAGCAGCTGGAGCAGGAGGTTCATTATTGCACCCAAAACAAAATAACCCTATGGCAATAATTCCCTTTCTCAAATTACTTTACAATATTCATTTCTTCAACTAAGTGAGGAGAATCTCCATATTTATCAATTACCCAAAGAACATAGCGGATGTCCACTGCAATGTTACGACAACGAGATTCATCAAACATGAAATCACTCATGGTGCTTTCCCAACTACGGTCAAAATTAATCCCTATTAAGTTTCCATCTGCATCTATCACAGGAGACCCTGAATTTCCACCAGTAGTATGGTTACTTGCAGTAAAGCATGTCCATAATTCTCCGTCTTGTGTATAAGGTCCAAAATCACCCTTATTGTACAAATCAATAAAGCGCTGAGTTAAATAGAAATCCGGGTTATTTGGATCATACTTTTGCATAATACCATCAATCGTTGTGTAATGCTTGTAGGCCATTCCATCAACAGGAGACGAACCGTCTACTACGCCATAGGCAATTCTTAAAGTAGAATTTGCATCTGGCCAGAAGTTCCTCTCAGGGAACATCTCCATCATTCCTTTTACATACTTTGTCATTTTCGCATCAACCTCTGTTTTGTATTCAGAGTAAGAAGGGTTTACTGTTAGAAAGTAAGTCATGTATAGTTCTCGAGAAAACTTTATTAATGGATCGTTCTGGAGTTTCTTAACCGTTTTCTTAGAGAATCCTTCCAATAGTTTTAATAATGCTTCCTTATCTAGAAGAACAGATTTCTTCTGAATCAACTTAAAACTGCTTTCCCAAGTATTAGCAAAGTTTGCAGGTAATAAATCTTCATCAACATTTGCCGCATAGATTGGTGATAATGCCTCAAATATTTGAATATCGATATTCAAATTATAGTTCTTATAAAATCCATTTGTTTTAGCAATTAATCGTTCAACCTCTTTATCTACTTTTCCTTCAGCCTCTAATTTTTCATAGTTTTGAGAGATATTGTAGAATTCGGTTGAGAAATTTAGCATTTCAGGACCTACAAAGAAGTATTCCAAAAAGAGCGCTCTAGCCAATTCATAACGATTATATTTTTCGTGAAGCGCATCAATTTCTGAGATAATAGAACCATAATTCTTCTTCCACTCGTCTTTTGAATTGGCTCTTTTATTGTACTCAGTTTCAAAGTCTGTTTTCTTTCCAAGAGCATTTAGTTCAGTTAGACCATCAATCTGACCAATCCATTTTTTCCAAGCATTTGCGATTCGAGCTTGTTTAGAAGCGTATTGAATACTAATAAGTTCATTAGCATTCATGGCAGGCTTAATGATATCTAAGCTCTTTTGGCGCATATCAATTCTTAAGGGACGTTCTGTTTCAATGTAGAATTTTAGTTTCGCTCCAGTGGTGTTTTGAAAAGTTGAACCTGGGAATCCATAAACCATTGTAAAGTCTCCCACTTTTTTGGGTTTTACACTTACTGGTAAACTGTGTAGAGGTTCGTAAGGAACATTGTTTTCATTGTACTCGGCAGCCTCATTGTTAGCGTTTGCATAGATCCTGAATACAGAAAAATCACCCGTATGTCTTGGCCAAACCCAGTTGTCAGTATCGCCTCCGAATTTTCCAATAGCGTTTGGTGGTGTTCCAACCAGTCTTACGTCATTGAAGTCTTCAGTAATTAGCATGAAATATTGATTTCCATTGCTAAAAGGTTTGATTTTAGCTTTTACAAATCCAGAAGTCTTTTCAGAGGCTTCAATTGCTCCAATATTCGAATTTATTTTGGCTTCTCTTTCTTCCGCTGACATGCCGTCTTTAACCCCGTTAAAAACTCTTTCAGTTACATCTCTAATTTCTTTTACAAAAGTCACGTAAAGACCAGGACAAGCCTTTTCCTCGCTGTTGTTCTTTGCCCAGAAACCATTTTTTAAATAGTTATTCTCTGTGGATGAATGACTTTGGATTTGACTAAAACCACAGTGGTGATTAGTCAATAATAAACTCTTAGTTGATACAATTTCTGCAGTACATCCTCCACCAAATTGGACAATAGCATCCTTTAGGCTAGAATTATTTGTAGAGTAAATCTCTTCGGGTGACAATTTAAGTCCATAAGTTTCCATGTCTGAATGAAACATATGGATTAATGAAGGTACCCACATGCCTTCAATAGCAATAGAGTAGGTTGTAAAGAAGAATACAATTAATAAACTTAAGAGCTTTTTCATTTAATTATTTTTAAAAAGTTAAAGATATTGTTTTATTTACCGTAATGCGCCACTTTTGCAACGTAATTTAACCGTTCATGAATCCAGATAAGCAAATTAAAGCCGCTCAAGAATCAAGTTTTGGGCTTTGGAAACTTAACTTTTTTCTATCAAGATTGATTCCATTCAATAAACCGCATAGAATAAAAATTACCAAAATTGAGAACAACAGAATTGAGACTATTATTCCTTACAGAAGAAAAAACTTTAATCATATTAAAGGGATACATGCTTGTGGGATGGCGACAGCAGCCGAATTCGCCTCTGGGTTCTTGCTCTTAAAAAAGTTAGGGTTTAGGAAATATAGGTTGATTATGGAATCGCTTGAAATGAAATACTTGTATCAAGCCAAGATGGATATACATGCAAATTTTGAAGTGACTGATGAGTGGATTGATGTCAATGTTAAAGAGCCTGTAGAAAAAAATGGCGTGGCCATGATTAAGTGTGAGATAAAACTGACAGATACGGAAGGGAATCATGTGGCCACAGGGTTTACAAATTGGCAGATAAAAGACTGGAATAAGGTTAAAACTAAGCTCTAAACTGCCAAAACGACTTAAAAAAATCTTATTTTTGAACTAGCACGCTTATTGAGCGTTAGGAAGATATGGAAGTACTATCGTTTATATTTATCCTTGGGATTAACTTTTCCATTTTTGGATTTCTTTGGGGCATTATTATGTTTCTTTCTAGATTTTTGATGAACCAAGGACAACCGAGACAAGGCAATTCTAATGTCGAGTACATTTTTAGAATTATTCGATACTTTCTGCTCGTGAGCGTTACAGCAAACCTAATTTCTTTTCCGGGAACTTTGGAGTTAAAAACTGATGGCGGTTACGCTTATATCGTTCTCGGTATAGTTGTGTTTGCCCTTTATTTATTGGGTAAATTGCAAAATCGAAGTGTAATGGCACAATTAGGTAACAATCCTATGCTTCAAAGGCTTGTGCCCAAAGTTGATTTGAAAGTAGAGCGTTTTATGATGCTTGGCTCAATCGTGTACTTTGCCGTGTGCTTGTTTATACCATCGATGGTCAACAATGGTTTGATTAATTGGTTCAAAGATACAATTGTAGGTATTTATCGTACTCCAGTAATAGGTTGGATTTTCAGTATTATTGCTTTCATATTTCTTGTTACCACCTTTATGCGTGCCGCTAACGTTTTGGGTCGATTGATTAATGGTCAGCCGATTCTTGATACAAATATTGGAGGTGCTCAAAGCGGCGAAAAGCCTTTCAATCCTTTTGAGCAATTTACGCAGCCGACTGCCGATGAAGAAGGATTTACTGAATATGAAGACGTGACTGACGAGGAAGAAGAAAAAGATTAGTCTATCACTTTGCCGTACAAGTCATAATGATCAGCTGAGGTGATCTGTATATTTGCAAAGTCACCGATTCGAATATCATTATCTTCTGAAATTTTCACGAGAACTTCATTATCTACTTCCGGAGAATCGTATTCTGTTCTGCCAATGAAATAATCTCCCTCAGCTTTATCGAATAAAACTTTAAAGGTCTTTCCAATTTTTGCTTGATTTAAGTCATAAGAAATTCCAGATTGTAGCTCCATAATCGCATCTGCGCGTTCTTGTTTGATATTCTCAGGAACATCATCCGCCAATGCATAGGCAGAAGTGTTTTCTTCATGGCTATAATTGAAAATTCCTAAACGTTCAAAGCGTGTTTTTTCAACCCAGTCGTACATCTCTTGAAAATCTGCTTCGGTCTCTCCTGGAAAACCAGAAATTAAAGTAGTTCTTAAAGCGATGTCTGGAACTTTTTGTCGAATAGAATCAACTAAAGCTTCGGTTTTTTCTCTCGTAATGCCTCGTCTCATTGCCTTTAGCATATTTGTAGAACCATGCTGAAGAGGCATGTCTAGATAATTACAAACGTTTGAGCGATTTTTCATTACGTCTAAAACATCCATTGGGAATCCTGAAGGAAATGCATAGTGAAGTCTAATCCAGTCAATGCCTTCAACATCTGCTAAACGATCTAATAATTCCGCAAGATTTCTCTTTTTGTATATATCTAACCCATAGTAGGTAAGGTCTTGAGCAATCAGCATAAGCTCCTTTACTCCCTGTGAAGCCAATGAGTTGGCATTCGAAATGAGCTGTTCCATAGGGGTAGAAACATGTTTTCCACGCATTAGTGGAATTGCACAGAAAGCACATGGTCTATCACAGCCTTCCGCAATTTTGAAATATGCATAATGTGACGGTGTGGTTAGAAGTCTTTCACCCACCAATTCTTTTTTGTAATCAGCTTTGAGTGTCTTAAGCAAACGCGGTAGCTCTCTCGTACCGAAATAAGCATCTACTTGGGGAATTTCTTTCTGTAAATCCTCTTTATAACGTTCAGATAAGCATCCGGTAACGTAAATCTTCTCCACCAAACCTTCTTCCTTTGCATCGGCATAGCGAAGAATAGTATCTATTGATTCTTGTTTGGCGTTATCAATGAATCCGCATGTATTGATCACGACGATTTCGGAATCGTCCTGTTGTGCTTCATGTTCTACCTCGAATTTATTGGCCTTTAATTGTGCCATCATAACCTCACTGTCAAAGATGTTTTTACTACATCCTAGTGTGACAATGTTTACTTTATTTTTCCGAAGTGTTTTCGTCTTCATGTTTCCTTTTTATCCGAATAGAGAATCAACAAATTCTGCTTTGTTAAAAACTTGCAGGTCTTCCATTTGTTCACCAACACCAATATATTTCACAGGAATTTTCATTTGATCAGAAATTCCAATAACAACGCCACCTTTGGCAGTACCATCCAATTTTGTAACTGCTAAAGCATTAATCTCTGTTGCTAAAGAGAATTGTTTAGCCTGTTCGTAGGCGTTTTGTCCCGTCGATCCATCAAGCACCAAAAGTATTTCATGCGGAGCATCCGGAACTTGTTTTTTCATAACGTTCTTGATTTTCGAAAGCTCATTCATCAAGTTTACTTTATTGTGTAATCTTCCGGCGGTATCTATAATAACGACATCGCAATCTTTAGATTTGGCTGACTGCAGTGTGTCAAAAGCTACTGAAGCTGGGTCAGCACCCATTCCTTGTTCTACAATCGGAACACCAACTCTTTCAGACCAAATGATTAATTGATCCACGGCTGCTGCTCTAAAAGTATCTGCTGCTCCCAGCATTACTTTGTGTCCTTTCTTAGTGAATTGATGCGCGAGTTTGCCTATGGTGGTCGTTTTTCCAACTCCATTTACTCCAACAACCATAATCACATAAGGTCCTTCAATTCCTTCTGGGATTGAAACTTCATCGATATCCGTTGTGTTGTTTTCTGCCAATAAAGCGGCAATTTCATCACGTAAAATAGTGTTCAATTCATCTGTAGACATGTACTTATCCTTGGACACACGCTTTTCGATACGCTCGATAATTTTTAGAGTCGTTTCTACACCAACATCTGAAGTAATAAGGATTTCTTCAAGTTCATCTAGTACTTCGTCATCAACGGTAGACTTACCTACAACTGCACGTTTAAGTTTCCCAAGAAAGTTTTCCTTAGTCTTTTCAAGTCCTTTATCAAGGCTTTCTTTTTTTTCTTTTGAGAACAGACCGAATAATCCCATAAGTACAAATACTATAAAACAAAAAAAGCTTCTCCCGATTTAGGAAGAAGCATTCATGTTCAATAAAACAATGTTTTTATTTTTTTGCAAACCAATCTTTTACAAGATCGTTGTGCACAATTTCTTCTTTTACTGAAAAATTTCCAGTTTTAGGGTCTTTGAACATTTTGATACACTTTGTGTGCTCTTTTCCTCCCCCTTTTTGTAATGATGCTACTACCTTCTTTGCCATGGTTCAGCTTATTTAATTTCTTTATGAATAGTGTACTTCTTCATGATTGGATTGTACTTCTTTAACTCCAATCTATCTGGTGTGTTCTTTCTGTTTTTAGTGCTCACATAACGAGAAGTTCCTGGTAAACCAGAATCTTTGTGCTCTGTGCATTCTAATATAACTTGAACTCTATTTCCTTTTTTTGCCATTTCGCAACAATTTTATTTACTGGATATATCCTTTTTCACGAGCTTTTTTAAGTGTAGCTGTAATACCATTTTTTGTAATAGTTCTTAAACCAGCAGCACTTACTTTAAGTGTGATATAACGATCTTCTTCAGGAAGGTAGAATTTCTTCTTCATTAAGTTCGGGTAGAATTTTCTTTTCGTTCTACGCTTTGAGTGAGACACATTGTTCCCGCTCATAACTTTCTTTCCTGTAACTTGACAAACTCTTGACATTTCTAATATTTTTTTGACCTTTCAAAACAGGCCTCTCCAAAAATGGAGTGCAAAGTAACGAACTCTTTTTTTGTTTTACAAGGAAAAATTAAAAAAAGTAACGAATAATTTTTAATTAATCTCAAGTAGTTCTCTTCTCAGCATATTTAAGGCATACGAAATCGTTTGTTCGATGTTTCTTTCTCGGTTTTGTCTAAACGAAAATTTTCTTGCCTTAACTCCTGCAGGGGAAGCCAATCCAATCCATACTGTACCCACGGGTTTGTCTGGAGTTCCTCCGCCTGGACCGGCAATTCCAGAGGTGGATAAGCAATAATCTACCTTTAACTTATTACGTCCTTCTTCGGCCATAGCTTTAACCACTTCTTCACTAACAGCTCCTTTAGTTTGAATTAAGTCAGCGGGAACATTGCCTAAGTACGACTTTACATCATAGCTATAAGTAATCAAAGATCCGAGGTAATATTCTGAAGCTCCAGGTACGCTCACGATTTTTGCTGAAAGACTTCCAGAGGTGCAACTTTCTACTGTTCCAACCGTCGCTCCTCTCTCCTTTAATAAGTTACCTATTACCTCTTCTAACTTAATCTCCTCCTCTCCGAATAAGTTTTTTGGGAAGCGTTCATAAGCTATTTTGACATATTTTTCGAAAAGTTCTTTATGTCTATTGTTTCCGGTAAATCTAATTTTTACAATGCTAACTGAAGGAAGAAATGCCATTCCTGCTCCATTTTGATGCGCTTCTTTTTCTACATCTATCATTACTTCTGCCAGAGTGCTCTCACGTACGCCTTGAAATAGAACTGTTCTATGATAAAACTCACCTATGTCAAAACGTTCAACAAGAGTTGGAATAATTTTTTCCATGAGCCCTTTCATCTCATAGGGAACCCCTGGCATTGATATTACGTGAGTTTCGTCTTTCTCAAACCACATTCCAGAGGCAGTACCAAAATCATTTTGAATAATCTCTGCAGAAGTTGGTAATTCGGCTTGTTGGCGATGTACTGGTAACATTTCTCGATGGATTGAATCAAAGTACGACTGAATCTTATTGAGTACAGATTCATTTGTTTTTAATTCACCTCCGAAATATTCTGTTAGAACTTTTTTCGTGATATCATCATTCGTAGGACCCAGTCCACCTGTTACAAATATGAGGTCTGCAGTTTCAATAAAATCATCCAATGCTTCAATTATTGCCTGCCTTGTATCTGAGATACTTCTAATCTCATTTATACCAACACCAATTTCCCTAAGTTGCTTCGCTATATAGGCTGAATTTGTGTCAATAGTTTGGCCGACCAATATTTCATCGCCAATGGTAATTATTGCTGCTTTCATTATTACAAAGATAACTTGGTATTCTATTTGTACGAAAACTAATAATTATTAAGTTTGAAAAAATTATAAAACGATGAAAAAGAAGCTGTTTTTACCAATCCTTTTAGGTCTGTTCTCAATGTTTATGTTTACCCAATGTGATATTCTGCATGGGGTAGCTAATGAAGTCGTTACGACCGGAACTGGCGGTGGTGGAGAAGTTGCCGACGCTTTAACGAATGAAGAGGTAGTTCAAGGGTTAAAAGAAGCTTTGACTGTGGGAATTAAAAATGGAGCGGCTTTAGCATCAAAAGAAGATGGATTTTTTGGAAATCCTAAGATTTTTATTCCTTGGCCAGATGAAGCTATTAAAGTAAAGGAGTGGGGAATGAACAATGGGTTCTCAGAGACTGTAGAAAACGTTGTGTTATCATTTAATAGAGCGGCAGAAGAAGCTTCTAAAAAAGCTACCCCAATTTTCGTAGATGCTATCACAAACATGTCAATTGGAGATGGTTTTGAAATATTGAATGGTTCAGATTCTGCAGCAACAATGTATCTTATTAAGAATACAAGTGAGCCTTTGAAAGCTGAATTTAAACCGGTAGTTCATGATGCTATTGAAAAAGTTGAAGTGACTAAATTCTGGACGCCAATTACTACGGCGTACAATAAAGTTGCTAAGTTTTCACCTAATATGAATGAAGTAAATACTGATCTTGACGAATATGTAACCCAAAAGGGAATGGACGGGTTATTCTTTTTAATCAAGCAAGAAGAAAAGAAGATTAGGCTCGATCCAGTGGCAAGAGTGACAGATATTCTCAAGAAGGTATTTGGAAGCCTCACCGGAGGAAATTAAATTTTCGCTCCACAGGTCAACATTTTAAAGGATTTAGTCGTATATTATTAATAGAACGCTATACCCTGGCAACTAGAGGTACAGTAAACCTGTGTTATGAAGAGCTACATTTTATTAATCCTACTAGGTGTATCAGGTCTTTGTTACTCTCAGGAAGAGGAGGAAGACGAGTATAATTACGATTATAACGTATACATCAAATTGGCTGGCGTGACTGATGTGCATGCCGCTAAATATGCGACAGATCCTATCCGTTACAAATACAAAACTTTTCCAACTTTTAATGATAGCACGGATCAGTTTGAGTTTGTTTCTATTTATAATTTCCCTGAAGAAGAGATTAGTCTTTTAATGAGTGCAGAAGGCTATACGCTTGAGTTTTATGAGTGTATAATAATTAGACAAGAAGGGGAAGAGGAATTAGAGGAGATCGAAAATGAATAGAGCTTTGATTTTCATACTGTCTGTTAGTTCATTCTTAACATTTGGACAAATAGATCCGTCGGATGGATGTACAGGTATTCCTACTTTACCTGTGGGAACGACTTGTACATATAACACTTATGATTTACCAGGTAGTTATGCAAATGGAGGATTAGTTATTGCTTCTTGCGCTGCTAACCAAAATAGAGATGATGGCTGGTATCAGTTTACAGCTACAAGTACTACTACTGATATTTATTTAACAGGAAATAGAAGACATTTAGTGTCGGTTTGGACCTCCTGTGCTGGAGGATCAGAAATCGCTTGTGATCAGGCAGATGGTGGCGATGTTGCTTTTGTATCATTTACTACTACTATTGGAGTAACATATTTTGTACAAGTTCAAAGAAGACAGTCAAATAATACAACTTCAATGAATGGAGAGATATGTATAACGGAACCAATTATACCACCTACAGATTGCGGTATTGCGACCCAAGTATGTTCTGATGCAGGGTTTCCCGGAAACAGTTCTGGATTTGGCGTTCAAGAACTAGATGCAACAAATTCGGGTTGCTTAGACACAGAGCACGAGAGTTCGTGGTATTTAATATCTATTGGTACTACAGGAACTTTATCTTTCGTTATTTCCCCAGATAATGGAACGGATGATTATGATTTTGCTGTTTGGGGGCCGGATGAACCTTGTCCTCCTAGTACGGCGCCGATTCGATGCTCCTATGCATGCTGCGGTGGAAATACCGGAGTAAATACCGGGTTAAATTGTTGCTCTCCAGAAACTACTGAAGCTGCTTTCGGAGGAGCAGACGGTTTTGTTGATGACATTAGTGTAACAGTAGGAGAAGTGTATACTTTATTGGTTGATAATTTTAGTTCAACGACTAGTCCTTTTACATTTTCCTTCGGCGGGTCTGCTGGAGTTTCTTGTGTGCCACTGCCAGTACAGTTGGTGTCTTTTGAGGGAGAACATGACAGTGGTGCTAATGTATTAACATGGGTAACCAAATCTGAAATTAATAACGCTTTCTATACTGTGGAGCATAGTGCAGATGGAATTAACTGGGAAGTTGCTGGAACGTATGAAGGTGCAGGAAATTCATCTGTTGAACTTCAATATACTTACCGTCATGAAAATTACGTTCAAGGTGTAAACTATTACCGTTTGTTTCAAACTGATTTTGACGGTGTAAAAGCTGATTTGGGATCGATTACAATAGTCAACGAACCAGGAACAAAAAAACTTGTTAAGATTGTGAATATTTATGGACAGGAAGTTCCTGAAACCTATGAAGGTGTTCGTATCTACATGTATTCTGATGGAAGCTCTGAGAAAAAAGTTTTCTTTGAAGAGTAAAACAGTCCTTTGGATTTAATAGATATATTTGACCAATGCATGTGCTATTGCTAACCGACGGATTATTTCCATTTGCGCTCGGGGGAATGCAAAAACATTCTTCCATTCTAATAAAAAAACTTTCTTCTAAAGGTATTAATGTGACTGCTGTTCATTGCGGCGGAGAAGGTTATTCAACGAAGGAGTTTCAGCGCGAATTTGGCTATGATGTAAAGGAAGTATTTATTCCATTTATTGATAATTCAAAACTTCCAGACCACTATATCAGAGCCAGTTTAAAATATGCTGAACGTATTTAGCAAAAATTTAACGATTTAAACGAATATGATTTAATCTATGCTCAAGGATTTACAGCAACTGCTCTATCAAGGATAAAGGATCGACCTCCGATATTTCTCAATTTACATGGCTTAGGAATG
>JAKVAQ010000023.1 GCA_022447665.1 Crocinitomicaceae bacterium
TGTTTTTGATAAAATCAAAGCCAACGGAGACTGCAGACAGCATGTAGATTTGCATGTCAAAAGTAATTAGAACTGCCAAAGTAACTATAGCTCCTTTCAGTTCAAGGATAAAAAGTGTTCCTTCGAAATTCTTAAGAAGAAATCTTCACTTGATGAATCGAGTTCTGAACAAGAATCAGATATTAACAACCTTGATTCAAACGGGAAAGACAAGAGTCAGGGCTGCGCGATGTTTAGATAAAATGGAGATCACAATTACAATAATTCGTTTAAAAGATACGTTTGATCCTAGCGAGGACAGTGATTGGTAGAAAACTAATAATACTCTTAACCTTTATGGTAACCGGCATAATTACCTATGCCGGAACCAACTATTCTTTTGTTGAAACTAAACACATTTCAGGAAAGTTTAATGCTTTCTCGGTAGATAACTTTGGACGTATCTATCTGGTAGAAGATGATATTGTAGTACAATTATCAAAAGAATACGACACCATTTTTACTACTTCTCTTAAAACTTTTTTTCCCTATAGTATTGAAAGTCGAAAGTCCTTCAGGTCGTTATTGTTCGACATTGATCGAAGTACTATTCTCTTCCTAGACAATACACTAACCAATATTCAGGGTGATATTGATTTAGTCCAACTCAATATTCAACAGCCTGTTTTAGCCTGTGAATCTTTCAATGGAAATACCTTTTGGGTGTTAGATGCGGCAAATATGCGTTTGGTCCGACTGAATGACAAACTAGAATTTATAAATCAAACCGAAAATCTCATTCATTTATTCGATTCAGCAAACGAACCAGCGCAAATGTTAGAGTCAAATGATTTCGTATATATTTTAGTTCCAGAAAAAGGCGTGGCTGTATTTGATGTATTTGGAACCTTTATTAAACTGGTAGAGGTGAATGGAAAAAGCATTGCTGGTTTCAATCGTTTTTTATTGGTCGCAAAAGAGAATGAGATAGAAGTTTTTGATTCTCAAAATCTTTTTCTCTCCTCCGGAGCTTATCCTATTCCCGAAGAATCAACTTCGTTCTATTTCACACAACAATTATCCTATTTTCTAACGGACAAAGGACTAAAAATTGGTAGGTTCATCGAAAAAGAGGAGTAAAACAACCAATTTCCTTAATCTTATAACGCTTAATCAATTCGTTGAAAACGATACCTATTTACTTCTTGCCCTTTTACCTTTATAATTATATTTGTGTCTGGAAAATCTGAACCCACCCACACATGAAAAAATTCTTTCGCTTCTTTATCAGTAAACAATTTCTGCTGAATGTTGCGGCCATAGTCTTGGTTTGGGTTCTTATCATCTGGGGGGAGAGCTGGTATCTAGATAGCTTTACTAATCATGACGAGGAAATTGCTGTACCATCGTTCTACCAAATTCATCAAGATGATCTAGCAGAATTCACCAGTGGCAAGGATATAAAATACACTATTGTTGATTCTGTTTTTATGGATGAATGGCCGAAAGGAACCGTGTGCTGGCAATATCCTCAACCTACTGATTCTACTGGTATGAATGTAAAACCTGGTAGAGAAATACAACTTTCAGTAGTAAGAACTTTGCCTCAGATGATTTCCATGCCTAAAGTCGTTGATATGTCACAACGTATGGCTGAAACCACGCTTCAATCATTGGGACTCCGAACAAAAGTCTCTTATCAACCAGCCGTTGAAGGAAAAGGTTTCGTTCTAAAACAATTGTACAACGGCCAACCAATTCCTGTGGGCCAACCAATTCCTAAAGGAACAAGAATCGAACTAGTCGTAGCAAAAGGTAAAACAGGAGAAGTAACACCTTTACCAGACTTAAAAGGAATAACAATAAACGAAGCTAAACAACGTTTGCTTAATCTAACACTCGCGCTTCATGTTGAATGTGAAACATGTGAAACAGAGGAAGACGAGGGTAATGCAATGATAATTAACCAAAGTCCCAACGGTGGCGCAAACGTAAACGTCTCTGCTGGTACAACAGTTACAGTATGGGCAACAAAAAGTGGAGGTTCTCAATAATGACTAGAGCTAGTTTAGCACTTCTCTTTACATTTTCATTTATTGGTTTAGCGCAAGAGTACACCGCTCCTCTACTCCATAATGGAAGTCTGACCAAAGTCCACGAATCTAATTCGAACCGTGCAGCAGATGGAACTTTTGACAGCACTTTCGTTTACACTTTAGGAACCTTAAGCATCACCGACCTTTTTGACGATTTTTCATCTGATAAATTTGTTGACTACAATGTAGATTATGGCGCTACAGGAGTTACCTCTACGCTGTATTATCATTTAATGAATGATGCCGGCACAATGGAATTAGCGCCTGGTACCGTGCTCTGCGATTCATCCAAAACTCATCGAATCGAAGTTTCAATTTTTAGTGGGGTTTCTACAACTGACACCATTTGGGATTTTGCAGAGGTAAATATCCAAAGAAATATACTAGATGAGTATCCAGTAGCTACACAATCAAGAACATTATTTGCCGAATGCTATGTTACGTATGACACATTAATAGAAGGAGCTCCTGATCCAAGTCCTGATACTGTTTACCAAAACACCTTTACTGAATTCACTCAAGATAGTGCCCGCATATTCTTTGCTACTCTGAACGATAATTCTAAAATCTGGGCAGATAATTATGCATGTAGGAATTACGGTCTAGCTTACCAACCATGGTCGCTCGGAGTGGTGACCTTAGACGCTGTTGATTCTACTGGATGGCCTTATGCAATTGGTAGTCCTAGTGCTTATGGTACCGCAGATTACTTAACTTCAAAACCAATCAACATGGCTGGTTTATCAGATGTTTATGTAGACTTTATATACCAAGCGCAAGGAAATTGTGATGCTCCTGAGGAACTTGATTCTCTGGTGCTCCAATATTATTACGTTACTGAAGATAGATGGATCAACTCTGGATGGTCAACACCAGGCAACAAACCGTTCGATGTTTGGGACACTGTTCATTATCCAGTTCCCGCCTTCATGCTATTAAACGGTTTTAAATTTCGATTCTACAACAAAGCATCCTTATCAGGTTGGTTAGATCATTGGCATATTGATTACGTGCGTGTCCGTGACAATCAACTTCCAGGCCCAATTAACTTTAATGACCTTGCGATTTCCGAACCACCTCATACATTATTGCAAGACTATGTTAGTGTACCTTGGGACCATTTCAAGAATGTAACCCCTTCTGATAAAATGATAGACGAAGTTGTTCTTAATGGATATAACTGTGACAATACCGATTCTGGGCAAATCCCGGGAGCATTTCAAGTGGACTTTATGGGCGTAACTGATGGCGGTCCTTATTCTATTGGAGTAACGAGTGCTTGGTCTGTTGGTATTACCGAATACCCTGTACCTATTGCTTCTAATTACGCTTACGACAATACAATTACTACTGATCCTCAAGCAACATTCGATGTTAAAATGAATATTGCTACAGATGGTGCTATTGCCAGCAAGAATTCTTTCCCAGACAACGACACAACCTATTTCCAACAAGAATTTAAAAACTATTATGCTTATGATGATGGATCTGCGGAACTAGCTTATGGAGTAACCGGAAATAGATCTTTATTGGCGTATAAATTTGAAGCGTATGAAGCTGATACCCTCACTGGAATTCTAATGTCCTTTGTTCCTTCTGTTGAGGACATGAGTGGTAATATTTTCTTGCTCACAATTTGGGCAGATGCCGGAGGCGAACCTGGAGATATAATTTATCAAGATGATTTTTTCTCTCCACATTACCCTGACTATGTTGGAGAAAAAAACGGATTTGAATACTACACATTTGCTGGTGGTGTTGGTGTGGTTGTTCCCGAAACTTTCTATGTAGGATGGGATCAAATTGAAGACGAACGACTCAACATTGGGCTTGACATGAACATTCCTAACAACGACAAAATCTTTTACAATACTGCTGGAACTTGGCAAACATCTTCTTTTGAAGGGTCATTGTTAATTCGACCTGTCTTCTCGACAGCATTGAACTACACACTGCACAATCCTGAACAAACATTTACCTCTGAAGTAAATATCTACCCCAATCCTAGCAATGGGATTTTTACAATCGATGGAGTAAACCAAGACTCTTATGTAACAGAAGTCTTTGACATGAGTGGTAGACTAATTCTTTCAGACGTTAATTCTCGCGAAATAGATTTAACAGATTTCGAAAAAGGAGTTTATATCGTTCAAATAAAAACCGAAAATGGTAACCTTATCGACACAAAAAAGGTAACTAAGCTTTAATGAGCGAAGATAATTCTAATCAAGACATTTACGAACACCACCAGGTTACTGTTGATCCGGGACAGGAAATAATGCGTGTAGACAAATATTTGATGGACAGAATCCCTCAAATATCAAGAACAAGAATTCAAGCAATCGCTAAATCAGGCCTATTATTGGTTAACGGAAAGGCTGTGAAAGCCAACCATAAGATCCATCCCAATGACGAAATTTCTGTGAACGTATTATTCGAAAAGAATGAATTCGAGCTCGTTCCCGAGAATATTCCCCTTGACATCATTTACGAGGATGACGATGTTGCCGTAATTAACAAGCCTGCCTCCTTAGTAGTTCATCCAGGTCATGGCAATTACAATGGAACCTTACTCAATGGGCTAATCTATCACTTTAGTAATCTACCTCAAAGGGATGATTATGCAGGCAGACCCGGCATTGTCCATAGAATTGACAAAAATACTTCTGGATTACTGGTAGTAGCCAAAAATGAACACGCGCTAACGCACCTTTCCAACCAATTTGCTGAAAGGACGTCTGAACGAAGATACCTTGCGCTGGTATGGGGAGATTTTGAAGAAGATGAAGGAACTATAACAGGGAATATTGGTCGTTCTAGGAAGAATAGAAAGGTCTACGAAGTGTACTCAGATGAGGAAGAATACGGAAAGCACGCCATTACGCATTACAAGGTTATAGAGCGATTAAGATATGTGACTTTGGTAGAATGTAAGCTAGAAACAGGCAGAACTCACCAAATTCGTGTACATATGAAGCATATTGGTCATCCACTTTTCAACGACATTGAATACGGGGGTGATAGAATCTTGAAAGGAACAACTTTCACAAAATATAAACAGTTCATCGACAACTGTTTAAAACTTATTCCGGGACAAGCTTTACATGCAAAAACCTTAGGGTTTACCCACCCGAAAACTGGCGACTGGAAAGCATTTGACTCCAATTTACCAGCGGGATTTGAGCAACTATTGGAAAAGTGGCGTGTATATGGAAGTAACCATTGATTATAGATTGCGTAATTAATGATTAGAAAAAGTGCTAATATTTAAAAATTTAACTATTTTCGTCGCTCAAAGACGAAAAGAAAAATAGGTAACCTATGAAGTCAGTAATTCCAATTGTAGCATTATTATTTATTGGAAGCTTTGCTTACGGACAGAGTGATGGACGTGCTAACACAAGAAACTATTCGAAAGAAGCGGAAAGATTGTGGATGGCAGGTGCATACGCTGAAGCAGCTGAAGCTTACAAATTAGCCTCTGAAAAAATCAACCCAAAGAACAAAAAAGCAAAGGATAAAAAAGCTCACTTTGCTTACATGTCAGCAACATGTTACCGTCTTTTAAGAGACTTCCCGGCTGCTGAACAGCAGTATGAGAAGGCGATTCTTCTTGGATATGACGAGATTGAGCCTATGGCACATTTCTACCTAGCAGAAATGGAAATGGCGCAATGCAAGCATAAAGAAGCGAAAGAGAACTATGAAGAGTATGAAAAGCTTAACCCTGGTGACGCTATCACTAAAATCAGAATTGAGTCTTGTGAAAAGTACGAGGAGTTTGCTGGTAACCCAACACGTCATTTAGTATCTAACGTTACAAAATTAAATACAAATACATTTGATTACGCTCCAGTAGTTGGACCAAGAGGAACTGAGATGTATTTCTCTTCTTCTCGTCAAGGTTCTACAGGTGAAAATACTGATCCTATTACGGGAGAAAGCTACATGGATATCTGGATCTCTAATATTGACCGTAAAGGTAACTGGGGACAGCCAACTGTAGTTGAAGGAATCAATACTGGTGATAACGAAGGAACGCTAGCGTTTGACTCAAGAGGTAAAACAATGTTCTTTACGCGTTGTCCTGTTGAAGACAAAATGAGATTAGGTTGTGATATCTATACCTCAGAGAAAAAAGGTAAAGGATGGGGTGAACCTGTAAAACTTAGCTTAAAGGATCACGATTCAACACACGTTGGACACCCATGTATTTCACCTGACGGTAAAACTTTAATTTTCTCTTCTAACATGGCTGGAGGCTATGGTGGAGTTGACCTTTGGGTTTCAACGTACAACAGAAGAGAGGATTCTTGGAGCTTACCGGTAAACTTAGGACCTGAGATTAACACTCCTGGTAACGATGTTTTCCCTACTTGGGGGCCGAATAATGAACTTTACTATGCTACTGACGGATTAGTTGGTATGGGTGGTTTAGATCTATACGTGGCTGAACGTGTAGGCGAAGAGAACAAATGGGAAAACCCAACTAACTTAATGGCACCTTTAAACTCTTGTAGAGATGATTACCATATCTTCTTTACTGAGTCTGGAAAAATTCAAAGAGGTTTCTTCTCATCTAACCGTAATGGGTCTAAAGGAGAACACTCACAAGATATTTGGGATTTCTATTTACCACCAGTATTAATTGATGTATTGGTAATGGTACACGACCAAGAAACTGGAGAGCCTATTCCTAATATGGATGTTACTCTTGTTGGTTCGGATGGATCTAACTATACCTTAAAGACAGATGCTTCAGGTATGATTAACCTAGGCGAAAAGCCTGATGGAAACCGTTATGTTGAGCCAGGAGCAACTTGGGATTTAACTGCCGAAGGTGTTGAAGGTATTTACTTAGATGCTCAGGATAACTTTACTACGGTAGACATCACAAGTGCTACGCGTATTATTAGAGATCTTAAAGTATTGAACATTGAGAAGCCAATTCGTCTTCCTGAAGTTCGTTACCCATTAGGGTCAGCTAAATTACTTGTTGACGAAACAATCAACTCGAAAGATTCATTGAACTATTTATATAACTTAATGATTGAGCACCCTAACTTAGTAGTTGAACTTGGTTCACATACAGATTCACGTGGATCTGCATCATCTAACCAGAAACTATCTCAGGCTAGAGCACAGTCTTGTATCGATTACCTAGTTACGGAGAAAGGCTTACCTGCAGATCGATTCGTACCGAAAGGATATGGAGAGAATGTACCTACTACGTACCATGAAATTGATCCTGCATCAGGCGACACAACTAGTTCAACAGTACTTAAAGAATCTTACATCAATAAGTTCAAGAGTTCTGATAAAGATAAATTTGAAATGCTTCATCAGTTAAATCGTAGAACTGAGTGTAAAATTTTAAGTATGGATTATGTTGCTAAGGAGCCAGAAGGAGATGGAACTCCAGAAGGTGGAGACGGCAATTAGATAAACATATTATAAAACATTAAGGCACGTTCCATTTAAAATGGATCGTGCTTTTTTTATTTACATAACCTTAACCAAAAATGACGGACATTCGTTATAACGCGCGTGGTGTATCTGCCTCTAAAGAAGACGTTCACAACGCAATCAAGAAAATTGATAAAGGACTTTATCCTAAAGCATTTTGTAAAATCATTCCTGACCAATTAACAGGAAGTGAAGATCACTGTATTGTTATGCACGCCGATGGTGCTGGAACAAAAAGTAGCTTGGCCTATTTGTATTGGAAAGAAACTGGCGACCTATCGGTCTGGAAAGGAATAGCGCAAGATGCACTCATCATGAACATTGATGATTTATTATGTGTTGGCGCAACAGAAAACATACTGCTTTCATCTACCATTGGAAGAAACAAGAACTTAATTCCTGGTGAAGTTCTCGCCGCTATTATTAATGGAACTGAAGAGTTATTAGAGAATCTTCGCAAACATGGTGTAAGTATTTTCTCTACAGGAGGAGAAACAGCTGATGTAGGTGATCTTGTGAGAACCATTATTGTTGATTCCACAGTAACGGCGAGAATGAGAAGAGATGAAGTTATTGATAACGCTAATATTCAGCCTGGAGATGTAATCGTTGGGCTAGCATCATATGGCCAAGCGACTTATGAAGATGAGTACAATGGCGGAATGGGATCAAATGGTTTAACCTCTGCTCGTCACGATGTATTTGGTAAATACATTGCAGAAAAATACAAAGAAAGCTATGATCCTGCTATCCCAGAAGACCTAATATATAGCGGGTCAAAGAACCTAACAGACGCTGTTGAAGGTTCTCCAATTGATGCTGGAAAATTAGTTCTCTCTCCTACCCGAACATACGCGCCAATCATTCAAAAAATATTGAATAGCCATCGTGAAAATATTCATGGTATGGTGCATTGTAGTGGTGGAGCTCAAACTAAAATCCTTCATTTTGTGGACAATGTTCATGTAATCAAAGACAACATGTTCCCACTACCTCCTCTTTTCAAAATGATTCATGAAGAATCAGGAACAGCTTGGGAAGAAATGTATAAAGTATTCAATATGGGACATCGAATGGAAATCTATCTCCCAGCTGAACATGCAGAAGAAATTATTGAGATTTCTAAAAGCTTTAATGTTGATGCTCAAATAATCGGAAGAGTTGTAGCATCAGAAGAGAAAAAACTAACTATCAATTCAGAGTTTGGCACCTTTGAATATTAAACCTATTTAAAGATTGACTAATGAGTGATTTACTACAAAAACTCGAAGCAATTAAAATCCGTTTTGACGAGGTAAGTCAAAAGATTGTTGACCCAGAAATCATTGCGGATATGGACCGCTATGTAAAGCTCAACAAAGAGTACAAAGACCTTGAAGAGATTGTTAAGGTGTATAAGGATTATAAAAATGTCATCGAAAACATTGAATCTTCAAAAGAAGTTCTCGAAACAGACGATGATCCAGACATGAAGGAGATGGCTAAAATGGAATTAGATGAACTAGTTCCTCGAAAAGCCGAGCTAGATGAAGAGATTAAGTTTCTTTTGATTCCTAAGGACCCTGAAGATGATAAAAACGTCATTATAGAATTGAGAGCTGGTACTGGTGGTGATGAAGCTTGTATTTTCGTGGAAGATATTTACAGAATGTATACCATGTTCTTCAAAAATATTGGATTCAAAGCAGAAGTTATTAACTCTAATGAAGGAGGTACATCGGGCTATAAAGAAATTTCCATGGAGGTTTCTGGAGAGAGTGTATATGGAGTAATGAAATTCGAATCTGGCGTACACCGTGTACAACGCGTACCTGAAACTGAATCACAAGGGCGTGTTCATACCTCAGCAATAACTGTTGCTGTAATGCCAGAGGCTGAGGATGTTGATTTTGAACTTGACTTGAAAGATGTAAAGAAAGATACCTTTAGAGCATCTGGAGCTGGTGGACAGCACGTAAACAAAACTGAATCGGCAATTCGATTAACACATTTACCTACGAATACAGTAGTAGAATGTCAGGATGGTCGTTCTCAGCATAAAAACTACGAGAAGGCATTACAAGTATTAAGAACACGCTTATATCAAGCTGAACTAGAGAAAGTGAATGCCGAACGCGCCGCTCAACGTAAATCATTGGTATCTACTGGTGACCGTTCTGCAAAAATTAGAACGTACAATTATCCTCAAGGACGTATTACTGACCATCGAATCAATAAAACAATGTACAATCTATCAAACTTCATGAATGGCGATATTCAAGAAATGATAGATTCATTGAAGATGGCAGAAAACGCTGAAAAACTTAAAGAAGGAGCATAGAAACGTCATGACGAAGGAGAAATTAATAGAAGAGATAAAACGAAAAAAATCGTTTTTATGCGTAGGTCTTGACCCTGATTTAAGTCGCATTCCAAAACATTTATTGGAATATGACGATCCTATTTATGAGTTTAACAAGGTTATTATTGATGCCACTAAAGATTATGCGGTGGCTTACAAACCTAACCTTGCTTTTTACGAGTGTTTAGGGACACAAGGTTGGGAGACTTTAAAAAAGACGGAAGCATATATTCCAGATAATTGCTTTAAGATAGCAGACGCTAAAAGAGGTGATATTGGAAATACATCAAAGTATTATGCGAAGGCTTTCTTTGAAGACATGAACTTCGATTCTGTTACCATCGCTCCATATATGGGCGCCGATAGTGTAAAGCCTTTCTTTGAGTACGAAAATAAATGGGTAATACTATTGGCACTTACCTCCAACGCTGGTGCACTGGATTTCCAGTTTAGTACAGATACTAAAGGTGAAAAGCTCTTCGAAAAAGTACTGCGTAAATCCTCTGAATGGGGTGGTGAAGATCGTTTAATGTATGTTGTTGGTGCTACTCGAAGTGAGGCCATTGCCGATGTACGTTCTAAAGTCCCTAATCATTTTTTCTTAGTTCCAGGTGTTGGAGCGCAGGGTGGAACAGTCGCTGAAGTTGCTAAATATGGCTGGAATAGAGATTGTGGCTTATTAATTAACTCTTCAAGAGGTATTATATATGCTGACGACTCTGAAAATTTTGGTGCAGCTGCAGCAGAAAAAGCCAAAGAACTTCAAGTTCAAATGGCGAAAATCCTTGAAGAAAAAGAGTTATGAAAGTTTCAGATATCAAAGTAGAACGTATCTCTACTCGTGAAACCAAAGATGCCTTAGGAAGGAGAGTTCGAGAAAAATATCCAATTCAAGTAAAGAGAAAAGTTATAACTACTACTCCAGGTATGCGTTTTTTGCATTACCTAATTGATTCATTAATTCTTGGGGGAATAATTTATTTATTATCATTTGCAGGAATTAAACTATACACTTCTAGTTTTAGAACTGGTAATGAAATAGCTATCTCTTATTATTTTAATGCGGGTACAATGCTTCTTGCATTCCTTTATTATGCCGTAATGGAAGTAACGGCTGGTAGAACGTTTGGAAAAATGGTAACAGGTTCCTACGTAATTAATGAGTACGCCGAAAAAATTTCTTGGAGTGATGGACTTGTCAGAACATTAATTAGATACGTACCTTTTGAAGCCTTTTCTTGCCTTGGAGATCGTGGATGGCATGACAAATGGTCAAAAACTTATGTAGTACCGAAAAAGGAATATGACTTCTTAAGAAACGAGCTAAAGGTTTCTGAAGGAGATGAAGATGAAATTTTGGATCGATAATTATTATAGTCCTAGCCTAAACCCTACACTCCCTGTACTATATCCAAATCTCTGTGAAAACACAAAGCCAGGTGGCGATGAATTATTATCGAACTCCTCACCTAGCAAGCAATGTGCGTTAAAATCAAAGTACAAGGCGCCCCAATTTGAGAATTGAAATGTAGGTATCAAGGAAAGTGTAGGCCCTAGACCATCGAAAATATCTATACTGGTTTGATCCTCAATCGAATCTTCTATGAATTTCTGCTTCCTTCCAAGAATAACTCCCAAGTTCGATTCTAAACTGAAGTACTTACCGAGCTTTTTTCCTTCAAAATTGAAGCTTCTAAGCACCATTACACCGGCATACCAATTATCCACACTAGTTCTAACCCAATTATAACCATTTACAAACCATCGCTCTTGTTGATATGTTCCTTTTATCCCCCAATTCCCATTAAACATATATGCATAACTCAGATTGGTATAGCTGCTATTAGTAGATAATAATAATGCAGTCCAGGAACGAAGCCCAAAATAAATTAAATGGTTTTTATTAATAGCGCTCTTATCTCCAGGTGATTTATTTAAATCAAATTTTAGTCCTACACCAGAAGGCGCAAACCAATAGACACTGAAATCATCTTGAAGATAAGTTCTATCAAAAGGTGCAAACTCCAGAAATTCGCGTTCAATTCTAAAATAAGATTTAATTCCAATTCTAGTAAAAACACTCAAACGATCATTTATTTTGAAACTTGGTGCAAGTTCCAAAGAAGGGCCTATACCAATATGATTGAAACCGCGATTAATCGAGCCTTCCAAATAATCATAAAACAAAACTTGCCTTCCAGCAGATATTCCTGCGTTTAACTCTAGTCCTAACCAGTTTACTTTTTCTATTGTCCAATACCATTTTCTTGATAGAGTAACATCGTTATGATTAGCACGAACCGCAGATTTGTCGGACCAATTGTGTAGCCAAGAAGCATCAATTCTAATTCCTTTTCTATCGTTTTGATTAAAGGACATCCCACCCCATAAGGACCATGAATGCAATGGGTCAATATGAGAAACTATATTGTTGGCTCCAAAATACAAGGAGCTCGAAGAGAACCTTTCTTCCTGGCTCAACCCAGAAAAAGAAATAAATAAAAATAGAATCAGAGCAAGCTTTCTCACTCAATTAAGATACGAAAATGAAACTACTTAGAAGATTTTCTAAGCACGTAAACCACTGAACTAGCTCGTTCAACATTCATAGAACCTTTCAAGAAAGAAATGAATCCTGTGAACATTCCTTTGATCAAACCTAATGAACCGCCTTTATACTTCTCGCTAAGAATAGAGATGTAGAAAGGATCAAATGGTAATTGTTTCATCTTGACCACTTCAAAACCCGTACGTTTCGCCAATTCTTTCATGGATTTTGGCGTAAAATGCCAAAGATGAATAGGTACATCATATGCTGCCCATTTATCCTTATACTTTCGCGCATCATAGGAATCACTATTAGGAACGGCTATAACCAAATGACCATCTTCCTTCAACAAACTTGAAAACTTCGCCATGTAATCCTTCTTTCCATAAAGATGCTCTAAAACATGCCACAAAGAAATAAAGTCAAACTCCTTCTCCCCGGCTTCAATTACAGCATCAACAGAAGGATGAAGATTCAAATCAAACTTTTCGCTCGCGTACTTTCGGGTATCATCATCTACCTCAACCCCAACAACATCAAAACCTGCAGATTTCATTTGATTTGGAAAATAACCTGTACCAGCACCTACATCTAATAATCGCTTTCCAGCACTCAATCGAGATATAAGTCTTTCCTTTTTCTTAAGCATGCGCTTACGTGCCATGTGATAAAGCTTGTAGGTCAAACCTTTTTGGGTATCCGAATGTGAGATGTAATCATCACTCTTGTAGTACGGACCAATCTCATCCTCCGAAGGAACTTTATCCGTAAACACAAAACCACAATCATTGCAACTCGTGAGTTCAAACAATTCCCCACTATGGGAATGATCTTTAATATCAAACTCTTTCTTAATATGAGCCGAACCACAGAGTGGACAATTGGTATAAACGATTTTAGCCATTGATCTAGTCTGTCGCAAATATAAGGTATTCCCCATATCTATTTTGTGAATCATGAGAGACTTAGTACATTTGCACGAATTTATTTGAATAAGATGCAGATAGAAGTAGTAAAATCAAAAATCCACCGCATAAAAGTTACCCAAGCGGACCTTAATTATATCGGGAGTATTACGCTTGATCCTGAGTTAATGGCTGCGGCAAATCTGATTGAAGGAGAGAAGGTTCAAATATTGAATATTGATAACGGAGAGCGTTTTGAAACCTATACAATTCTTGGAGAACCTAATTCCGGAATTGTTTGTTTAAATGGTCCTGCAGCAAGACGTGTTGCCGTAGGAGATATCATTATTGTTATTTCTTATGCTCAAATGGACTTTGAAGAAGCGAAGAACTTCAAGCCATGGTTGGTTTTCCCGAACGAGGAAACAAATAAACTAGACTAGTTACAATAGGTTGATGGGAAAAACGTTATTCAACCGAATTCCTCATGAAAAGTAAAATTATATCTGCCTTAAAAATTATTCTTCCTTTAGGGTTCGGTGTTTTCTTGATTTGGCTTTTTTACGATGCACTTTGCGAACAAGAAAAGAAAGACCTCTTTTCAGCAATTGGCAAAGCGAATTATTCTTGGGTATTATTGGCTCTAGTTTTTAGTTTTTTGAGTCATGCCTCAAGAGCACTTCGTTGGAAGTACCTTCTAGACCCAATGGGCTACAAAATCAAATTTTGGAATGCTTATCACGCATTAATGATTGGGTATATCGTGAACATTGTTTTCCCAAGAGCTGGTGAGGCGTCAAGAGCAGGAGTATTATCGAAAACAGAAAAAGTTCCTTTTCAAAAAGGATTCGGAACCATCTTAGCAGAGCGTGCCGTAGATGTTTTCATGTTAGGTGTGGTTATTCTTATTGCTCTTGGAATGCAGTACAATAAGCTCGATGATTTTCAAACAAAACTGAGCGACTTTAATTCAGGGGAAGCAGGATGCGGAAACAGCCTAATTTTTTCTATTCTTGGTAAAGTTGTTACTTATGGAATTCTTCTTGGTTTTGCAGCAATTGTGATTCTTTTCATTGCTAAAAAATCGTTCCGACGAAAAATAATTGACTTTGTTAAAGGCATGATAGAAGGAGTATTTGCCATTTTCAAAACAAAACATAAGCTAAAATTCATTGGTCATACGCT
The DNA here is from genome assembly GCA_022447665.1 of Crocinitomicaceae bacterium. Taxonomy (GTDB): domain Bacteria; phylum Bacteroidota; class Bacteroidia; order Flavobacteriales_D; family Crocinitomicaceae; genus JAKVAQ01. The sequence continues at coordinate 14,521 of JAKVAQ010000023.1, forward strand.
GTTTATTTGGGTGATGTATATTCTGATGTTTTCCGTATGTTTTTATGCCTTAGATTCAACAGCTGTGCTCGGTCTTGATGCTATGCTAGCTGGTTTTATTGCGGGAACATTTTCCATCATTCTTGTTCAAGGTGGAATTGGGGTTTATCCTGCTGCAGTAGGATTAATTGTTACCACCTATTTGGCTCCAAACGATCCTGGTATCTTACCTGATGCTTTGGCGCTTGGATGGATAATATGGACTTCTCAGACTATATTAATGATTATTCTAGGACTAATTTCTTTAGCGCTGAACGGTAAAAACGTTAAATTTAAACATGACGAATCTTCAACTCCTTCAGCAGAAAATTCTTCCGCTCAATAGTCTTGAAAAAGTAATAGCAGGATTGCGAAAGCAGGATGCTAAAGTTGTTTTTACAAACGGATGTTTCGATATCCTTCATCGTGGACACTTAGAATATTTAGCAGCAGCTTCTGATGAAGGCGATATCCTTGTGGTCGGCCTTAATTCGGATGATTCTGTTAAACGTCAAAACAAAGGACCTGAACGCCCAATCAATAATGAAAATAGTAGAGCCTTTATTTTAGCAGGTTTGGCTGTTGTGGATTTTGTAGTTGTATTTGATGAGGATACTCCGTACAACTTGATTGAATCACTTGTACCTGATGTTCTAGTTAAAGGAGGAGATTATTCTGTGGAAGTTAGAGATGAGAATTCAAAACAATACATTGTAGGAAGCGATATAGTTTTAGCGAATCATGGAATTGTAAAAACGATTGATTTAGTAGATGGATTTTCTACAACCAACATAATTAATAAGATTAAAGAATGACAATTAAAGAAGCACAGGCATTAGTAGACGATTGGATTAAAACTTATGGTGTTCGTTATTTTAATGAGCTTACCAATATGGCTCAGCTTACTGAAGAGGTAGGTGAAGTGGCACGAATTATTGCACGTCGATACGGAGAGCAATCAGAAAAAGAATCCGATAAGAATAAAGACCTTGGGGATGAGATGGCCGATGTTTTATGGGTATTGATTTGTCTTGCTAATCAAACCGGTATTGACTTAGAAGAAGCTCTTAAAAAGAACCTTGATAAAAAGACTAAAAGAGATAATACTAGACACAAGGAAAACGAGAAGTTGAAATAATTTCAACCTCGATTAAACCATTTTCAAAATCTCAAGTCAAAGATGAAAACCAACTAATACTTTGATATGAAAACGATGAAATTAGCCTTCCTTTCTTTTTTATTGGCCTTAGCTCCAATGATTTTTGCAACGCCTAATGCAGGTCAGAATCTGGAAAAAATTGCTCAAGGAGATTGGGAACTCCTTGGAAGACGAACTGTAAACATGGGTGCCGACCATGACGAGATTATGGTAACAGCGAAAGATGGCGCTTTTACTAAAGTGAAATTGAAAATTAAAAAAGCACCGATCTTCTTAAAGAACATCAACATTGTTTTTGGAAATGGAGAAAATAAAAATGTTGCCTTCAACAAAAACTTTCCAGCAGGATCTGAAACGAGAGTGATTGATTTGCCAGGTAATAAGCGCATTATTAAAAAGGTAAAATTAAATTATACTACAAAGAATAAATCAAAAAGCGGTAGAGCTGTTGTTGCTCTATGGGGGAGAAAATAATCTTAATGTGCAGGAGATTAAACGTGTTTGAGGCGCCACGAAAGTGAGCGCCTTTTTTTGTATGTTTAATTCATGAAATACTTTTTATTCTTTATTCCATTCTTAATTCTAGCCTGCGGCAATGAGGTAGCAGAAACCATCGAATCAGAAAATCACAAACAAGCATCTGCTGACACGAGTAATGTTACGCTTGTAGAAGAGATTATACCAAGCCTTGAGGTTGAAACAATAAATAATGACCTCACAGCCATGTATTTATCTGGCGATATCGAAAGCGTTTCAATTCATACTTTTCAAGTTGATGACGAAGGCGAAGAAATAGGTATGGGAGGAAGCTATGAATATTATTCTTTTAATGTAAACGGCATGATAACTCAATTAGAAATCGCAGGGTGTTGTGGGACAGATTCAGAGATGTGGGAATATATCTACAATGATGGCGATTACCTAACACATAGAAAAAGGTATTTAGATTCTGATTATGATGATGAATATGAAGAATTCATGGAGAAAGAAAAATATTTCTACAATTCTGATAGCATTTTGGTCAAAATAAAATTTGCTGGAGAGGATAAAGAGCTCACGAAAGAAACATCTTTCGAATACGATGACGAAGGAAGGATTGAAATTGAACTTACAGAGTACACAAGTGATGATTCATATGAAGAACGTTCTTACTTCTACGGGCCTGATTATACCACTGAAAATGTTTCTGGAAGCGATGAAAGTATGAACTATTCCAGCACAGAATATTATAGTGAAAATGGAATGATTATTAGAGAAGAAAAGACGTTATCAGTTGGGAACATGATTACGAAGTATGAATACAAATTAGATGATCGAGGCAATTGGATAGAGCGTACCTCACGCTATAAATATGAAAGCGAAGAGAATTGGAACCCTTCAACAACGGTGACAAGAAGCATTAAATACCGAAATTAGCCATCTATTTCAAGCTCCAAATTTGGGTCCCAATAACACTCTTTAAAGTTCTGAATCTTATCTTCTTTAACGGTAATCCCTTCTGCTTCTAAAGCTTCTTGCATGGCCGAAGGAGGACTGAAATGTGCTTTACCAGACAGCATACCTAATCTATTGACTACCCGATGTGCCGGGATGTTTTCTCCATTGGTAATGGATCCATTCAGTGCCCAACCTACTACACGTGACGATTTAGCTGCACCAAGATATTTTGCAATGGCACCATAGCTGGTGACTCTTCCTTCGGGAATTAGGGCTACCACATCATAAACATCACGGAAAAAATCTTGATTAGGATCTTTTGTCACTTCTTGAATTAAAGTGAGCCTTCGCTGAGAAGGTAGAACATGTTATTATTTAAAGAAGCAAACAGATAAACCTCTTTAACAGGACCAAAGAACCACTTTCTTTTAACTAATAGTTTGTAGTTTTTAAACTCCGCATTTAAATAACGCTGCTCGTTCTTGATAAACAGTAGTGTGTCAATGTCTAATTTGAAACTGTCTACTGTAATTGATTTTTTGCGTAAACCTTTAAATAAGCGCTTGTTGCGTAATTGTTTCTTCGTGAAAATTCTATCAAAGTCAAGTCTTAGCTCATCAACTATGCTCGCAGCATTAGAATTGTTTGCATAAATTTCTGCACGAATTTGCTCCTCTTCTAACTGCTCGTTGAAGAAAAGATTCTTGATCTCGACAACTGTTTCGTCGACACTTCCAACCTTAATTGGTGATAATTCACCTTCGCTATAGAAACTTGTAACTTTCACTTAGTACTTATAAAACGGGGCTTAAAACCCTATAGTTGCCTAAAAAAAACAATAAATTTTCTAGGTGGCGCTTTTTAAATTTAAGAATATCTTTTCAACCTTCAAAATTAAATTCTCAAACGATTTAACTAACTAGTTGATTTTGAACTTGCAATATTTTATGGAGTACCCTTTTGATGAAAAAAGCTCTTCATAGTAAGTTTTGATATTTAGAATCTCTTGTGTCTCCGAATCTAGAGAATCGAACAACTCTCCATAAAGGTCCCAAGTTTTAGTTATGCAAGTGTAACTATGCTCTTCTATTTCCTCCAAGGTACTTTCAAAGAGCAAGTCGCTATCGGTTTTTAAATGGACTATACCACCTGGTTTAAGGAACTTTAAATACTCTTCTATAAATCGTCTTGAGCTCAGTCTTTTTCTGGCTTTTTTAGGTTGAGGGTCTGAGAAGGTTAACCAAATCTCATCCACTTCATCTTTACCAAAGAAATTAGCGATGTATTCAATTCTAGAGCGAATAAAACCAACATTTTTCATTCCTGTTTCGCGGACTTCACTTGCACCGTACCAAATACGTGCTCCTTTAATATCTACACCAATAAAGTTCTTATCAGGGTACTTTTTACCTAACTGTACGGCATATTCACCCTTCCCACACCCAAGTTCGATAACAATTGGATCGTCATTTTTAAAAAAGTCTTTATTCCAATTACCCTTAAGCGGAAAATCTCCACCCATGGCTTGGTCATAAGTAGGCTCAATGACATGAGGCATTGATGAAACATCTGCGAAACGTTGTAATTTTTTCTTCGCTCCCATTATAATGAGTCATTAATTCTAGCTAAGATCGCTGCAATTTCCTTTATGATCTCATTTTTGGGATTCTCGTCGGTTGTATTAGAAAGGTACTCTTGTACAGAAAGTAATGCCTCCATAATATCTTCCTCTTCAAACGGCCCCGAAGTGTTCTCAATAATCGTGATACATTCTATTGCTTCCATCATTTCACCATCAAGTGCAACATTTACAATGATGTTTAGATACTTTTTATAATCCAAACCAGAGTTCCACATGGTATTCAAAAGGATTCCGTGAATAGGAGCATACTCCTCTTTTTGGAGGCAAAGTGCCATTTCCTTTGTAGCGCCTCTTAGTTTGAGGGATGAAAGAATATCAACAATGGCATTTTTCACTTCATCAGAAGGAGAGTTTGCTAAATGAAAAACTAAATATTCCACCGCTTCTACATCGCCATTAACCTTAAGCCCTTTGATTGCTTTAAGCTGTTTCTTCTCATCCCCAGACTCTAAATCAGCCAGTAATGCTTTTAGTTTCTTGTTTTCCTTTTTCGCCTCTGCCATTTTCTAAAAATTTTCGCAAAGATAGTATTTTGATTTCGTTTGCGTTAGAGAAAAAGAAAAGCAAACCTATAAGCCGGGTTCTGTACGAACAAGTTCGTTCTTGTCATTTATCTAGTCCCGAAGTCACCCGCGGGATCAATCTATCTACCCTCCAGGATCAGTCGAGCAGACTTCAGGCCCTGGTTTACATGATATTTCAGCTCATGAGGTTTACCCTGACACATTATGTCACCATAATACCGGTGAGCTCTTACCTCACCATTTCACCTTTTCCCCGTATGCACGAGGTAGTTTAATTTCTGCGGCACTTTCTGTAAAACGAGATTTTCATCATCGTTCCCCTTCCAGTTAGGAAGCATGATGCTCTTTGCTGCCCAGACTTTCCTCCCCGAACGATCGGGGCGACAAGACGGTTTGCTTTTCAGCTATAAAAGTAATTAAGATTATTTAAGACCGATTTTAAATCGTCCTGAAAGATCTGTAAGATCAAGTTCTGACTGAAGGTCTTCAGTATAAAGCTTTGATTTTAATGCAATATTAAAAATCGCCCGTTCAGGCTTAAAATCCTCATCGATATTGTATTCAATGTTTGAAACAGAAAAGTACTCATCAGATAGTGCATATTCTGAATCAGAATAATACCATACACCGTCCTTCTCTACAGATAATTTCACTTTGCCAAAATTTTGTTTTGGTGTTGAATCGTCACAATAGTTTAAGTTCATTTGCCAATAAAACTCACTTGCCCTGAACCTCACCAAAGTAGTATAACTTTTCACTTTACCATCTACATCCACTTCATGCTTTACTTTATGAATTCCATTATTGATAGTACCGATATAACTTGAATTCTCTGATACTAGAACATCATTTATGTACCATTTATGTGTTCCTTCAATACTCGAAGGCGCCAAAATGATTGAATCAGATACACCTGCAGTAGAAAATTCAGCATCTACCGAAGACCTATCAAAACCATATGATACTGGTATAGAAAAAGTCTTTACTCCAAAATCGGCAAACTGAAAGTTTATATCGTAAGTACCGAATTCTGAAAAGGGCACGAATGAGGCTGGAACCAAAACTCCTTCTTCATTTTCAACCAATAAGAAATTCATTTGAGAACCACCGGTACTTCCAAAATCTACAGAAAGACACCCTTCTTCATGATGCAAAAACTCAACATTTTCCGATAAAATCTCTGTATTGTCAGTATAAAATTCCGGCTCAATAATTTCAACTCTAAAAACCAAATTAGAACTCGGTGCACGAAGCTCTCCATAGAAGGTCTCGATTCCGTTCATTATCTCTTGACCTTGAGAAATTGTAACATTATTCTCCCCTACCGCCAAATCTATCTCATCACCTCCTACATTTCCACGTAGCGTGTAAAATGGATCATTTCCTTCTGGTAGTTCAGGTAAAGGTTCCTTAGTACAAGAGGCAATGACCAAACCTAGGATGAATAGGTAAATAATTTTTCTCATTAATGCTTTGTAAAAATGTTGTAGTGTAATCCTATTTGTACGTTGGTTTCATGGTCGAACAAACTCTCTCCTAAGAAATCGTTATCTGTTCTATCAAATAGTCCGTATTGTCCTTTTATTGAAATTGCAAAAGCTCTTCCTAAATTGAATTGATAACCAAGTCCCAATAGAACATCCATCTTTTTGAGTCCGTCCATTGCTCCCCAGTTATCATTTATAGTTGTGATTTCGTCTGCATTAATCTGATGCGACATATTACTTCTAACAGCAGTTAGATAAGAACCTGTAACTGAAGTTAAAATTTTATGCTTGTTATTGATGTTATAATTGAAGTTAAATCCAACACCCGTATAATAAGCATCCTTAATTTGATATTTCATCCAAGATCTTGTAGCACCACCGTGAACATCATATACTGTAACACGTTCTTCAATACCTAGGTTATTTTGAATATTTCTTGACGCTGACAATTCTAGTCCTAATTCAAAACGCTTAAGCTTTCCATAAGTTGTAGCCCAAGAGATACCTACAGTATTTCTCATTGAAGGCGGAATAAATCCTAAACCATATTGAATTCCATATCCTGTTTGAATGTTTAATGATACCACATGACTTGGAAGAATTTTAGACTTTACAATCTGAATTTCAGGTGCTGTCCACTTATTTATAATGTCTGAATTAAAGCCCAACTCATCATTAAAACTAATCTTGTTAAGCTCAAAATCAGGCATTTCAAATGATTCATTCTCTGTGGAAATATTTAATTCGACACTATTGTTTAGTGTAGCATTGTGAATTACTTCTTCAACAATTTCTGTCTCTTCCAATTCATTCGAAACAGCTTTTATACTTAAGTTTTCCTCCAACTCAACGGTCTCCGGAATTTCATTAGCCAAGGCAATAGAGCTTATCTCATCACTTGTTTCTTCTAGAGAGAGATTACCATCAGACGCTTCATTATTTAAAAGGTTATTTTCTAAGTCGTCGGTATCAACGGCTTCATTATTCAATTCCGAATCGCCAGCTCTATTTATTACTATGTCGCTCCCTTCCACATTATTCGCCTCTTCGAGAGTATTTACATTATCAACTTTATTATTGTAAGAAGCACTAGCCTCATCAGTTGGTAAGAGACTATTCACTTCTTCTGTCTCTTGAACTACCAATATTTGTCTTGATTCTAACAGCTCTGGTTTTGTGTTTATGTTAGAAAGCTGCGTGCTTGTTTTATTAATGGCATCTTCTATACTGCGATTAATTTGTGCATTCACAAAATCATTCCCGTTGAAGATTGATGAATTCATTCCTAAAAACGAAATCACTAATAATACAGCTGCAACAGCCGACCACTTGTAGAAGAACCCTTTTCTATCCGATTGCTCCAACATACTGCGTGCTTCTTCCCAATAAACAGGTTTATACTCGTGATGTAATCCTTCGGAAGTAAGCGCTGCGTTAGCCATACCCCAATAAGCAGGAGAATACTCTGCTTTTGCTGCCTTAGCGGCATTTACAAAAGCGTCATCCATGTATAAATCAGCCTCGTTTGAAACAAAATTATTCCATAAGTTGGAAGAATATACAGCCTCGGTTTGGGACGAAGCATCGAGGAAAGCATCATCCATGAAAGCATCTTCGACTTCAGCAAAAGAGGCTCCAGCTGCAGAAACAGTTAGGTTATCTGCTGCATTAACGAATGCATCATCCATTGCAGCATCATCTAAGTCTGCACTCATTTGATCCCACAAAGACTTATCGTAAGAAAAGTTCATTTCCTCACCCATTCGCTTGAAAGCGTCATCCATATGTTCTAATCCGTCACTCATTGTGCCCAAGCAGCTCTTTGCTTTTCGCTATTCTGTAATTTTTCAACCATACCGCGCAATAATTTGCGGGCATTACTTAAATGCCATTTACTTGTTCCATCAGAAATGTCAAGCATGGCTCCTATTTCTTTGTGAGAGTAACCGTCAATAACATAAAGGTTGAATACCTTTCTTGAGACATCAGGTAGTCTCTTTAAAAGTCCCATTAATACATCTGTTTCCAACTTTGACCAAATTGAATTTTCCACAGTAGTACCAGCCAATTCAAGTTCTCTGTCCGTTTCCTTGTTATCAACCAACTGAATGTATTTTTTGTTCTTTCTGAACTCGTCGATAATAGTATTCATCACTATACGACGCACCCAAGCTTCGAATGGAGTTCCATCTTTTAGCTTGTCTAAATTCTTGCAAATCTTTACAAATCCTATGTTCAGGATGTGTCTTGCATCTTCTTCATTTTTGTGATATCTCATGCAAGTCGGCATAAGCTTCACGTAAAACCACTCGTAGAGCTTTTCCTGTGCTCTCCGGTCGTTCACCTTACATTTGTCAATAATCGACTGGTCAATCATAATATTGAGTTTAAGAACGAAAATTGAAAGAATATATTGGACAGTTTCAATTTACTTCTACCTTGTTCTAATATTAACGATAATAAGTAATTTAGGGTTGGATAAAAGTCCAGATTTATGAGAAAATTATTTGTGTTGAGGCATGGAAAGGCGAGTAAGAATTTTGATTATTCAGAAGATTATATCAGAAATCTCAATAAAAAAGGAATTGCTCAGATAAATCAAATAGGTTATATAATGAAGAATTCTGAAGTTGTTATTGACGAGATAATTTCTTCTAAAGCTCGCAGAAGCTTCGAAACAGCTCAGATTGTAAACCATTATATTAACTGTTCGGAAATCAGTTTTAATGAAGAATTATATCTCTGTTCTTTAGATGAAATTGCCCAAAGTCTGAGTACAAACTCTAACGCTAAAACTCGATTATATGTGGGGCACAATAATGGAATAAGCTATTTTGTGAACTGGTTATGTGATGAAAATATTTTGATGAATACTGGAATGCTTATTGAAATAGACCTTGAAATAGATGATTGGAATCACTTAAGTCAGGGTATAGGTTCGATTGTTAAGATTATTAGACCAGATGTATTAAGCTTTTAATGGCAAAGACGGATAAGATAATATTGGGTATAGACCCTGGAACCAGTATAATGGGATATGGATTAATTCATGTGAAGGGGAAAGAAATGGTAATGCTGAATTTTGGGATAATCCAAATGCAGAAGATTAAGAACCATGGGGATAAGCTTAAAAAAATATTTGACCGAGTAGATCAATTAATCCTTGAGTATAAGCCTGATGAAATGGCTATAGAAGCGCCATTCTTTGGTAAAAACGTACAGTCGATGTTAAAACTTGGAAGAGCGCAAGGCGTTGCTATTGCGGCGGCCCTGCATAGAAATATTCCCTATGAAGAGTATACCCCAAAAAAAATAAAACAATCTATTACAGGTAGCGGAAATGCTTCGAAAGAACAAGTTGCTGGTATGCTATTGCGCTTACTCAACATAAAAGAAATGCCGAAGTATTTGGATGCCACTGATGGACTTGCTGCTGCTGTCACACACCATTTTCAAGGAGGAATAGGAGAAAATAACAAATCAAAAAGTGGTTCGTGGAAGGCTTTTATTTCAGACAATCCAGACCGTAAAAAAGGTTAGGCTTTTTGAAGTTTTTCGGCAATTTCAATAAATTCTGCTTGCGTTAAATCTAATTTGGGACTCCTGAAATTCATGTCCTTTTCCGCATTAATTGGAATAAGATGGATGTGAGCATGCGGAACTTCTAGTCCTATTACAGTCATACCAACTCTATTACAAGGGAAAGAATCTTTTATTTTACGCGCTACTTCCTTTGAAAAAAGGATCATTTCTTGGATGGTATCATTATCCTGGTCAAAAAAGTAATCAACCTCTTTTTTAGGCACAATCAATGTGTGACCTTTTTGCAAGGGGTTTATGTCTAGAAAAGCGAGGAAGTCGTCATTTTCATGAACTTTATATGAAGGAATCTCCCCGTTTATGATTTTAGTAAAAATCGAAGCCATTAACGGGTGATTTCTATAATTTCGAACTTCATTACACCGTTAGGAACTTTTATCTCTGCTACTTCACCAACGGACTTCCCTAATAACCCTTTGCCTATAGGAGAATCAACAGATATTTTCTTAGCCTTTAAATCGGCTTCATTTTCCGCCACAAGCGTGTAAACTACTTCCATACCGTTGTCTACATTCTTTATCTTCACATTTGACAGTATTAATGCCTTTGAATTATCTAGTTGAGAATCATCAATAACTCTAGCGTTAGCAACAATATCCTCAAGCTTAGCAATCTTTGCTTCTAACAAGCCTTGAGCTTCTTTAGCAGCATCATACTCGGCATTCTCCGACAAATCACCTTTATCACGCGCCTCCGCAATCTGCTGAGAAATACTAGGTCTCTCTACAGACTTCATGTGCTGAAGTTCATCTTTTAGCTTTTTTAATCCTTCTTCTGTGTAATAACTTAAGGCCATGTCGAAATGTTTTAAAAAGAAAGAGAGCCCATCAAATGGACTCTCCGTTTTATACAAATATATAAAAATTTGTTACTTCATGTCAATCGAAACCCCTAAGGTGTGAACACCATTGAAATTACGAGTTGCTCTAAATGCGTATTGAATACCTAGTCTACTTGATGACTTTCCAACGATAGCATCTACTGACATACCAGCAGTAAATCCTGATAGCGCAGTTACTGTAGAACCGAAGTTAAAATCATTTGCGAATACACCATCCTCGTAAACATATCCTGCCATTAAATGGAATGCTGCTTTTTCAATCTCTAAACCGTAATCAAGCCCCAGACGGAACTGATCGTTTGAGAATGAGTTAGCCGAGAATGCAGCAGCAACAGTCAGTTTATTTGTTTCTGAGAAATTGAAATCATATGAACCACCAATTCCTAGCAAAGAAGGTAATTCAAATTCCGCCGATCTTTGTTCTAGTGTTGCTAATTCTTCGGTAGCAATATGCTCGATTTGAATCGCAAGACCATCACCTTTAAAACTCATTGTAGGACCAACATTCTTTAAGGTAATACCAAATTTAATTTGATCTTCCTCTCCGGTTACGTATCTGATCCCTGCATCAATTGCCACACCATTTGCTCTAATGTTAGAAATAGATTGATTAATTACCTTGAAGTTAATACCACCATAAATAGAGTTCGAGAATTCACGTGCATACCCAACGTTAAAGTTTGAGTATGTCGGCGAGAACTGTCCTATTCCACCTTCAGGTAGTTCAACCGTAGTAATATCAATGTCACCAAAATTCATAGCCATTATCGCAACTGAAATAACTGAGTTATCAGAGACTCTTTGCGCCAGACCTGCAGAGTTTATATTAATACCTGTTCCTCCTAACCAGTTCGATCTGTCGAAACGGATTTGAGTTTTATCAGTAAAGGCCAAACCTGCAATATTTGTAAAGACACCATCTAAACCATTTGAGCAAGATACACCAGCATCAGCAAAAGCAGCTGAACGTGCCCAAGGATTAATTAGTAATTCGGAACCACCAGCAGATCCTACACGATCTCCATTTCCTGCGAAAACAATTCCACCGCTCATTAACGCTAAGCCTAGAATGCTTCCTTTACCTATTAAACTTTTGAAATTCATATCGTTAGTTCTTTAGTCTTTTTATTAAATGTTATCTAAGTCTGCCTGACGTAATACTCCGAACCACTTAAGGATCTTTTCGTACTCCTGATCTGGATTACTTGGATGTGTAAACTTAACGTGGATAATATATACACCACCTGCAATTGGAACACCTTGATGGTTCTCTAAATCCCAATCCAGAGAGGTCATTGGATCATCCTTCACAAAGTTTCTTACTAATGCACCCTGCATGTTGAAGATAGTAATCTCACAACGTTCAGGTAGGTTAGTGAATTTAACAACGTTCTCAGTTTTATCTCCTTCATAAGTACTGTACGCATAATAAGGGTTAGGAACAACATTAATGTTATCAATAACCGAAACTAGCTTCGATTCATCACCTGTAATAGTAGGATTATCAATAGTGAATCTGTACATCGGGAAAGTATTGTTTGATAAATCAACTTCTCTAGGTCTGTACTCTTTATTGATTCTTAATCCAACCTTCACATCAGTCTCTAATAGATCCATGTTTTGCTCTAACATTGGCGCCATTACCCACTGACAGTTTTTAAGCACTGCTTCGTAATCTTCTCTACGGTCACCGTTAGACTTTCCGTCGTCTTCTAGTTTTTCTCTTAACCATGCACCTTCATCATAAATTGGACAACCTGTATCATCGTTATTTACACCAAATACATATACGTAATGCATTCCACCAAGAAGAGGATTACCAGTGTTATCAACAAATCTGCTCGTTGGATTCCAAATCATGTCATTACCGTTTTCACCCGTCAACCATGAGTTCTCAGAGAACATCATATTTAACCTTTGTCCAGTGTTAACATCAATTGCATAACCTGGGAACCATCCCATACCAGTTCCTGAACCATCTTCAGCGCCTGTTTTGTCAACTGAGTTATCAGATCTTAACTCCCAAATATCATCACCATGTTCAGTTTGATTTTCGTTGTTATTGATCTCAATAACTGGACAACGCGTCCACTTAGTCTCGTCAGAGGTAATTACGATATCTACATCGTGTAACGTAATGAAATGGTTTTCCGCGTAAGCACCTGTAATTTCAGACTCTCTTAACGCTGCAGAAGCATCTCCTCCTTCATACCACGCAGTATTAGGATTTTCGCCAGGGAAACCAAATGGCATTCCATAACTTCCATATCCACATAATCTGAAAGGAGCAACAGTACCTTCTAATAAACCTTCATATAATGCACTCTCAGAATCAAATCTTGGGTCATCGTCATAGAAACAAGGGTTATTGATCCAAAGCTCTACATCACAAGTAGCGGCAGGGTCACCTCCGTCACCAGCTGTTTGCTCTGCTGCAGCTCCTGAACGAATCCAGTTTGTAGGGTAATAACCATCACCATCAGAAACACCAGTTAGCCATTGTTTTGATGAATCAGCAAAGGTGATTGTTGCATCAATTGGCTCAGTAAATTTGAAACGATCATTATTTGACGAACTTGTTTTAATGTAGTTTACTTGATTGATTGTAACGGATAATCCCCAATCTAAAATTAATTGTTCGTTCGCTTCAGCAATTGTAAAGTCTGAGACAACTGTTTCTATAACTCCACCAAAGTTTCTTTCAAGTACCCATTGGTTGTCGTTAAACTCTGCAGTAGAATCTAGGAACTTAAGTGTGTATTCACCTTCTTTTAAGTTTAAAGGATCAATCACTTTTACATCAACAGGTCCAAATCCACTCTTATATGTTGGTTGCAGGTTTTGGCCATTATCTAAAATAGATTGAACTGTTGCGTCATTCAACTCCAAGAAAGCTCCACCATTTCCAATTCCCTCTACCTGCGTAATTTCTGGTTGGAAACCATAAGAAGTTGTATAAATAGTTCCATCTGCTTCTGGCGAAGGATCGTGTGGTATACCTAATACTGACTCTATACCTTGTCCAGTTGCTGAAATACGTGATCTTAAGTAAGGACGTTTTTGTCCATCTAATAAGGTTGCATCGTCCGGGTCGTAATCTTTATAATTATTGTACGCGTAAGCAACCGCGATATAATAGTATTTCTTATGGTTAACTAATGTTCTTTCACCAGTTGCGAATAAATCCTCAGTGATCTTGAATGAATGTCTGATTCCCTCGTCTTCACCATTTACCATTACAGCAGGAATACTAATATCTAATTCCTCATTATAAGTGTAATTAACTAATTTGTCTACTCCGTTTTTTCTATCACATTGTGCAACTAGTCTCGCAAATTCTATATCGTCTAGCTGAGTAATTGTAGCGTTCTCATCTTTCATTTGGAAAATTTGATATCCTTCGAAACGGAAAGTATCATTGTATGGCCCATCGGCCGCTAAAATTGAATCTGGAGTAATGATGTTAATTCTATCTCTCTCAAACCATTCGTTCTCGTCGAACGTAGGAGTTATGTATAAGATTAACTCATTCTCTAATTCCTGAATATTTAAGAATGGTGCTGCAGGTGGCTCAACTAATTCGAAACAGTTATCGAACAGAGCTTGTGCTTTAGTATCTGCAGTTTTCATTGATCTAACAGAAGCCTCTAAGTCGGTTTCATTTGATCTACCATATACCACACCTACAGTGATGTTATTTACCGCACCTGGTACAAGTCTAAATGGACCAGCTGACTGAACAAAACGTCTATCAGCAGGCGCATTTCCAGCAGTAATTTCGTTCCAGTCAAAGTCACCTGGATCAATACCTCCAGTACCCCAGTTTAATGGATCTGTATTATCAGGGAACATGAAATCTGCTTCAACTGTACCTCCAGTTGAAAAACCGTCACCACCGAATACCATTCGCTGTCCGTTTCTCCAAATACCTTGCATGTATCTGTAATAGTCTGTAGCCGATTGAGGATCCCCGTTTGGTCCTGCAGAGTTGTTGTAGAATACGAATCTTCTCATTCCATAACGCTCGTTATCAACAACACCATCACCATATCCGATACCATTCAAAGCCTCTCCATCTAAAATACCAATAGCATTATCCACACCATCATTATCTTGATAAGGTCCTTCGAAGAAATCTACACCAACTGCAGGTGGATTTGTTCCATATCCTGGTTGCGCTCCCTGACCGTTATCAGTTGCCTCACCGTTATAACAGAAACCTAGACCTCTTTGAACGTCACACCCTACAAGGTCATTTGTTGCATCCCCAACATCCGGATCTACGTACTGCGCAAAGTAAGTATCGAAAAGAGTTTGTGTACCACGGTTAATTAACTCGTAGTTATAAAAAGTCATGTCATTGATCGCATCATCAGTAGCGAACGCGAAGGCTTGCGCTCTAATTTCCATACCAATTGGATCTCCACCTGACTCTGTGTGAATATTACCTTTATCGTTGAATACCCACCAGTGAGTCTCATCACCAAATAATGTTACACGTCGGTCATTTCTACAGTCAACTTCTTCGTTGATATCATACCACGGGTAATCTCCTTCCCCAATTGGGTCGTAGAAACCACTAGGCGATTGTCCCGGAGGTGCATTATCGTAAAAAGGTGCTAAGTACAAGTCTTGTCCTATTGAAGTATTACCGTGAGCTGGCCAGTTTATGATTCTGTCCATTATCTCATCATTCGGTCTTTCCACATCCGCGCAATCAGCAGGATCAGTAACGCCGTTTTCACAATTCCACCATGCAATAAATTGAAGTACTTCACCTTTTCTAATCGTAAAGAATTTATCATACTCCACACAAGTTACAGGGAATACCTCAGCCGCACCAAAATCCCTGAATAATGTTAACTCAGCATTCTGAGGTACGAAAGGATTATAGTTTCCGGAACCTTCAATTAGATCACCTAATGGACCAGCCCAGAAGTCATTCGCTTGACGGAATCTATGCGCAGCAAGCTTAAGCTGTCCATTAATATCCGTTCCTCCCATCCATAACGCACCTGCATATAGAACGTGGTTTTCAGACCCTTTTGGCACTTCGTACGAAGCAAGACCGTTATTACCAGCAGCACGATCCGTCCATAAGAAACCTGCAGTTTCAATTAGGGCATTAACGTTGTTAAAATTCATGAACAACTTTCCTACAGCAGGATCACAACCCGCCGCTCTATCTCCCATACTTGATACGGGTCTATCTCCAGATCCATCACTCTCCGGCGCGTGCGAAAAGTTGTGGTACGCAGATGCCATTGATACTGCACCTATCGCCAATAAACTAAAAATTACCTTCTTCATAAACTCTTAATTAATTTCTTTAAACAAATTAGAAATCAAATTTAACCCCTAGACGAATTGTTCTTGGGATACCCAAATTAAATGGGTTTTGTACTTTAAGCATGTAATAATCTCTAAATGCTTGTGAATCCAACTGCTGACTGATGAATGGTTGGAACTGAGCAGAAGCTAAGTAACCATCGTCATCAGGTGTACCTGTTGCACGGTAAACATTTAAAGTATTTATTATGTTGAAAATGTTTGTTACACGACAATAAACATTTAAGTAAGCGACTTTCTTTTTATCCTCGTCATTTCCAAACTCTAATAGGAAGTTTCTATCAATCTGTAAATCCATTCTATATTGCCAAGGCTTACGCGAACCATTTAATGAACCTTCTAGGAATGACTGGTTAGAAGAGAATAACGCTTCACCAACTGGTTGACGGAACGCAGAATACGGAGTTCCTGAACCAATATTCGTTACAAAGTTTAATCCTGTATTCTCAAGTAAGGCAGTCTCACCTATCTTAGGACCATTATAGTCTTTTCCAGCTCCATATCTGTAGTCAAAGACAAAGTTAAAGTTGTGACGTTGGTCGTAAGTATAAGGGAAGATTGTTCTTAAATTCGGAAGACCAGCATTGATAAGACCTGCAGCTGAAGTAGCATCAGAACCAGTACCGTTAGCGAACTGTAATGTATATGATGCTGTCATACGCACATTACCTGTTCTTCTTAAGTCATAAGCAACCGTTAACCCTTTAACCGTACCAAAATCTCTGTTACCGAATGTAATGTAAGAGTTTGGATGAGCGTTAACAACATTAATTAACTGTACTTGATCTCTCTGTTCTTTATAGAATGCTGAGATTTTTAAAGATGAAGTTTTACTCAATACTTGCTGGAAACCTAACTCATAGTCTATTGTTCTTTCAGGTCTTAGGTTCGGATTCGCAATTGTTCCACCACCATTCGCTAAGAATTGGTAATCAACTGGGTTGAAAATGTTACCCGTCGTTGGTCTTCTTGTAAGGATATCGTAATGAGCGAAGAACGATGCCTCATCAGAAATTGGGAATGAGAATGCAATTCTAGGCATCACATTGATTTGAGTCTTGTAATCTTCGAAAGCATCTGCTGTAGGTGTAGACAAAGTTGGATCTACTAGCCAAGGAGCAATACCTTTTGAACCTTCGATTACAGTTGGATCTGCAACCTCAACACCATTCGCGTCATACCAAGTATCACCATTACGGTAACCATTAATTGTAGTAGGGTTATCGATATCGTTTACGTACACAACAAAATCATCTCCCATGTTTCCTGGGTGAGTAACCGCTGTTCCATTTGGAAGTTCAGTGATTTCTCTTACTGTCCTTGCATTGTATAATAAGTAAGGATCCTTAAGTACAGGCTGGTTAGCATCGAATACATCCACTCGTAAACCTACGTTAAAGATGATGTCATCAAATGCAAACTTATCCATAATGTAACCCGCCATGTAGATTGGTTGGAAGGCACCAATTTTTCTTACGAAGTTTCCGTTTTCATCATATTCTGTAAAGTAGTCATTGATATCTGTATTACCTCTTACTTTTTGTCCCGTATGATCGTAACCTCTCCAAGTAAATAAGCTGTTTCCTGAATTCAACAATTCATCAGGACTGAACATATCAAGGGTAAAAAAGTTCGGATCTAGCTGATCAATCACAATGAAATCTGTTCCATCAGTGTAAGCGTCTAAGTCAGCTCCAGATAAACCAGCTTGTTCTCCTAATTTTCTTCGCACGTTGTAATCAAAGAAGTATTGTGCATCATTTCCCTGAATACCTTCGTAGTCACCCTTTGATGCATTTAATCTTTCATACGTTAATCTTGGGAACGTTCCGAAATAATCGAAAGTAGTAGTCGCAGCACTTCTGTCTATCTCAAGAATATGACTATTCATATATTGACGAGCAATGCTCCATAAACCTATTGGCGCACCACTGAATGCTCTATCCCATCTTTGTTCGTATTCGAAACCTAATGAAATAGCATGGTTATTTAAGTTGATAGTACCTGAACCAGTGATACGGAACTGATCATTTTGTGAATAACCGTAATTATTAAATGGTGTCCCGATATTATTCCAAATACCATAAATATTGAAAGGAGTGTCTCCATTTCTTAATGCACCACCTTGCTGCAACTGTAGTATATTTTCATAGTTACCTTCAGGCTGATCAGCATAAATAGTGTAATACTGAGAAGTAATCGCAGCAAGAGCTTCATTATTTGTGGAAGGCGTAAAATTCACAATAGTCTCTCTAAAACCATCCATTAGCAGTGAATCGCCTGCCGAGTTAAACGAATATGTGGGCTCAAAAATTCTTTCAAAGGTCCCAACATGTCCATAGTTGAATATTCTATCCTGATGAGTTGCATCCCAGCTTCTTCCATAACTTTGAGAGTAATCAATCATTAATGAATAATAAGCCGATTTAATTTTTGAATTAGACCCTTCCGTATTGTTATTGAAACGCTGCGTAAAGCGACCATAAACCCTCCAGTCTAATCTTCTAGACTGACCAAAATTCTCGAAGTTCATTAGTGAACCAGCATAGTTATAACCTCTTCCTGTACTCCAAGCCATGTTCCCCCCAAAAGTAAGGTTGATACTTGGTCCAGCATTAACATCAATCTTTCCAGCTGCTGAAGCAGATCTACCTCTTGCATTCATTCTCCAAGGAACCTGCTCGAATGCTGAATTATTAGGATCATCAAAATCATGACGTAAGAAATCTGTATTGTAATAAGTACCTGTACCCGTACCTGTAGGTCTAAGAGGACCAAGAGCATTAGGATCTAAGATTGAATCTCTCCACTCTCTCTTCAATCTGTAGTTACCACCTTCTGCTAAAGGACGTCCATCAAGTACGTCTGAGAAGTTTCCAGAAATAAAGAACCCTAAAATTGGCTTAGTCTTTTTACCTGTTGAATCTTTCTTCATTAATAAAGGACCAGAAATCATACCCTCAACAAGGTTATAAGCATACTTATCTAATCCAAAAACCCTTCCATCATATCCTAGAGGATCATCTCCATTAAAGTAGAAACCTGAAGTTACACCTTCAAAAGAACCGAAGTACTTAGCTGATGGACCTCTAGTAGTAATTGAAATTACACCACCTGTTACATCACCATAGTTAGCAGGAACACCACCAGTAATTACAGCTACCTCTTGAATCGCTGATTTTGGTAAAGCTGACGAACCCCTTACTTTAATACCATCAATGAAGTAGTATGATGCTTCAGAACGAGCACCTCGAATACTTAATGCATCAGAACCTTCCGCCGCGTAAACACCACCAACAGTTTTTGCGATACCAGCTGCATCACGCATTGGCATCTTTGCGATATCATCTCTAGTTACAACAGCACCTGACGCTCCACCATCCTTATCGATAAGAGGAACCTCATAAGCAATTACCTCAACCACGTCTAACATTTCAGACGATTGACCCATTTGAATTGGATCTAATGGAGTTAATTTATCTGAGTTTACAACAACCCCTTCTTGTCTTACGGGCTGATACCCTACGAATCGCACCTCTACATCATAAGAACCAGGTGCAAGAGAAGAAATTCTAAACACTCCATTAAAGTCAGTCTTTGAAACTGCCTTTTGTTGATCATTTTGAAAAACTGCAACCTTAACAAAAGGAAGCGGTTCTCCAGTTTCTTTATCAACAACGGAACCTTTAATGGATCCAACACCGGTCTGCGCGAACACAAAACCAACTGACAACAAGCAAGTTGTGAAAAATAATCTTAGTGGTGTCAACATAAGTAAGCGAATTATGTTAAATATTCTTAATTACAATAGCGGGTAAATATAGCTACTTTAAACATTATTTGATCAAAAATTTAATAAAATCTTAACAGAGGCTACACTCCATGAACAAAGTTAGAGAATGTAATTAGATAAGTTTGAGACTGAAAAGACGAAAAAAGACTTAATTATACTAGTCTATTATTCTTCATTGATTTTCCTTTTTGACGACGTTTAGCATTTTTTGCCGCACGTTTCATCCTTTTTCTAGTGGCTTTGTCTTGATTAGACCAATGTCTTTTACCACTTCTTTTTCTGGATCTATAGCTATTTTTGACTTTCTTATTCTTTTTACCGCCTTTATCACTTTTAACGCTTTTTGCTCCTTTATCCTGAGCATAAACATTGTTAGGCTGAATAGCAGCTATTGCAATAAAAATAAATAACTTCGTTAATAAGAAACCTAGCTTTCGTCTCATGAAACAAATATATGCAAGATACCTTTGGTTAACGTTAAGTTTTAACATTTTATTTTTCGTATCGTGTGAGGGTGGCGAACATCCAGTACCGAATGTACCCGTGAATATTGTAATAAACACAGACCTCCCGCTATACCAGCCTCTAAAAGCTACAGGAGGAACTGCTTATGTTGAAGGTGGTTCAAGAGGAATTGTTGTTTACAATAATTTTGACAATATTGTCGCTTTAGATAGACATGGCACATTTAATTCATCAGACCCGAATGTTCAAGTGATAGTAAACCCAGAAAATCAATTTGAGCTTATCGACACTATTTCGGGATCTAAATACAGTATTTTAAGCGGTGTAGTTCTTGAAGGGCCGGCCGAATTTCCGTTACGCGGTTACAATACAACTTGGGACGGATTCTTGAATATCAGTATCTTTAATTAAATAAAAAAGGTCGTCTTTTCGGACGACCTTTCTGCAAGAAAATTATTAGATTTTCTTAATATCTGTAGTGTTCTGGCTTATATGGACCTTCAACTTTAACGCCAATATAATCCGCTTGCTCTTCTCTTAACTCTGTAAGCTCAGCTCCAACTTTTGCTAGGTGAAGTTTAGCCACTTTCTCATCAAGATGCTTAGGCAACATATACACTTCATTTTCGTAGTTATCCGAATTATTCCAAAGCTCAATTTGCGCTAAAGTTTGATTCGTGAACGAGTTCGACATTACAAAAGAAGGGTGCCCTGTAGCACAACCTAAATTCACAAGTCTACCTTCTGCGAGAACAATAATATCATTCCCATTTAAAGTGTACATATCTACTTGCGGCTTAATCTCTGTTTTAGTTGATCCATACTTATCGTTTAGCCATGCCATATCGATCTCGTTATCGAAATGACCAATATTACAAACGATAGTTTTATCTCTCATCGCTTCAAAATGATGTCCTTGTACAATATCCTTGTTTCCTGTTGTAGTAACAACGATATCAACTTTATCAACTACTGATTCAAGTTTTCTTACTTCAAAACCATCCATTGCCGCTTGTAAAGCACAAATTGGATCGATTTCAGTTACAATAACTCTGGCTCCAGCTCCTTGTAATGAAGCAGCAGATCCTTTACCAACATCACCATAACCACAAACAACAGCAACTTTACCAGCCATCATTGTATCCGTAGCTCTGCGAATTGCATCTACTAAAGACTCTTTACACCCGTATTTATTATCAAATTTTGATTTCGTAACAGAATCGTTAACGTTGATTGCAGGCATTACCAATGTTCCATTCTTCATTCTCTCATAAAGTCTATGAACACCAGTTGTAGTTTCTTCTGACAAACCTTTGATATCTTTTGTTAATTCTGGAAATCTGTCAAAAACCATGTTTGTTAAATCACCACCATCATCCAATATCATATTTAAAGGCTGACCATCTTTAAACGAGAATAAAGTTTGTTCAATACACCAATCAAACTCTTCTTCATTCATTCCTTTCCATGCGTAAACTGGAATACCTGCAGCAGCTATTGCAGCAGCAGCATGATCTTGGGTTGAGAAAATATTACATGAAGACCATGTCACATCTGCTCCTAACTCAACTAAAGTTTCAATTAAAACTGCAGTTTGAATAGTCATATGAAGACATCCAGCGATTCTCGCACCAGCTAGCGGCTTAGAATCTCCATACTCTTCTCTTAGAGACATTAATCCAGGCATTTCAGCTTCTGCAATTCTAATCTCTTTTCTACCCCAATCCGCTAATGAAATATCTTTAACCTTGTATTTCATTCTTTCTGTTGTATCACTCATTATTAATTTCTTTTCAAATATTTGGCAAATTTACGAAACTCCTAGTTAATTTGCATTAAAATCTTCTCCCATTGCATTATAAGACGCAAAACATCATCGAAAATGACAATATTAGGTTTTCAATAATCCTTTATGCTGATGCGCTACCACTCTATCCTGAGGAGAATTTAAGTAAAGCAGATTTGCAAAAATATAATCGAGCTAAATCACGTAAAAGAAAATTAGAAATCTTTTATTCAAGCATATTATGGAAAACCTTTGGAATACAGGAGGAAATCAAGTATTCTGGTTTAGGTTCTCCAGAACTTAAAACCGGACATCTAAGTAAGTCTCATTGTTCACAACAAGTAGGCATACTCGTTTCGAAGAATGCACCTTTTGGTATTGACCTAGAAGCAGTTGATGAGAAGGTTCATCGTGTTAAAAATAAATTTTTGCACCCAGACGAAGAAAAACGATTCGAAACAGACAAGACCATTAACTTAATAAGAATCTGGAGTATTAAAGAGGCTACCTTTAAATTCTTGAAATTAAGCGGAGTTACATTTAAGGAAATGCTTTGTGTGACAAGCCTAGATGAAAATCAAGGCTCCATTGTTGTAGACCACCCCGATTATAGAGGAGTCCTTGCTGTTAAACATTGGATTTCACAAAGTAATGGAATGGTTTATTCCTTAGTGGGAAAACCGGCGGATATTTCTAAACTATAGCACAACCTTTTAGGCCTCGCATACGTATTAATTAGAGTCAAGTTAGAATGTTCTTTTTTCAATCAAATAACACAAAGGTTTTAGGCATATTGTTGTTCCTATTCAGCTTCATGGGTAATGCACAGAATGGATGGCATCAAAAAGCATCGCATGGCGGCGATGCAAGACACAGAAGCACTGCATTTGCCATAGGAAACAAAGGGTATTTCGGTGGAGGTCACATCAATTCTGGCGTTGAAGTCACCTACTCTGATTATTGGCAATTTGATCCATCAACAAATTCATGGTCTCAAATAGCGGATTTTGGAGGAGGTAAAAGATATCACTCCACGGCTTTTACAATTGGAAACTGGGCTTATGTTGGCTGTGGAGAAGATGGAGCAGACACCTATCATAATGACTTATGGAAGTATAGCCCAATTGTCAATACCTGGTTTCCATGCACTGCTCTACCGGGAAATCCGAGACGAGGAGCTGTTGCATTCGTAATTGGGGACTATGCTTATTTTGGAACAGGGCAAAGTGATTTCGGCTATGAAGTAGATTTCTACAAATTTGATCCAGTATCTGAAACCTGGACAACTATTGCCGACTTTATAGGTCAAGCTCGATCAGGAGCTGTTGCATTCTCGCATCAAGGTCTTGGATATCTGGGTACTGGACATATCCTCGGTGATGCCACAAAGGATTTTTATAGTTATGACCCTATTACCGATACATGGGAACAAAAAGCTAACGTTGGAACCTTTCTAAGACAGGACGCTACAGGTTTTGTCTTGAATGGTAAAGGCTATATTGTAACAGGAAATAATGACTCTGGAGACTCTACATATAATGATGTTTGGGAATACAATTTCGACACCGATGAATGGAAAGAGCTTGAGGAGTTTCCGGGAACCCGAAGACGCTATATGGTTTCTTTCGTTATTGACAACATTGCCTACGCAGGTTCTGGTACAAGCGGGACTAACCTGAGAGACTTTTGGGCATTTCAGCCTTTTCTAAACAAGAGCCTTGAGAATAGACCCGAAATAAAATTAGGCCCTAATCCTTCATCTGATCTCATGGACATCTCTATTCCAAATGAATCTGTAGAACTAAAAATATTTGATCTTGACGGAAAATTAGTTTATACAAGATCTTTTAATGAACATACTCAAATTAGAAAATCAGAAATAGGAACGGGCAAATTCATCTTAACACTAATTACTAGAAATCAAAGAATTAATCAAAGAATTATATTTGTATAAGTGGAGTTTTTTGGAAAAAAAATAGAATCGAACAAATCTTTGATCGCTGTTCTCATCGACCCTGATAAGACATCTGAACATTCTGCACTTCAAAATCTTGTTAAAAAGATAGAGTTTGCAAACATCGATTTTATTTTCATTGGTGGAAGTAGCGTAAAAGAAGAAGATTTTAACCGTTGCTTAGATAATCTAAAGGCGATTACTAAAGTACCAGTTGTAATATTCCCAGGAGGGCCCTCGCAAGTTTCTCTCAAAGCTGACGGTATGCTTTTATTAAGCCTTATTTCAGGAAGAAATCCTGATTATTTAATAGGGCACCACGTTCAATCTGCACCAAAACTCAAAGAACTTAAGGAAAAACTTTTACCTACAGGATATATCTTACTCGATGGAGGCAATAATTCTGCTGTTGCCTACATTAGTCAAACAAGTCCGATACCTCAGTCAAATCCGGAGATAGCAGTTAATACAGCCATTGCCGGAGAACTTTTAGGTCTTAAAGCCATTTTTATAGATGCTGGCTCAGGAGCCCATCATTCAGCAAATGAAAATCTGATAAAAAGACTGAGATCAGAGATAAACGTTCCGTTAATTGTAGGAGGAGGAGTAAAATCCATTGAGCGAATACAAGAATTGGAAAATGCTGGTGCAGACATAATTGTAATTGGAAATAAAATAGAAGAAGACATTGATTTCTTGCTAGATATAGCTTCGATTAGAACAACTAAAATTAATGAATAAGTTATTCGTCCTAATATCAACATTATTTAGCGGACTAGGTTTTGCACAAGTGCTTGAAGCTCCGACTGCTAGTTTTGCTCCAGGAGTTTATCTTGGTCCAATAGACATCTCCCTTTCTCACCCTGAACCAGGTGTAACGATTTTCTACACCCTAAATGGAGATGAGCCAGGACCTGGAGACCTTGTATACTCAGGAAGCATAACGTTAGACAATAGGTCTGGGGATCCCAACAGTTATTCGACGATTCCAACAAATCCATCATTCACTTACCCGATGGGAGCATACAATGCCTCGCGCGCGAATAACCGTGGATGGTTACCCCCATTTACTACTATTTATAAGGTGAATGTTTTACGATTTAGAGCGTACAAACCTGGAACAGTTCCTAGTGAAACCGTAACAAAAACCTACATCATTGATCCAGCCGGAACATCTTTATATACATTCCCTATTGTATCAATAGTGCTAGACAGCATAGATTTGTTCTCTAACGAAAGTGGTATTTACGTTTTTGGTGACCATCCTGATGGAAACTACTCCAACAAAGGAGCCGCTTGGGAAAGAATCTCCCATTTCGAATACTTTGAACCAGATGGAACACTGGGTTACGCGCAAAATTCTAGGGCTCGAATACACGGAGGAGGAACTAGACATTCTACTAAAAAGAACTTCAGACTTTATGGAGAAACTGGAGAGAACAATAATTTTGAATACCAATTCTTTGACAACCTGGAGATTGATAGATTTAAGCGTATTCTAATTAGAGCTGGAGGACACAGGCCAGACTGCTTTCCACGCGATGATTTGGCCAATATGTTCACAGAGGGTCTAAATGCGGATCAACAACACTTTAAACACATCATCCTATTTTTAAATGGAGAATATTGGGGCATTCATGCCATTAAGGAACGTGTGGACAAATATTTTCTTCAAAATCAATTTGGTATTGATGACAACGAGATAACGATACTAGACCAAGAATTCGATGTACAAGACGGTTACGCCGCAGACAGTTTGGAAATGGCCATTCTTGAAGATTTTATAAACGTTAATGATATGAACGATCCTGCCAATTATCAATACGCATTGGACAGAATTGACATGGATAGTTACATCGATTACATGTGTGCGGAAATCTTCCTCAGTAATGAAGACTGGGTCTACTCCAACGTTGTGATATGGAGAAAAACCGGACCTTATGATCCTTCAAAACCCGCAGGGCATGATGGGAAGTTTAGGTGGGTGTTTTATGATTTTGATGGTGCTTTCGGTGGGTCATGCAACAACGCATACTACACTGTAAACACATTAGGAAGCGCCACTGTTGAAACAGGTATTTATACTTCATACACCAGATTTTTCCGTGGATTACTTGAAAATGATGGTTTTAGAGCACGATTTATAAATCGCATGTGCGACCTCTCTAACTCCTGGTTCAAATCAACAGTAACTACAGACAAATTATGGAATCTGTATGACAAATTAACACCAGAAATGCTTGAAAATGTTGAGCGTTGGCGATACCCATCAATGGCTACCAACTTGGCAGATAGAGCTCTAGAAACACCTTCACTTGATAGATGGAACGAGACTTTTGATTTATTGGATAGATTCTTAAGAAGGAGAGCCTCCAAAGTAGTAGAGGATATTATGCAAAAATGGTCCTATACGGATACCTCTTTCGTTACTATTGACGTTAATAACCTAGAAATGGGGCAAGTAAAACTGAGCAGCATTACTATAAACGAGCAGCTTCAGGGTGTAGATGCGGGTATTTATCCATGGACTGGTCGTTATATTAATGACGTTGAAATCCCTCTTGTCGCGCAAGCCTATCCAGGCTACGAATTTGTTGAATGGTTGGAAACAGGCAACACCAATGACTCAATTATGATTTCTATCAACAGCGATTCAACCTTTACGGCAGTTTTTCAGGAAAGCAGTTCTTTTCAAAATGTCTTGATCAATGAGCTAATGCCATCTAATGATGCAAGTTATAGCGATATTTTTGGAGATTTTGATGATTGGTTAGAGTTTTACAATCCAAACCCTTATCCAGTTTCACTCGGTAATTGCATCATGGAAAGAGACGGTCTTACCTGGACTATTCCAAATGATTTTATCATAGATGCCAACGGATTTAAAATTCTGTGGTTTGACGACGAAGAATACCAAGGAGAAAATCATGTTAGTTTTAAACTACCCAATAACGAACACACTGTATTTCTGAAAAATGTGAATGGAGATATTATTGACCAAATAACATATCCGGACACCGAAACAGATAACTCATATGGAAGATTCCCTAATGGTAGCGGAACTTTTGCAAACTTCACTTACCCTACACCGCTCCAAACCAATGATTTGACTAGTACCTCAGCTTACAATTATCAACCTTTGTATGCTTATCCAAATCCAAGTAAAGATTTTATGAATCTTAGCAGAGTATCTAGTTTCCAAATTTTTGATTTACAGGGTAGACTGATTAAAGCAGAAAACTCTACAAATCAAATCAATGTTGAAACCCTGAACAAAGGAACATACATACTCAAAACAGATCTAGGCGAGACACTTAAAATTATCGTACAATAAATGAAAATATTAAGTACAATATCGTTTATAGTTTTTACTTGCGTAGGTTTTGGTCAGGTTTATGAGGAAATTTACAAAGCAGTTTCATCGGATCGAGAAATTGATGATAGAGCAGGTTATGCTGTAGCAGTTGAAGGAGATTATGCCGTAGTAGGTGCTTATGGAGATGATTTTTCGAGCGAAAACGAAGGCTCTGTTTATGTCTACAAAAGAACTGGAGTATCGTCTTGGGACTTTCTACAAAAGCTTACCTCATCGGATCAAGAGGGGTATGACAGATTCGGTTGGTCTGTTGCTATGGATAATGATTATTTAGTTGTTGGAGCATACGCTGAAGATGATGATTTATCGGGTGGAGATTCTAAATCCAAAGCAGGTTCTGCATATGTATTTAAAAGAGATGGAAGTGGAATGTACATAGAAGTACAAAAACTAATTGCACCTGACAGAGATGTTGGTGATGAATTCGGTTGGTCTGTTGACATTCATGACTCTACAATAGTTGTTGGTGCGCATACCGAAGATCATTCAGATCTGGGAAGCGCAGACTATGAGTATAATGCAGGATCTGTATACATGTTTGATTTGGACATAACCGGAACGTGGAATTTTAGTCAGAAAGTTGTTCCAATTGAACGTAATGATGACCACGTATACCCAGAAGGTTATTCTGGGGAAGACCTATCTGATTTATTTGGAGGCTGCGTAGCGATTTCAGGGGATTACATGATTGTTGGATCCCACATGCATGATTACGGACCGGGCGCCTCTGCCTATCAATGGAATGCTGGAACTGCTTACATTTTTGAGCGTGATGGAACAGGAACTTGGAATCAAGCAATAAAACTATTAAGCTTTGATCGTGACGCTTGGGATAGATTTGGTTGGGATGTTGATATTGACTCAAATGTAGCCGTTGTATGTGCAAGAGCCGAAGATGAAGGTCCTGATGGAGTTACCGAATACATGCACAACACTGGATCCGTATACATCTATGAGAGAAATGCTGGAGGCTCATGGTTATTAGACCAAAAAATAATTGCAAGTGACAGAGAGCCAGGAGATCATTTTGGCAATGGATTAAGTATTGATGGGGATATTATTGTTTTAGCCACACACTCAAATAATACTGATGCATCTGGAGGAGACACACAGGATAATGCAGGTGCCGCGTACGTTTTTCATAATGACGGAGGTACTTGGACGCAACATCAAAAGTTAGTAGCATCTGATAGAGATGTAGATGACGAATTTGGTTGGGACGCTAGAGTTGAGGGAAACACCGTAATTGTAGGAGCACCATATCAAAAATTTGACGCCACAGGCGCTAGTCCGATTGAGGAGGCTGGGGCTGCATATTTCTTCAGCCAGGATATTTGCGAAGATGGATTTAGTACATTAGATACGACAATTTGCAGCGGCCAAAGTATTACGATTGAAGGAAGTACATACGATAGCGAAGGCACCTTCATTAACACCTTCACTAAACCAGACGGTTGCGACTCAACTATTACGATAAACTTAACATTAACTCCCCCTCCAGTATATTACAAAACAGTAAACCTATGTTATGGTCTTAGTTACTCTATTGGAGGCACAACCTATACCACAAGTGGAATCTATAATGACACGCTCACTGCCACAGGCGGTTGTGACAGCGTAGTTGTGACAGACTTGACGATTGAAGACGAAAACGCTGTAACACAAGAAGTGAGTATATGTTGGGGAGAAGAATACTCTATAGGCGCATCAACTTATAATGTGAGTGGAACCTATACCGACATTATTACTTCATCAACCTTTTGTGATAGTGTGATAACGACGATTCTAACTGTAGAGCTTCCGGTAAACATAGCAGTAACGGCTTCAGGGAGCCAACTCAGCGCGGCCGCTGCTGATGCAGAGTATCAATGGATGAAATGTGAAAATGATTTCACTATACCTGGTGCCACGAATCAAACTTATATCGCAAGTACTGCTGGCGAATACGCGGTAATCGTAACAGAAAATGGATGCACTGACACTTCTTCTTGCGTCTTTATTAGCTCAGTCGGGATAACAGATACCGATTTCGAGTTTAGCATCTTCCCTAACCCAACCAATTCTAAAATAATTCTAAGTTTTGAGAACCCTTCGCGACGCACGATAGAAGTATTGGATCAATCAGGAAAAATATTGCTTGTAGAGTATAATAGCGAAAACTCTGTCGAATTAGACTTCAGTAAATTTGATGCAGGCATATATTTTACAAGAATCAGTGGTGCCGGAGCAACAATCACCAAAAAAGTACTAAAGAATTAATGGGTAAGATTTACGCCTCCCAATGGTCCGACTACGAGTTAATCGATGCTGGAGGAGGACTCAAACTAGAACGATGGGGGAAAATAATCACTATTAGACCTGATGTAAATGCTTACTTCAAGTCAGGAGATCCACATTCTAAATGGCGACAAATTGCTCACGCAGAATTTATTGAAAGTTCTCACACAAAAGGCGAATGGAAATTCCTCAAGGACACTAAAAAGGAATGGACAATAGAATACAACACCTTGGTATTTAACCTTAGGTTCACTCCTTTCAAACATGTAGGCCTCTTTCCTGAACAAGAGTTTAATTGGAAGTGGATTCATGAAAACATTACAGAAAAATCACGCGTACTAAATCTTTTCGCATACACTGGAGCGGCAAGTATAGCGGCGAGAAAAGAAGTTGCAGAGGTATACCATGTAGACTCTATAAAAACAGTAAACAATTGGGCAAAATTAAATATGGAGAGTTCAGGACTCGTGGATGTTCGCTGGGTCACTGAGGATGCTCTTAAATTTGCTTCCCGTGAGCAAAAACGTGGAAACTCATACGATTGTATTCTTATGGATCCACCGGCATTTGGTTTAGGACCGAATAAAAAACGCTGGAAAATTGAAAATCACTATAAAGCTTTAATCGATGCGGCGCTCAACATTCTTAATCCTGGAGGAAAGATCATTTTAAACACCTATTCTCCCAAATTGAATGAGCAGAAAATCAAAGAATTTGTTTTGAGCAAAAATGGAATTAAGAATTTCACAACAGATACTCTTTGCATAAAATCCAAATCAGGCAAGCGACTTGAATATGGAATTAGGACATTTTTAGAGAAGTAATTCTTTTTCACAAGAATAGAAAAAGGCGAACCCTAAAGATCCGCCTCTTATCTTATAATACCCATCCAAATCTTTGTTCAAATTGCCTGAACAAATAAGATCTTACATCTTCGTTTTCATATTCCTCGATGACCTCTGCTATAAAAGCTGCTACCAACATTTTTTCAGCATTTCTCTTTGAAATACCTCTCGTTTGAAGATAGAAAATTGCGTTCTCGTCTAGCTGTCCAGTAGTCGATCCATGCGAACATTTTACATCATCAGCATAAATCTCGAGTTCTGGTTTTGCGTTAATTGAAGCGGTATCGGAAAGTAATATATTTCCATTGCTTTGAAACGCATTTATTTGTTGTGCATCTTTTTGAACAATCACGCGACCGTTAAAGACGCCGGTAGACTTATCATCCATCACGTATTTATAATTCTCATTACTTACGCAGTGTGATTTATCATGACTAACGAATGTGTGATTATCAACATGATTATTTCCATGCCCCATCACAATTCCATTCAAGTTGGTTTCGCAATTTTCACTCGTTACACGAATATTCAGATTGTTTCTTACCAATTGTCCGTATAATGTATTAGTATTAATGGTAAATCTTGAAGAGTTTTCTTGAACAATATTATCATTAGAAACATGTGAAGTTGACCCTTCTTCCAATTGAAATTTATTCACACTTAAACTAGCGTTTTTACCCACATGCATGCGGCTATAGAAGTTGGTAAACACTTCTTCACTGTTACGCCCTAAATATGAAAAAACTAACTCTCCTTCTGCGTTATCTCCCACTTCCACATCTACCAACGAAGACTGCAAAATATTCTTACCATATCCTACAAAAATCAATTGTAAAGGACCATCAGTTCTCTCTCCTTTTCCAAGTTTAATTGAGATTTTACGGTTAATAGTAGCGTTGTTTAGCCACCCAAAAACATCTAAACCATCATTTAACTCAGCAGTTTCTGCCGATTCAAATTCAACCTTAAATTTTGTTTTAGTGTATTGACTTAAATCTTCACGAATTACGCCGTTTACAACGACTAAATAGTCTTTACAAACGATATCATCGGTAATATTGATATGATCCTCTACTCGATCAACGTTTTTGTAATTTCCGTTGGCTATTTTACCAACTCTGGTATACTTCCAATACTCATCGCGAGTCGTTGGGAACTCAGACGCTAAAAACTTCTCCCATGCCTCAGTTTGGTTTTGACCTTGAGGAGGAATAATGTTCTGCGCAAACTTTTCGATTTTACTTTCTGCCATTTTATGCTAGATTTAATTTCTAGGCTTCAGTCAGCCAATCGTATCCTTTTTCTTCTAACTCTAGCGCCAATGATTTATCACCGGTTTTAACAATTTTACCATCCGCTAAAACATGAACAAAATCAGGAACTATATAGTCTAATAATCTTTGATAGTGCGTAATTACTACTACCGCGTTATTTTCACTTTTTAGTTTATTCACCCCTGCCGCAACAGTCCTAAGAGCATCGATATCTAGACCAGAGTCTGTTTCATCTAGAATTGAAACCTTTGGTTCTAACATAGCCATCTGGAAGATTTCATTTCTTTTCTTTTCACCTCCGGAGAACCCTTCGTTAACAGCTCTTGACGCCAGTTTCGCATCTAATTCAACTAATTTAGATTTCTCACGAACCATTGCCATGAAATCTTTTGCAGAGATTTGTTCTTCACCTCTGTAGTCTTTGATTTCGTTCAATGCTGTTCTTAAAAAGTTGATATTACTAACGCCCGGAATCTCAACTGGATATTGAAAGGCAAGAAATAAACCTTCTTTAGCTCTTTCATCAGGATCAAGATCAAGAATATCTTTTCCATCAAAATTGATTTCACCATCAGTAACTTCATAACCATCTTTACCTGAAACAACAGATGCTAAAGTAGATTTTCCAGCACCATTTGGCCCCATAATCGCATGAACCTCACCAGCATTTACTTTAAGATTTAAGCCTTTTAATATTTGCTTTCCTTCATCTTCAATTTCTGCATGAAGGTTTTTTATATCTAATAATGTTTTGCTCATTTTTCTGATTTTTTATCCAACACTATTTTCAAGTGAGATTGCTAATAATTTTTGCGCTTCTACCGCAAATTCCATTGGTAATTTATTGAGAACTTCTTTACAGTATCCATTAACAATCAAGCTAATGGCCTTTTCTTCAGAAAGTCCTCTTTGTTGACAATAAAATATTTGATCTTCTCCGATTTTGGAAGTTGTTGCCTCGTGCTCCAACTTAGCAGAGTTATTTTTACATTCTATATACGGGAAGGTATGTGCTCCGCACTCGTCAGTCATTAATAAACTATCACATTGTGTAAAGTTTCTTGCATTATCTGCCTTCGGATTAATTTGGATCAATCCTCGGTAAGAATTTTGTGACTTTCCAGCAGAAATACCTTTTGATATTACTGTACTCTTTGTGTTTTTTCCCAAATGTATCATCTTAGTACCGGTATCCGCCTGCTGATAATTATTGGTTACTGCAACTGAGTAAAACTCTCCAATTGAATTATCACCTTTAAGCACACAAGAAGGGTATTTCCATGTAACCGCTGAACCAGTTTCAACCTGAGTCCAAGATATTTTAGAATTGGTGTGGCACATTCCTCTTTTTGTAACAAAGTTGAATACACCACCTTTTCCGTTCTCATCGCCTGGAAACCAATTTTGAACCGTAGAATACTTAATTTCGGCATCATCCAAAGCAATCAACTCAACAACAGCTGCGTGTAATTGATTTTCATCTCTCATCGGCGCGGTACATCCTTCTAGATAGGACACATAAGAACCTTCATCAGCCACCAGTAATGTTCTTTCAAATTGACCAGTTCCTGATTCATTTATCCTGAAATAAGTACTTAATTCCATAGGACATTTTACTCCTTTGGGAATATAGCAAAACGATCCATCTGAAAAGACAGCTGAATTTAAGGCTGCATAGAAATTATCTTGCGTAGGTACCACTGTACCTAAATGCTTTCTTACCAATTCTGGATGATCCTGAACTGCTTCAGAAAATGAGCAGAATATAATGCCTAACTCACTCAATTTTTCTTTAAAGGAAGTTGCAACAGAAACAGAGTCCATTACAAAATCAACTGCTACTCCTGTAAGTTTCTTCTGCTCATCGAGAGAGATTCCTAACTTATCCATAGTAGCCTTCATCTCCGGATCAACATCTTCCCATGATTCGTATTGCTTCTTAGGAGCTGCAAAGTATGATATCGCTTGAAAATCCGGCTTATCGTATTTCACATGTGCCCATTCAGGCTCCTCCATTTCAGACCAAATTCTAAAGGCATTTAATCTGTACTCCAACAGCCATTCCGGCTCATTCTTTTTCGCAGATATTAATCGAATAACGTCCTCATTGAGACCATTCGGTATTTTCTCGGTTTCAATATCCGTAGTAAAACCAAACTCGTATTTCTTATCTTTTAACTCCTCTGCTAATTCTTCTTCAGTATATCCCATTGTTTGATTTTAAAGTGAAAAACTCTCACCGCATCCACATGTTCTAGATGCATTAGGGTTTGTAAATATGAAGCCCTTGCCATTTAAACCACCACTGTAGTCTAAGGTTGTACCAACTAAATAAAGGACGGACTTCTTGTCAACTACTACTTTGATACCATTGTCTTCAAACTCTTTATCGTCCTCATTAATCTGATTATCAAAGTCAAGTTCATACATCAACCCTGAACAACCTCCTCCTTTAACTCCAACGCGAATAAAGGAGTTTGGCTTATTATCCTCAGCCATCATTCTTAGGGCCGTTTCCTTTGCTAAATCACTAACTTTTATCATTATCTTAAGTTATTTAGAATTATTCTACATAAGAATTCAAAGCAAAAATACCGCTTTTGGGGTATTGACTAAAAAAATCTATTAAGAAATTCAACCACTTTTTTCAAAGAAAACACTGAACCCCTTGATATAGTTCAGCTTAGAGCAATGATTTTATTTAGAATGAGTCTAAACAATTTAATAATTCAGAACTACCGCTACTTTGAGTTGTTATCAAATAGTAAAGCAGTTATTTTTGTTGACTGTTAACAAAAGTATTGTCAAAATCATTCAATTCATGAAAACGTCAATAATCAGAAAAGTCCTAATGGCATTGTCCGGATTATTCTTAATCGTTTTTTTACTTCAACATTTTTCGATTAACCTAATGTCTGTATTCAGTGCAGATTTATTTAACGAGGTATCGCATTTTATGGGAACCAATTCTGTAATACAATATGCGCTACAGCCAGTGCTAATTTTTGGTGTAATATTTCACTTAACAATGGGAATGTATTTAGAGGCAAAAAACAGAGGGGCACGTCCTCAGAAATATGCTTACAATAAAGCTGGAGCTTCAGCTTCATGGATGTCAAGAAACATGATTATTACCGGGATCATGGTAATGTTGTTCCTAGGGTTACATTTTTATGATTTTTGGTTTCCAGAGATAAAGATTAAATTTATTGATGGTGACTGGTCAGGTATGGAGAATGGAGCATACCGCTATTGGGATCACACGCATCATAAATTTGTAGATCCAATTCGTGTTGGGTTATATTGTGCTGCTTTTGTTTTCTTAGCCTTGCATTTATTGCACGGCTTTCAATCAGCATTCCAGTCAATGGGCTGGCGTCACCAAAAATATACGCCTGTTGTTGAAAAAGTAGGATACGCATATGCGATCATTATTCCTTTAGGATTCATAGTTATTGCATTATATCATCACCTGATCCATTAAAAATTTGAATATGTCAGTTTTAAATTCAAAAGTACCTGAAGGTCCAATTAAGGATAAATGGACCAACCACAAGAATAAGATTAACCTTGTAAACCCTGCAAACAAGCGTTTAATTGACGTTATTGTTGTAGGAACAGGTTTAGCGGGTGGAGCTGCAGCTGCTTCCTTAGCTGAAATGGGATATAAGGTTAAGGCATTCTGTTTTCAAGATTCTCCAAGACGTGCCCACTCAATTGCTGCACAAGGAGGAATTAACGCGGCTAAGAACTACCAAAACGATGGTGACTCTGTTTACCGTTTATTTTATGATACTGTTAAGGGAGGTGATTATAGAGGAAGAGAAGCTAACGTTTACCGTTTGGCAGAAGTCTCTGCAAACATCATTGACCAATGTGTTGCTCAAGGTGTACCTTTCGCTCGTGAATACGGCGGATTACTAGATAACCGTTCTTTCGGTGGTGTACTTGTATCAAGAACATTCTACGCTAAAGGACAAACAGGGCAACAATTATTACTTGGCGCATACTCAGCGATGAACCGCCAAATTGGAAAAGGAAAAATAGAAATGTTCAACCGTCACGAGATGTTAGATCTTGTAGTGGTGGATGGAAAAGCGCGAGGAATCATCGTTAGAAATCACGTTAATGGTGAGATCTCAAGACACTCGGCTCATGCGGTTGTTTTAGCAACTGGTGGATATGGTAATGTTTTCTTCCTTTCTACGAATGCGATGGGATCGAACGTTACTGCAGCATGGAAAGCGCATAAAAAAGGAGCATTCTTTGCAAACCCTTGTTACACGCAAATTCACCCAACGTGTATTCCGCGTTCTGGAGACTACCAATCTAAGCTTACACTTATGTCGGAGTCTTTAAGAAATGATGGACGTATTTGGGTACCTAAAAATATTGAAGACGTAGAAGCAATAAGATCTGGCAAGAAAAAACCTACTGAGCTTAGTGAAGATGAAAGAGATTATTACTTAGAAAGAAGATACCCAGCATTCGGTAACCTTGTACCTCGTGATGTAGCATCTAGAGCTGCCAAAGAAAGATGTGATGCTGGATACGGTGTTAACCAAACAGGTGAAGCTGTTTATCTTGACTTCTCTTCAGCAATTCAACGCTACGGAAAAGAAGCAGCCACTGTAAAAGGTGAAAAGAACGCTACGAAAGAAAGAATTACAGAATTAGGAGAAGAGGTAGTAAGAACCAAGTACGGTAACTTATTCCAAATGTACGAGAAGATTGTTGACGACAACCCGTACAAAACGCCAATGATGATTTACCCGGCTGTACACTATACAATGGGAGGACTTTGGGTTGATTACAACTTAATGACAACAATTCCTGGATGTTATGCAGCTGGAGAAGCTAACTTCTCTGACCATGGAGCAAATAGACTAGGAGCTTCAGCGCTAATGCAAGGGTTGGCTGATGGCTACTTTGTATTACCCTATACTATTGGTGACTATTTAGCAGATGAAATTAGAACTGGACCTATCTCAACAGATACGCCAGAGTTTGAAGCGGCAGAAAAAGCAGTTAGAGGTCAACTGGAGACACTTATGAATATCCAAGGAACAAAATCTGTAGATCACTTCCACAAGCGTCTTGGTAAAGTGATGTGGGATAAAGTAGGAATGTCAAGAAACGCCCAAGGCCTAACAGAAGCTATCGCAGAGATAAGACAAATTCGCGAGGAATTCTGGAAAGACGTTAAGATTCCTGGTGGACTAAATGAGTTCAACCCTGAATTAGCCAAAGCAACTAAGGTTGCTGACTTTTTAGAGCTGGGAGAGCTTTTCGCTGTTGATGCATTGTCAAGAAACGAATCGTGTGGTGGACACTTTAGAGAGGAATCTGTTGAACTTGACGGAGAACAAAAAGGAGAAGCTAAGCGTGACGATGTTAACTTTAAATATGTAGCCGCTTGGGAATGGAACGAAGATCCAGGAGCAGCGAATCTACACAAAGAAGAATTAGAATTTAAGGATATAGAACTGAAACAACGTTCTTACAAATAAGAGAGTTATGTCAGAAAAAGGTATGAATTTAACGTTGAAGATTTGGAGACAAAAAGACTCTAAATCGAAGGGGAAAATGGAAACTTATCCAGTAACTAATATTTCGGAACACATGTCGTTCCTTGAGATGTTAGATGTACTGAATGAGCAATTAGTAGAAGAAGGAAAAGAGCCTGTTGCTTTTGACCATGATTGTAGAGAAGGAATTTGTGGAATGTGTTCACTACATATCAATGGAGAGGCTCATGGGCCTGACAGAAGGGTTACTACTTGTCAGCTACACATGAGAATGTTCAATGATGGAGACACGATTCATATTGAACCTTGGAGAGCTAAGGCATTCCCTGTGATCAAAGATTTGATTGTAGATAGAAGCGCTTTTGATAGGATCCAACACGCTGGTGGATTCATCTCTGTCAATACATCTGGTAACACAATTGATGCGAATGCAATTCCAATTGAGAAAGAAGATGCTGATGAAGCATTTAATGCGGCTACTTGTATTGGTTGTGGCGCTTGTGTAGCATCATGTAAAAATGCATCTGCAATGCTTTTCGTTGGAGCTAAGATTTCACAGTTCTCATTATTACCACAAGGTCAAGTAGAAGCTAAAAACAGAGCGCTTAACATGGTTAAGCAAATGGATTTGGAAGGTTTTGGAAACTGTACAAACACAGGTGCTTGTGAGGTACAATGTCCAAAAGGTATTTCTTTAGATAATATCGCAAGAATGAACAGAGATTTCCTATCAGCTTCAGTAAAGAAGTAAAAAGACAAAAAAATGACTGAAAGCCCTGACCTTAATTGGCTCAGGGCTTTTTTAGTAGATTTAATACGTGAATCCCTTATCCACCATAGAAAACTCAAAAGTAATCCTATCAGCTTTAGATTGGGGGTTTGGTCACACAACACGTTTAATCGTTATTATCAAATCACTACTTGAAAAAAACAACAAAGTTCATTTCGCAGGAACCAAAGAACAGATTGAATTTTTCGAAAACGAATTTGAGGGGATTACTTATCATAATTTAAAAGGATACCGAATAACACTCAACGATAAAAAGAAAACGTATTGGCAATTGTATTTTCAGAAAAATAAGGCCTTGAAATTGATTGCCGAAGAAGAGTATTATCTAAAGCAATTGCACGAAAAGGAAAAATTTGACTACGTTGTTTCCGATAATAGATATGGTTTTCGATTAAAAACAATTCCATCCTTTGTGATTTGTCACCAGCTTAATCTACAAGTTCCTTTTGCAAAGAAAATAGCCAACAGTATTCATAATAATCTTCTATCGAAATTCACGGCTTGCTTAGTGCCAGACCATCAAGACCAACGATTAACTGGCGAACTATCAACTTCTTCACTTAAAATCCCGGTACACTATATTGGACCTTTGTGCAGATTTGAAAAACTAGATGAAGAAATAGAATACGATTACACCTTTATAGTTTCTGGACCTGAGCCCGCTCGAACCAACTTCATAAATTCTATAAAGAGATGGATCAAAGAAAATCCAGAAAAAAAAATCGCTGTTATAGGCACAAGTTTAGTCGGTACAGAAAACTGTAAAAGCTTTATCAAATTAAGAACAGACGAATTAAATCGCATTATTTCTAAATCTGAAGAGGTGGTTTCGCGAGCTGGATACACAAGCATTATGGAGCTATATACGCTCAAAAAGA
This sequence comes from Crocinitomicaceae bacterium, assembly GCA_022447665.1. GTDB lineage: Bacteria > Bacteroidota > Bacteroidia > Flavobacteriales_D > Crocinitomicaceae > JAKVAQ01. The sequence goes on from JAKVAQ010000023.1 coordinate 53,544, forward strand.
AATCAACATTAATTCCTACCAAAGGACAATTTGAACAAGAGTACCTTGCAAGTTTTATTAAAACTGATTTTCTGAGTTTTAAAAACGAAACAGAATTCTTTTAGGTATTTAGATTTTGTAATACTCTAATTAAATGACTAAATTCAAATGGAAAAGCCTACCCCCTTTGGTCATTCGCAGAGACATATATCAACTAGAAAAGATCGCTGAAGATCGTTTAGTTATAACCTTTAGAGACAAGGTTCAAATTGAAATTGAAGGAGCTAAATTGTTGGATGCTGATTGCATAGCACTTTCTGGTAATAAACGTTTCAAACTTATTATTGAATCTAGAAATATAAATTCAAATATTACAGGCGGTGCTTTAAACTATTTAGCCAAAGAAGCTCCATCGAGAAAACTGGTTATTGGATCAGTTTTACTCGTTAATAATCTTCCTATACGATTATTAGCTAAGGTTTATATCCGTTATCACAAACCACCGTATCCGTCTAAAATTTTTAAGGAAAGAGAAGTTGCAATTAGATGGTTGGATGAATTAGTTCCCACAATCACAGCCTAAATCAAACTCAAACTTAACCCAAGGCATTTTCTTACGCCACTCCTCTTGCATTGAATTCGAATAACTCATACCTCTAAAATCGGCAAAACGCAACGCCCTTAGTTGAGCAAATTCTTCTGGAATTATTTCTACAAGATTAAACCATAAATCAAGATGCTCTAAACGAGTTAAATTACTAATACATGAAGGTATTTCTGCAATATGATTCTTTTGGAGATGCAGTACTTTCAAGGTTTTAATTTGACATATTTCCTCAGGAAAATCTCCAAAGTCATTTTTTGATAAGTCTAAATGCTCCAATTTTGGAAAATAAAAATCTTGCGGCAATTCAGAAAACTTAGTTTTTGATAGATTTAGCCAAGTTAAATTCTGAAAAGTAAAAATCTCGTTAGGAAACTCTTTAAATTTTGATTTGGACAAATCGAGCTTAAAGACACTATCAGCGGGAACAGCCAGGGCCTCCTCTAGCGAATAATAGGTTTTGTTTGATTGCGCCAACGAAACGCTAACCAATAAACTCAGAAACAAGAATATTCCTTGCTTTAACTTCATCTTTTTTAATCTGATCAATTAAGGCTTCAACAGAATCAAATTTCATTTCGTCCCTTATTTTTTCTACAAAGAATACCTCAACTACCTTGCCATAAAGGTTTTCCTCATAATCTAAAATGTGCACCTCGTAAGTTCTATTTTCACCATCAGATACTGTTGGAGTGGTTCCAATGTTCATAATACCTTGGTGCATGCCTCCATTTACTTTCACCATAACGGCATAAACCCCGTCTGTTGGTGTAAGTTGATACGGTGCGAAAATCTTCAAGTTAGCTGTTGGGTACCCTAAGTTTTTTCCAAGGCCCTTTCCTGTCTCCACTCGTCCCTCAATTGAAAAGGTTCTACTCAAAAAAGAGTTTGCTTCCTTAATCCTTCCCTCCTTAATCGCTTTTCTAATTTTTGTTGAGCTAATTTTTATACCATCGACCTCTAGGGCTGAAGTTTCTTCCACTTTAAAATCATACACTTCTGAAAGGTTTTTCATCAACTCTATATTTCCTTCACGATTCCTACCAAAATGATGATCGTAGCCAATATTCAGCGTATGTACATTAATTTGATTCACTAAAACTCTTCTCACAAAATCTAAAGCAGTAGTTCTGGAAAACTCCATCGTAAATGGAAAAAGAATGAGATGATCGACCCCCATATTTGAAAGCTCGTTAATCCTCTTTTCTATTGGTTGAATTAATTCTAAACCATGATCGTCTGGATTCAATACAATCCTAGGATGAGGATTAAAGGTTAAAACAACGCTCTCCCCTCCTATTTCTCGCGCCTGTTCATTAAGTCTTTGAATAATTGCTTGATGGCCTTTATGAACTCCATCAAATGTTCCTAAAGTAAGAACAGGATTCTTGATATTAAAGCTAGAAGCGTTCTCGTGATGTACTTTCAAGTGAGTGATTTTCAGTTTTTCGACTAATCCACTTCAAAATTAGATAAAAAAGTATCAAAATTATTAACCAACCACATAAAATGAATTACCTTTGCGCCAAATTTATAAGTAACGCCTGAATAAAATAATACAGAAATGTCTACAATTAAAGGTAAGGTTTCACAGGTAATTGGACCTGTTATTGATGTAAGCTTTGACAAAGGAGTTGAGCTTCCGAACATATTAGATGCATTAACGGTAACGAAAACAGACGGTACAGTGGTAGTACTTGAAGTTCAGCAGCATATCGGAGATGATTCAGTTAGAAGTATCGCGATGGATTCTTCTGATGGTTTCACAAGAGGTATGGAAGTTGTTTCTACTGGTGCACCTATTAAAATGCCTAAAGGGGAAGCGATTAAGGGACGTCTTTTTAACGTAACTGGTGACGCAATTGACGGTATTGGTGATGTAGCCAAAGAAGATGGTTTACCAATTCACCGTGAAGCGCCAAAATTCGAAGACCTTTCAACAGCAACAGAGGTACTTTTTACAGGTATTAAAGTAATTGACCTTATTGAGCCATACGCAAAGGGTGGTAAAATTGGATTATTTGGTGGTGCTGGTGTTGGTAAAACAGTACTTATTCAGGAGTTAATTAACAACATTGCAAAAGCTTACTCTGGTTTATCTGTATTCGCAGGTGTAGGTGAGCGTACTCGTGAAGGAAACGACCTTCTTCGTGAAATGTTAGAGTCAGGAATTATCGATTACGGTGAAGACTTTATGCATGAAATGGAGAATGGTGGATGGGACCTTTCGAAAATTGATCAAGAGAAATTAAAGAATTCAAAAGCGACATTCGTATTTGGTCAGATGAATGAGCCTCCTGGAGCACGTGCTCGTGTGGCATTATCTGGTCTTACTATGGCGGAATATTACCGTGATGGTGAAGGAGACGGTAAAGGAAACGATATCCTTTTCTTCGTTGATAACATCTTCCGATTCACACAAGCAGGTTCTGAGGTATCTGCACTATTAGGACGTATGCCTTCAGCGGTAGGTTACCAACCTACATTAGCCACTGAAATGGGTGCTATGCAGGAGCGTATTACTTCAACTAAAAACGGTTCAATTACATCGGTTCAGGCGGTATACGTACCTGCGGATGACTTAACTGACCCGGCGCCAGCAACGACTTTCGCCCACTTAGATGCGACTACAGTACTTTCACGTAAGATTGCTGAGTTAGGTATTTACCCTGCGGTTGATCCACTGGATTCAACTTCAAGAATCTTAACTCCAGAGATTGTAGGTGATGATCATTACAACTGTACTCAAAGAGTTAAACTAACATTACAACGATACAAAGAGCTTCAAGATATTATTGCGATTCTTGGTATGGATGAGCTTTCTGAAGAAGATAAGCTTGTAGTACACAGAGCTCGTCGTGTTCAACGTTTCTTATCACAGCCATTCCACGTAGCTGAGCAGTTTACAGGTTTAGCGGGTGTATTAGTTGATATTAAAGATACGATCAAAGGATTTAACATGATTCTTGATGGTGAAGTTGATCAATACCCAGAAGCGGCTTTCAACCTTAAAGGAACAATCGAAGACGTTATTGAAGCTGGTGAGAAAATGTTAGCTGAACAAAAATAATTTTAAAACATGCTTTTAGAAGTTATTACTCCAGACCAACTATTATTCAAAGGAAGCGTTACTCACGTTCAACTTCCAGGATTGGATGGTTCTTTCGGTATCTTGAATAACCACGCACCCTTAATCTCTGCATTGAGCAAAGGAACTGTTAAAGTAGATCAAGTTGTAGCTGAAAACGCCAACATCGATGAGGAGGAAGCTGGTTCATTAAATGAATCACACAAGAACGATGAAACATTTTCTTTTGAAATCAATGGTGGAGTCATTGAAGTAAAAGAGAATAAAATAATGCTCCTAGCGGAGTAACAGGAAAATAATTCAATTTAAGGGAGTGATTTTTCACTCCCTTTTTTTGTGTTAATCCTTGTTAAAAGCGCAATGATTTGCGAATTATAACGTTCTCAGGCTATTGCAGGGTAAAAAAAAAGTGGCAAATTTGCCTCCATACTAATGAGTGTTAAAGATAAATTAGACCTAAACCGCATCCCTTCCCACGTTGCCATTATAATGGATGGTAATGGTCGTTGGGCACAAGAGCAAGGAAAAATGCGCTTGTTTGGACATGCTACTGGAGTTGAAGCCGTTCGCGAGGCCTTAACTGCTGCGTCTGAGATTAACGTTAAACATCTTACACTTTATGCCTTCTCAACCGAAAACTGGAACAGACCAAAAGAAGAAGTTGAAGGACTAATGGATTTGTTAGTAAAAACGATTGCAGGTGAAGTAGAGTCTCTGCACAATAATGACGTTCGTTTAACTACCATTGGGAATACAAACGAACTTCCTGATGCTTGTAGATTCGAACTTCAAGAAGCAATCAAAAAGACTTCCAAAAACAAAGGAACCAATTTAATCCTTGCCTTGAACTATTCTTCTAAATACGAAATAAGAAGAGCGATTAAGGCAATTGCTGCAGATGTAAAAAGCGGAACTATAGGTTTAAATGACATTACGGATGAATTAATCCAAAATAACCTTTATACAGCAGGTATCCCTGACCCTGAACTAATGATTAGAACTAGCGGCGAGATTAGGATTTCTAATTTCTTGTTATGGCAATTAGCATACAGTGAACTTCACTTTGCTCAAAAGTATTGGCCAGACTTTACGAAAGAAGATTTCTTCCAAGCCATTTATGCTTACCAAAATAGAGAAAGACGCTTTGGTATGATTAGTTCTCAGGTAAATGATAATAGTTAATGAGAAGACTCCTTCAAATAATTTTAGTGCTACTCGTTTCTACGAATCTTTCTAACGCTCAAATAGGCGGTGGATTCAGTGGTAATACGATTGGAGGAGATGATGATTATCTGAACCCAAAAAAGTACACAATTGCTAGTACAGTAATTACTGGGGTTGATTATTACCAGCACGACGCAATTCGATTAATCTCCGGACTTTTACCAGGTAAAGAAATTACAATTCCAGGTGATGATATTTCCAACGCTATAAAAAAGCTTTGGGAGCAAGAACTATTCTCAAATGTTGAGATTTACTATGAACCGATACCAGGTGGAGAAGTTAGAATTGAAATAGCTCTTGTAGGTCGTCCAAAACTTTCTTATTTCAAATTCAAAGATAACGGCAATGTTAGCCGTGGTGAGGCAGATAAAATTCGTGAGATTATTGATTTATACACTGGTAAAACAATTACGGAATCACTAAAGCAAAATACAGAAAACACCGTCCGTGGATTCTATCAAGAGAAAGGTTTTTTAAAGACTGTTGTTAATGTTGAGGAACTCGTAGATACTGCTAATTTCAATTCTCGCATTTTTGTTATCGAAGTATTAAAAGGTGAGAAGATTAAGATTGATCATATTAGTTTCTTTGGTAATGAGTTAGCTGAAGGATCTATTCCTGATGATGCTTCCTTTTTAAAGAAATGGAAAATGAAACGTTCTGTATCTGATGGCGGACTACGAAAAGCCATGAAGGATACAAAACAAAAAGGTATAGCTCGAATTTTTTCTAGATCTAAATTTAACCAAACCGCCTACGAAAGAGACAAGTTTGCCATTCTAGAGCGATATAATGCTTTAGGGTACAGAGACGCTGCAATTGTTGTTGACACCATTTATGATGTAGACAGCAGCTCTATCGGAATTGATTTAACAATTGACCAAGGTGATATGTATTACTTTGGAGATATCTCTTGGATAGGGAATACCAAGTACAGTAGTGGATTATTGGATACAGTGCTAGGAATCAATTTTGGTGATCCATTCAACAAGGTGCTGCTAGAGGAAAGACTTTACATGAGCTTAGATGGTAGAGATATTACTTCACTATACATGGACCGCGGATACCTGTTCTTTAACATTGCTCCTGTAGAAATGTACATTGATGAGAATAATCATATCTACTACGAAATGAGGATTCAAGAAGGGAAAGAAGCCCGAATTGGTGACATTTCAATTTTAGGAAACACAAAAACTAACGACAATGTAATTCTTCGTGAAATACGTACGCGACCTGGTGACCTTTTCAACAGAAATGACATCATTAGAACTCAGCGAGAACTTGCTAATCTTGGTTATTTTGACCCAGAACAAATGCAGGTAAACCCTATTCCAAATCCTGCGGACGGAACTGTAGATATTGTTTATACGGTAGTGGAAAAATCATCCGATCAAATTGAACTTTCAGGTGGTTTTGGTGCAGGAAGACTCATTGGTACTTTAGGACTTTCGTTCACCAACTTTTCTACCAAAAACTTCTTTAAAAAATCAGCTTGGCAACCGCTACCTTCAGGAGATGGGCAGCGTTTAAGCTTGAGAGGTCAAACATTTGGCCCTGGTTTCCAATCGTATAACTTATCATTCACAGAACCTTGGTTAGGTGGAAAAAAACCAACTTCATTGACTATTTTCGGTACGCATTCATTATTGTCCAGTGGACAGAAGGATTCTCCTGGCTATTCAAGAACTTCAATTACATCAGTTGGTATTGGTTTGGGAACCCGTTTAAAATGGCCTGATGATTATTTCCAGATATACGGAGAACTTAACTACCAGTATTATGATTTAACAGGTTCGCAATTCTTTATTTTCTCTGATGGATTTTCGAATAACATTTCTTTAAAAGGTGTGCTTTCTAGAAACTCTGTTAACCAACCCCTTTATCCTAGCTCTGGTTCAATTTTCACATTAACTACAAAAGCTACATTGCCTTACTCAAGCTTTGATGGAATTGCGGATGACGAATACCCTACCCTTACGGCACAGGAGCGCTACAAGTACGCAGAATACTACAAAATAAAGTTTACGGGTGAGTGGTATACAGCCTTAGACAAGCAAAACAAGCTCGTTTTAAAAACTCGTTTTGGATTTGGGTTCCTAGGAGCGTATAACTCAGCAAAAGGTTATTCTCCATTTGAACGTTTTTACCTTGGTGGTAGTGGATTAAATGGTACATGGCAGTTTGACGGACGAGAGCTAATCGCCTTAAGAGGTTATGATGGACAAAACTCCGTTTCACCATTAACAGGAGCAACAGTTATTGCAAAATATACTATGGAACTTAGATATCCGTTATCATTAAATCCAAACGCAACTATTTATGGACTAGCGTTCTTAGAAGCAGGAAATACGTATGATGGATTTTCAAATTTTGACCCGTTCAATGTTAAACGTTCAGCTGGTGTTGGTGTAAGAATCTTCTTACCTATGTTTGGTCTACTGGGAGTAGATATAGGTTGGGGATTTGACCCATTAGATCCTATTCATGATGGATTTGGTGGACCAAACGATCCATCAGCATTAGGTAAACCTGCATTTACGCTCTTCCCTATAATTGGTATGAGTATTGGAGAATTATAAAGGAAAAAGAGTAAATTCGCAGCCTCTTCGGCATACAAACAACGTATTATGAAGCATTTATTAATAACATTCGTTTTCTTATTGGGTCTCTCATCAGTGGGTCTAGCACAACGTTATGCTTACGTAGACACCCAATATATTTTAGATAACGTTCCTGAATATCAAGCTGCTCAAGAAGAGTTAAATAGACTTTCTGAAGAATGGCAAAATGAAGTGGAAATGCAGTTTAAATTGGTAGCGCAAAAAAGAAAAGAATTTCAAGATGAAGCTATTCTTTTACCTGCCGAAATTAAGGCGCAAAGAGAAAAGGAAATTCTAGACATGGAAAACAAAGCAATGGAGCTTCAAAAACAGCGCTTTGGTGTTGGTGGAGATCTATTTGTAAAAAGAGAACAATTAATAAAACCTATTCAGGACAGAATATTTGATGCTATACAGCAAATAGCTTCAGAAAGAAACTTTGCCTTTGTTTTTGACAAGGCGAATCAGTCAAATTTGCTCTACGCTGACCCTAAGTATGATATTAGTGATCAGGTAATTAAGGAAATGGGCATTAAAGTTGATAATAACTAGATAAACAAATTAATTAGACATCATGCGAAATATATTTTTTATAGCAACCCTCTTACTAACTCTTTGCGCTTTTAACACAAACGCGCAAGACGCAAAAATTGCACATGTGAACTATTTAGAGGTAATTGATAGCTTGCCTTCTAAATTACTAGCAGATAAAGAAATTCAAAAGTTCCTAGAAGATGGTCAGAAAACGATCACTGATATGGAGATAGAATTAGAGACACAAATCAACACATATCTTGAAGAGAAAGAAACGCTTTCAGTAATCATGCAAGAATTACGTGAAAAGCAAATTCAAGAACAGTCTCAAATTATTGAATTAAAAAGACAAACGTTACAGCAAGATTTAGAGATCTTAAATGCACGTATGTACGATCCTATTGAAACTAATTTGAAGAAAGCTATTGATTTAGTAGCTGAACGCCATAATGTAACTTACGTTATTGATGAAAGCATGCTACTCTATGTAAATGGTGGTCTTGATTTAACAGAAGAGGTTAAAGCAGAAATGCTTAAGATGGAGACTGGCGGATAATAGATCAGGTCCCTTAAATAATATTAATCCTCGTCTTTACGGCGGGGATTTTTTATTTCAAAGACAAAAAACTTATACCTTTAGAACCAGTGGATAGACCAATTGGCATTTTTGATTCAGGTATAGGGGGCTTAACGGTTGCGAAAGCAATTTCTGAAGCACTTCCAAATGAAAACTTCATTTATTTTGGGGATACAGCTCATTTACCCTATGGTGACAAGAGTAAGGAATCCATTCGCTTATACTCTAAGCGCATTTCGGACTTCCTTGTAGGAAAAGATTGTAAGGCGATAGTAATAGCCTGTAATACGGCTTCTGCCCACGCCTATGAAATCTTAAAGAAACGTCATCCAGCCATTCCAATAATCAATGTTATTGACCCTACGGTGAAATATTGTAGTAAAAAATACCATGATCAAAGTGTAGGTATTATCGCTACTAAAGGAACTATTAAGTCACGGATCTACCCGCGTAAAATTAAAAAAGCGAATGAAACATTGAGCGTTCCTCAGACAGCCACGCCGCTTTTAGCACCAATGATTGAAGAGGGATTCTTCAACAATAATATTTCACAAACGATCATTAACTCTTATTTAAGTGCCAAACAGTTAAAATCTATTTCAGCCTTAATATTAGCTTGTACCCATTACCCTTTAATCAAACCTGAGGTAGAAAACTTCTTTAAGAATAAAGTAGAAGTAATCGACTCCGCAACAGTAGTTGCTGAGTACACAAAAACACTTCTTAAAAAGAAAAAATTACTTTCTAAGCGAAAGAAAGAAGGTAAAAAAGTCTTCTGTATTTCTGATTACACTTTATCTTTTGAAGCCACTTCTCGCCTTTTTTTCGGAGAAAAAATTAAATTAGAGGAAGAAAGAATCTGGGACTAACCAAAAAACTAACTCTATGGAAGAAGTATTAGACCAAGGGATTGACCAAGACGTGTCAATCACCAAAGACAATGCTATGTACCGTTTTAAAGACACTAACGTTGAAGAATTAAGCGGGAAAGTTGAAAAATACCTATTAGGAAAAGGATATAAATTAGAATCGGGGACACCTGAAAATGCCATTTACGGTAAAGGAAACAAAACCTTAAGAATTTTATTTGGTGCTTTTGTAAAACGTTTTACCTGGAAAGTAACAGTAGTTGCTGATGGTAACACAACGGTATTGAATTTCATTAAAGATGAAAAAGGATACTGGGGAGGAGCTATCGGAGTGAGTCAAGTGAAAAATGAATTCAAAAGAATTACTGATGCACTTACGCAATTCCATGCGTCATTTAAGAAAGCATAACGAATGCTTAAAGTTGCGATTACAGGTCCTAAAAATTCCGGAAAATCCATTATTTCAGAATATGTTTCTGAAAAACTAGACGAGGCATTTGCCGATGATTTTTCTGAGCAATTTCTTAAACAACGCGAGAGAGAATTCAACTTTGAAAATCTCGAAGAAATAGGTCGTGGGCAAAAAATGCTCATGGAATTTTTGAATCCTAAAAAATACCTCATTACTGAGACTGAAATGCTTTACCTCAAAATTTGGTCAGAAATCAAATTTGGGAAATGCAGTTCATACATAATTCAAGAATGGCACAAGCAAGAGTTTGACCTGTACCTTGTTTGTTGGCCAAAAGCTAAATACCAGGAAGACTATAACGCTGAAGATTTTGCGAATAAAATCATTGAAGAGTTAGACATACGAGAAGCAAATTATCTGGTGCTCAAGGGTAATAATGCCCAACGCAAATTAGATGCTTTCGAAGCAATTAAAAAAATTTCTAGACTATCTTAACCCTACTCCTTTGGAGGGGAATTGAGGGGGAGGACTTTTTTTTGTGACTTCGATAGTTCGACCAGTACTTCGACAAACTCAGCATAACACTCACCAAACCGCAGCTCAGCCTCCCAAGTGCACCTCTAATTAACAAATCAAATTAAATTGCGCATTGAAGAAATGGGTCCTCGACTCCGCTCGGACGCCTTAATCTATAACTTGTTAAATATTCTAAAAGAATTTCTCTTCGAACTTTTAATGTCCTAAATTGTACAGACCTACAATGACGATCGCATTAAAATACACTCTTTGGGCAGTTATTGCCTTTTGTTCGCTTTTTTTGGCCTACATAACTGCATTGTATTTTTCATTCGATACCAACTTGAATTTTTTAAATGTAAAACAAAGTCTTATCTCCAATAATTTTTGGATGACAAGCTTTTACATTCACGTGGGGACTGGAATATTGGTAATGTTAATAGGCCCTTTTCAATTCTTAAAATGGTTGAGGAATAAATACCTAGAAGTTCATAGAATAATTGGAAGAATCTATGTGTTTACAATATTAGGCTTCGCGGCACCAACAGGGTTAATTATGGCTTTCTATGCCGAGGGTGGATTATGGTCTACTATTGGATTTAGTTTAATGAGTATAACATGGTTTTTGACCACTTATTTGGCAGTAGTTGCTGCTAAGAATAAAAAGATCCGAAGCCACGAGAAATGGATGTATCGAAGTTATGCCATGTCATTTTCCGCCGTCACATTAAGATTATTAGTTCCTGCTATGTCCATCCCAAATTTTGGATTTTCTGACCATTTTGTAGTGGTGAGTACAGCCTGGATTAGTTGGCTTATTAACCTAATAATCATAGAATTATATTTGAAAATTAAATTTAAATCACTAACTTAATTGAGATTATGAAAAAGTCACTCATCGTATTGTTTACAAGTGCAACACTAGTTTTTGTTGCTGCTTTTGGTTTAATGTCTCTTACAAATGGGCATTCAGGTTCTGAATTCGTATCGGAATACGAAACGGTAGATTATTCTTCTGTAACTACAGTTGATGGAGAAGAAAGTGAATTTACATTTACGGAAGAAGATGTTTGGGAACATTTTGATGAAAAGATGTCTCCAGAATTAAGTCGTTTTGTTTCATATGATGAAGGCGAAATATTCAGCCGTTGTCCAAGTGGGATGAGCCAATTCTTTGATTACGAAGAAAGCTTTGCCCAATTTGCAATTGGTGAAGTAGTAGTTTGGGAAGGATGCACGGAACAGCACTATTGTTATTACAAAATCGACATGGACAAGAAAGAGACTTTTCTAAAAAAGAACGAAGAAGATGATTATATGGCTATGGCAGACTTCGTTGAAATGGAAGAAGAAAGAACAATGGCCAAGTTCTAGATCGAACTATTTAACGTAGGATTCTTTCACTACCAAGGCATACCATCCATCATCTAATTTGATGTATCCTTGATCGTAACAGAAATAATATTTACCACCCTTTTTGGTTTCGTATACATTTGTAAAAAAAGCAAAGTTAAAGCCTTCCTCCATTAAAAGTGCACCTTGAATTTTGGCTTTACCGTTAGGATTATGGCGTGCCAATATTCTACGGTTTCGTCTTAGAATATTATTCACCTTACGCATGTAATTGGATGAATCCTTATTCTGTTCATTGTGATAGGAATTTCTACAGTAATCTGAACAAAAGCGTTTGTCACTTCTTCCATGGATCTCTGCACCACAATACTCACAATTTCTAACCTTGGTAGTTGTCATTCCTCTTTATTGGCACTAAATATATTCATTTTAACGTATATTTGAGTATGGCCATAAATTACGGCAAAATTAATCCTCAAGAACTAGCACAATTCGGTAATCTAGAATTTATCGCTAAACAGGTTGTCGAGGGGTTTATAACGGGTATGCATCGCTCTCCTTTTCATGGATTTTCTGTAGAGTTTGCAGAGCACCGATTGTATAATTCAGGTGAATCTACGAAGCACATTGATTGGAAACTTTACGGTAAAACCGATAAGCTCTTTGTAAAACGTTATGAAGAAGAAACCAATCTTCGCTGTCGATTATTATTGGATATTTCTTCATCTATGTACTTTCCTGAAGTAACGGATAAATCACCTTTGAATAAACTAGGTTTTAGTATTTACGCAATGGCTTCTTTAATCGAACTTTTAAAGAAACAAAGAGATGGTGTTGGTTTGACTGCATTTGATCAGGAAATTAGAATTGATACTGCCATAAAGACGTCACAAGCACATCATAAGTACCTCTATCATGAATTAGAGCAATTAATGAAGCAACAAAAGGAGGCGTTAAATCAAAGCACCCTACTGAAAGATGTGCTTCATGAAGTAGCCGAGAATAATCATAAACGATCATTAGTTTTAATTTTCTCCGATTTCTTTAGCAATGAGAGTCTTGAGGAAATGACGGATGCGTTTTTGCATCTTCGACATAATAAACACGAGGTTGTATTATTTCATGTTGTAGATAAAAAGCATGAGTTGGATCTAGAATTCCCGAACAAACCAACCACTTTCGTGGATTTGGAAACAGGAGAAAAAATCAAGCTTCAACCGAATGATGTGCGTAGTTTTTACACTGAAAAGGTGAAAGAACAAAAAGAAGCACTTCAATTAAAGTGTAAGCAATTTGGTATTGACTTTATCGAATGTGATATAAATGAGGGATTTAACTTCTTATTACAGCAATACTTAATAAAGCGACAGAAAATAATTTGATTTTTTTTTCTCCTTCGTTTGTATGAATTAAATATTTATTTACTTTTGTATTCGCTTCTGAACGATGAAGCAATAAAAAATTTCTTGGTCCGGTAGTTCAGTTGGTTAGAATATCTGCCTGTCACGCAGGGGGTCGCGAGTTCGAGTCTCGTCCGGACCGCAAAAAGCTCAGCATTAGCTGGGCTTTTTTGTTTTATTGATGTTCTAGGTTTATGTACTATATAGCAGAAGTTCCGACAAGTATTATAAGGGCTTTTCTCAAGATCCACACACGGGGTTAAATCAACATAATGCTGGAAAAAGTAAGTACACTAAAAAGTTCTTACCATGGGAATTAGTATTCATAGAAGAATTTCCTAGTAAGTCTTCAGCACTCAAGAGAGAAAAAGTCATTAAAAAATATTCCCATTCACAAATAAAGTACTTGATTGATAGCAGCAGAAATCATCTGAAATAGAATATCTGCCTGTCATCCCCAAAGTATTGGGGACGAGTTCGAATCTTAGCTTGTCCCGAAACCTTTTGGGATACGGACCGCAAAAAGCTCAGCATTAGCTGAGCTTTTTTGTTTTTAAAGTATCCACAACTTTGGAGTTTCTTTTTTTCTTACGGACGGAATTATAAGTTTTCTGCAGGTTTCCTTGTTTTATATTCTAAATAACACAAGATGATCAATAGGCCAATGCACAGCCAAATAAACAAGTCTCCGATAATTGAGTATAGTGTGGTAACCGATTGAGATGGGAGATCGGTAACGAGTATTTTATCGTTGTTATCAAAGCTGCTCATTTGAGCTTTCATAACACCATAGGGTGTAATAGCTGCGGATAAACCGAACCTAGTAGACCTTACCACAGAGTATCCTTGCTCGATTGCTCTAAAAGCGGCCATTTGTGTATGAATTGGATCAATACCTCTCCAATCAGAAGATGGTAAGGCAACCACATCGGATCCGGCCTTTTTGTTCTCACCAGCCACATGCGGAAAATCATAATCGTAACAAATTGCTCCACCAATATTAACACCCTTTTGAGCTACAACCTTTTGTTCTGATGTTCCTTTTATTGCAGGTTCTCCTGGAACAGGTTCATGTTTAAGGTAGCTATGATCAATATGCCCTGTATTTGTTACGAATAGATATTTGTTTTCGTACTTAAACTCCTCCTCTTGGGTAGGTACCACATAAGCTACAACAATGGTCGAGTTAACTTCTAAAGCCAAATCTTGAACTGACTTAATCAAACTGTCTTCATCTTCTTTTAAGATGTAAAATGCCGCTTCGTTCCAAACGATTAGTTCAGCACCTTGTGAGGCAGCAATTCTAGTTCGATTAAATACTCCGGCTATATCAGAGAGATTTTTTTCTGCCTCAGGGAGTGGTAATCCGCCAATGTCTGAATCTGTGCCTATGGCAGCAATGGTAATAGTCTCTGTTCCTACCGCTCTAGAATTGTCTAATCTGAAACTTCCCCAAAGCAGAAGCACAGTAAGAACCAACGCTGGTGCCACTATCCTATTGATTTTTTTCGTCAGAATCACCTCAGTTATCCCAGCGTTCATGAAGTAAATTATGAAGCTTAGCCCAGCAATACCAAATAAGGAAACAGATTGGGCAATTATAGGAGAGTCAAGTTGGGTATATGCCGCAGCTCCCCAACTTGCAAAAGGGGTATATGTGTACTGTATCCATTCAAGAATTACCATCATCAGTGGAAATAATACCATACGATACTTTTTAGTTCTTGCCCAAATTATGTAGCCAGAAAACTGCATTATGGAAATTGGCAACGAATATAGGACTAGAAGAACCGCAGGTATTGGGTCTGAAATGATCTTGTAAATTGCCAGCGACCATCCTAAGAAAAACGCCAGGAAAAATAACAAACGTGATTTAAATCCATTGGTCTTCGACAAGTATAATAAGAAGGGTACTGAAGCAAACCACCCTAAATAGTCTACTCCATATGTTACATGCGATAAGCCGATTAAAGCAGCACCAAGGATCAAGTACAGGGATACAGGAAATTTCTTTTGAGTAATTGATTCTAATGTTGTCATGTTCTTTAATTTTTAAGTTCACGACAAAATTTGCCAATGTAAAAAAGCCTCACATTAACATTTGTTAAAAAGAGCTTACATGGTTGTTTTCCTCAATCTACTTAGAGACACGTTTGTGATACCAAGGTAGGAAGCTATAATAGGATGTGGTATCAGATTTTCGAACATAGGAAATAATTCTCTAAACTTGAATAGTCTTTCTTTTGCCGTGATAGATGCCAAATCAATTTCGCGCGAAACTTTCATAGCCAGTTCATGTTTTAGAACCTCGTTTCCCCACTCTCTGAATTCCAGATTCTGCACCATTAACTCCTCAAAATCCGAAGCTGAGAACTTCACCATCCTTGTATCTGTTATTGCTTGAAAGTTCAATGTTGAAAGACCTTCTCGAGTTCGGGTAATGTATGGCGATAAGACGGATTGATCCCCGAAAAGGGAAATAGTTACCTCATCACCGGATGGATTAATCAAATAGCTTCTACATATTCCATCAAGTATTATGTATTCGTAGAACTCTCGTCCATCCTTTCGGATAAAATCAGTGCCTTTCGATACCGATAATTCCTCCAAACCTTTTAAAAACTCCTCATACGAGGCAGGGGAAATTGCCGAATATCTTTCAATAACTGACTTTATTTCTACTTCATTCATTAAGAATAAAATTAATAAATGTCACTCAGAACAATGCCGTTAGCAGAAGGGTTTCGTTGCGGATATAGTTTCAAGGGCAGTTCAAGCTATTCAATAAAACATCTGAAAGTGCTTCAAACCTTCGGATTATTTTGGAGGTTCAAAAATCTTCCGGACCGCAAAAAGCTCAGCATTAGCTGGGCTTTTTTGTTTTTATAAAATACGCCCATATGGCTGTGGGAATAGAAAAGTCTGGGAAGAATTAAAGTCTCGGACTTTTTGTCTTTCAGTATGCTTATTCCGCTCAATTATTTTTCAAAAAGTAAAAAAAGTCTTGAGTAAAAAACAGATTCACTTTTATTTCTTCCGTGAGAGGCCAATGCAATTCCATCCAAAGCTTCTAATATTTGAGCTTTTAGCGAATCGTCAAAAAACGTATTATTCTCATAATAATACTTCTCAAAAGATTTGAACGCTTGCTCGCTATTTAATTTATCTGCAATTGCGACACGTAATACACCATACATCTCCTCTTTCTCTTCTTCGGAATGATCAAAAATCTTTACGGCATTAATAATTTTGAATATCTCTTCTTTTTCTTCGAGGTTCAGATTCTCATCCGCAATGGCCATTTCGTAATAAAGAAAAGCTAGGTGTTTATTGAAATAAATCATATTTAGTTCGCCTTAGTTGTTATAAGCCAAGGTATAGAAAGATAAATCAAGAGAAAATAATCTTAATCAGGTATAAAGAATATCCTGATCATATTGGCAGTTAGCCCTTCGCTAAATCCAACTTATACTCTTCAACCAAATAACCTCCCCAATCGGCAATTGAACTAAAAATAGGTATCAGTTCTTTCCCTTTATCAGTAAGTTGATATTCCACTCTCGGTGGACTTTCGTTGTAGGCCTGTCTAGAAATTAATTGATCTGAGAGCAACTCATTTAATTGTGAGGTTAAGACCTTACGCGAAATTCCTGGAATAGCCACATCTAATTGACCAAAACGCTTTGACGAACGATACAATTGATAGATAATAACAGGCTTCCATTTACCCCCTATCACTGTTAATGCTTGGGTTAATGGACAAAGTGGATTGCTACAAGTCTTCATTTTTCTCTGTTTGTTACACCAAAGTAACCACTTTTTTCCCGATAAAACCAATATAAGTTACAAAAAGATACTTTTAATAGTAACTTTGAGTAACATTTAGAAACAACAATATATATACAATGGAAAATAAAGTAATATTAATCACAGGAACGAATAGTGGATTTGGTTATTTAACCGCTAAAGGAGCCGCTGAAAAAGGACATAAAGTATATGCAACCATGCGTAATACTACTTCTAAAAATGCCGAAAGAGCAAATGAACTTAACAACACAGAAAACATTTCAGTTTTAGAATTAGACGTGACAAAGCCTGAAACAGTGGAGGCAGCCATTAAAACTGTAATTGAAAAAGAAGGTAGACTTGATGTTTTGGTCAATAATGCGGGTTATTTCGGAGGAGGACTAACCGAGGCTTATACAGAACAAGATATCGAAAACATGTTTAATGTAAACCTAAAAGGTGTTTGGAGAACCACAAAGAATGCCTTACCTCAAATGAGAAAACAAGGAGAAGGCTTAATCATAAACATATCAAGTGCTTTAGGTAGATTCTCTGCACCATTTATGACTGTTTATAACAGTACAAAATTCGCCGTTGAAGGATTAACTGAAGGGCTTCATTACGAGGTTAGACCACTAGGAGTAGATGTTGCATTGGTGCAGCCCGGGGCTTTTCCTACTGAAATCTTTTCAAAAACGACTCAAGGTTCTGACCAGAGTGTGGTAGCAGAATACGGGGAGTTAGCGAATGTGCCAAATCAAGTGAATGAAGGAATGGGACAAATGTTTGAGCAAATGAAGCCAAACCCACAAATGGTTCCTGATGCAATTTTTAAACTAATTGAAACACCAAAAGGAGAAAGACCACTTAGAACCGTAGTTGATGGTATGACTGGTGATTTTGTAGAAAGAGCGAACGCAAATGTGAAGGAGGATTACAATAATTTCTTGACTGCATTCGGAATGCAAGCGATGTTGAACTAGGTATCATCAATTCACCCAAAAAAGCCTTCTCGAAAGTTCGGGAGGGCTTTTTTTATTTCCTATTTTTAGAAGAAAAAGTCATGTGCTATGATATCTCGGCCAAACTAGAATCTCAACTACGTATTGCGTATATCAAGAATGACATGGCGCTTTATGAAAAAATTAAAAGGGCCTTGGAAGAGTTGGACGTCCAAGATCTTCATCACGCTTCTGGTTTTTCTCACCCACACTTAGTCATATACCGAAATGAAAGTCCAGCAGAACCTTTTTTAGCACAATGGGGGCTAATCCCTTCATGGACAAAATCAGAAGAAGACGCCAAGAAGTTTTGGAACAATACTCTGAATGCTAGAATAGAAACTATATTCGAAAAAGCTTCATTTCGTGAGTCTGCAAGAGCACACCGTTGTATTATTCAAGTTGATGGTTTTTTCGAGCATAAACATGTTCGCGGGAACACCTATCCACATTTCATCACAAATAAGATTGAAGAGCCACTAAGTCTGGCAGGACTCTGGAGTAAATGGACTAATCCAGCAACGGGTGAGGCCGTAGCAACTTTCACTATAGTAACTACGAGGGCCAATGAGCTCATGGGAAAAATACACAATAATCCAAAACTCAAAGAAGGAAGAATGCCGGTGATTATTAATGGATTTGAAGATGATTGGTTAAATCTTGATAAGCAAGAAGAACTAATTGAGTTCGCTAGTGATGTAGCTCAAGGAACAGAATTAAAAGCACATACGGTTCAAAAATTGCGAGGCAAAGATGCCATTGGTAATACTGAAGAAGCTACTGAGGAGTATATCTATGACGAATTGAATACATTATTTTAGCCTAATCAAAAATCGAAGTTTATATCGCGATGTCTTAGTCCTTGTTGGAGTATTCTCTATCTTCCATTTAATGATAGGTTGGGACCATTTTATGGGCAATACATCTTTTGAACCAACTCCGTTATTCAGCAGTTTCAAAGATTTTTCAATAAGCGTTACGCCATTATTTTTCTTTGGAGCAATCGTATTCAGTTTTTTACTTGCGTTTCGACAAAAGGCTTATGTTACTTTCCCCTTTCTTGTAATATGGGTTTTGTTTATCTTCTTCGAGTTCAATGCGCTCCAACCCTACTTTTACCAGTATTTACTCTTCGCTTTTGTCGTCATCTTCTTCAAATCAGACTTGGATCAACGAAAAGTATTGAAGATTATATTCGCATCTATTTATTTATGGGCAGGAATTCACAAGCTTAACCCCTATTATTTCTATGAAATTTGTCCTGAGTTAATTCGGAATTCAAATTATGCTGTAGAAACAATCGTGCTAGACTTTCTCTCGAAATCAGGTCCATTCATTGAAATCCTCATTGGAGTTTTTATCCTATTTAATAGATGGCACAAACCATTAAGGGTTGTAATTATCCTTTTTCATTTAGGGGTAATCTACACTATACTCTTTGTTTTCGGGTTTAACCATGTCATTCTACCATGGAATGCGGCAATGGTTGCATTTGGGATTCTTTTAGTTCGTCCAGTTGGTAAGGATTTCGAATGGAGTTTGAAAACAGGACTTATTATAGTGTTGTTCACTTTGCTTATCCCATCAGTCAACCTATTTAAGCCACAGCTCTCTTATCTTTCATGGAATGTTTATTCCGGCACGGTTCCTTCCGCTACTTTATATTTTCACAAAAGCTATATGCAAGATGTTCCAGAATCCATGCAAGAGTGCATTTTAATTTCAGATGATTGGTGCACAGTAAACCTAGTTACCTATAGCATTCATGAAGGAGAAATAGCTGTAACACCCGAAATTTTCAATTTTCAGCGAGTAGCCCAATCCTTCACCAAATATTTTCCTCCTGGCTCGGAATATGCGGTTCAAATAATTACCTACTCTAACTTTACTCGAAAAGTAGAATGGTACGATTGGAACCAACTTCAAAAATTCTAAAAACACTCCTTAATTTCCTCTTGTTTACCTCAAAAAAGGTATTGTACAGTCAGTTCAAAACCCATAGCTTTATTGTCCCTATTCTCAAATAGTCACAACCATGAAGGCAATAATAATGCTTGAGCAAATTAAAGAGATGAGAAAGAGCATTCGAAGAAATTACAAGAATGATTCTATGCTGGGTGAATTCAATCAAATATTATTGATTTTGAAGGAATTTGAAGATGAATATGATTACTTAATGTATGAGCTACCTACATCGACTCAAATTCGTCTGAGCGATCAACTGGATGACACCTTTCAACTTCTTTCAACTCACCGCTCGATTGCTAGTGCAATGCTTCAACTCATTGCAGAAAAATGTGTTACACCGAACGAGTTCGAGAGTTTTAAAAATGAAGCCAAGCAGAGGGAAAGAGCTATCTATAATTATTTAGCTCAGGTCTACTTGATCCTAACTCCGGAAAAAATAAAAATTAAAGAATCTTCTCTTGTTAAATAGAATATTTCAGCTCTCTAAAAAAATGTTAGACGAAAAAGACTTAATGGAAATTGCTGCACAATTAAGAATGCCCGAAGGTGAGAACGGTTTAAGCATGGGAAACTCTATGCATGAGAAGAATATTGCAATGACTAGGCATGCCGTAGGAAAATTAAATTTACAAAAAGGCCAAACTATTCTTGAATTAGGACACGGAAATGGAGGACATGTGAAATCTATTTTAGATATAGCGCCAGGCCTTAAATACGTAGGATTGGAAGTTTCAAATGAAATGAAGAAACAGGCCAGTCAAATGAATAGAATGTATTTGCCTCATGGAAATGCCGATTTTAAACTATATAATGGTTTGGAAATACCTTTTAATGAAAAAACGTTTGATCATGTGCTTACTGTAAACACACTGTATTTTTGGGAAAAACCATATCAATTATTAGAGGAGATATATAAAGTATTAAAACCGGGAGGAAAGCTTTCCATTTGTTTTGCTGATGAATCTTTTATGAAGACTTTACCATTCACCAAATATGGCTTCGAGTTATATAACTTAGAACGATTCGGAAAACTAGTTGGTAAAACTGAATTTAACATTGTAGAGTCCTCAAAAAACAAAGATATTGTGAAGAGTAAGGCAGGTGATGAAGTTTTGCGCATTTATCACACTATCATCTTAGAAAAGTAATTTACCATTTAAATGGTATTGTTTAAGAACTGAATTGACAATACATTTGAATTGTTCATTTGGCGGAAATAACTTTCAACGACACAACTAAAACCGCCGAACGAATATTGATGGCTAAGGTAAGCGGTCATTAACCATTTCATAGTTTTGCTATGTATTCTTTTGCGAGAAACAAGGTTGTTATCCAATTAACAACCTTGTTTCTATTTTGAACTAAATGCTTTCAAAGATGTACTTCGTTGCATGAAAACTCTTTATAGTATTTTATTTTTTATCATTTTATCACCTGTTTTAGGTCAAGTTTATAACGTTCAAGGAACGGTTCAACTTGTTTCATACTCGCAAGGCGGAGTTGAATTAAGAGAAGATGCCTATTTGCCGCACCCCGTTCCAGAAACCAGATTTTATATTGTTGAATATTTAGGCGAACACGTAAAACCTAAAGTAGTACAAACAGTGAGAACCAATTCTATGGGTAAGTTCTTAGTTCAACTTCCTGCTGGAAAATACGGCATCGTAAGTTCAAACAAGAGAAAAGATCTATCACCTGGTCAGTACTTACCCACTATGCCCGAACCTATTGAGCCAGATTCTCTACAATTGCCGGATTTTGGATATTCTCATCAAGATTATTGGCAACTAAATTCCATTGGACCATTTGAGATTTCCAAAGATTCTATTCCGAATGTGGTACTTACACATTATGATGTGCGGATTTGTTATTTATGTCCTTAATCTTCTTCATTCAATTCAAGGACTTCTTAGCTTTGTTTGATCGATTAAAAAACAAAGCATTTTTTTCTGGAAGTTATAAATGACATACCCATACTTCTTTCCTTCACCGGAATTTTATTTGTTATTGCCGTTCTCTATAGCGCAGTTGGTCATGGCGGTGCAAGTGGATATTTGGCTCTAATGGCTCTATTTAGCTTTGACCCAGCCATTATGAAACCTATTGCCTTAACACTCAATTTAGTTGTTGCAGGAACTTCTTTTTGGTACTTCAAAAAGAACAATCATTTCAGGTGGAATCTATTTTTTCCATTTGCAATAACCTCCGTTCCAGCGGCTTATTTTGGAGGGCGCTTAATCCTAGATCCGACATTGTACAAGCAAATACTTGGAGGATTTATGTTCTTGGCTGTTCTTCGTTTATTTCTGATAAAACCAAAAGAGAAGGAGGATAAAAAAGAAGTCAATCTAGTTTTGGCAATTGTTATGGGAGCGTTAATTGGATTCTTCTCTGGGATGATTGGAATTGGTGGAGGAATCATATTGAGTCCCTTAATTCTACTTTTAAATTGGGGAAGTGCAAAAGAAACAGCTGCGGCTTCGGCACTTTTTATTTTTGTGAATTCTGCTGCTGGTATTTTGGGGCTTATGAACCAGGGACAATCGATTCCCTCAGAAATAACTTACATTATTCCAGCTGCTCTCTTAGGAGCTATTGGTGGTAGTTTACTTGGGAGTAAAAAGCTTAAAAACTTGCACGTTCAATACCTGTTGGCGGCGGTTCTTCTTGTTGCGGGGATTAAATTATTCTTTGTTTAGCGGAACTTCTCCTTATATGATTTTGAAAGTGGTACCTTGATTCCATCCTGAAGTAAAATCTCGTTTGAATTTACCCGTTTAATCAGTTCTGTGTTCACTAAGTAAGATCTGTGACATCGTTGAAATATTGGGGGTAACTTTTCCAAAAATTGATCTAAGGTGCTTCGTTCAACCTTTCTCCCCTCCTTGGTATGTACCTCTACATAATTGTCGTCTGACTTGACGAAGTAAATATCAAGAGGATTTAATTTAATTCTAGAAAACCCATCTTTCAATTCAACCTTATGATTCGAGATCTGATTTGCCATGGCAATCTCAAGGGCAGCGAAAACGTCATTATCGTCAAACGGTTTCACAAGATAACCAGATGGTTTATGCAATGAGGCTTGCTTTACTGTATCTGGATCTGCATATGATGTAATGAACATGAAAGGTATATTATACTTTTCATTGATTAATTCGGCAATGTTAAAGCCTTCCTTAACGCCATGCATTTGAATGTCTAAAAAACAAATATCAGGCTGTAAGTCCAAATACTTCTTAGCTTCATACTTATCAGTTACTATACCAAGCACAGTATGCCCAAGCTCCTCGAAACAATCCTTTAAAGACTCTGCTATTAAAACATCATCCTCAGCTATTAACACTTTGTAATTCATTATGTTAGCCTTAATTCAAATCTGAAATTAATTTTTAATCCTTCTGATTCTTCGACCTCAAACTCACCCTTTAATTGGTTCACTACGAAGAGTTTTATCAATTTTAGACCTAAGGAGTTAGAACTTTCAAATTCACTAGGAATCAGCCCCTTGCCATTATCTTCATAAACCACCTTTAAATCACTATCATGTAAACGCATAGTCAGACCTATTTTCTTTTCTTCATCACCAACCCAAGCGTGTTTAAAGGAATTTGAAACGAGCTCATGGAGCACAAAACCAAGCGGTACAGCCTGTTCAATATGAACATTAAAATCATCGTGATCTAGCGTAAAAATATCTTGACTTCTTAATTCTGAATGGACATAGGAACTGACTACATCTTTTAAAAAGCTCTCAATATCAACCTCATTATATCCTTCACCTACATAGAGTCTTTTATGAACCATGGAAACAGCTTTAAGTCTTGAACGACTATCGAGTAAAGCCTGTTTAGCAACTTCGTCTGAAGTGTTTTTAGCTTGTATCGTCAACAAGCCCGAAATCATTTGCAAATTATTTTTCACCCTATGATGAATTTCTTTTAGCAGTCCTTCCTTAATAACAATAGCTTCTTCTAACTCCTTGTTAATATTACTGATGTGCTTTCTATTCTTAATAGTTTGACGCAGCCATAACACAACTCATATTAAGCCGAGGGAAGATATAATGGTAAAAATTAGAAATTGATTTGCACGTCGTTTTTCTAGCTCGCTTTCGGCCTTGTTTAATTCAATTTCTGACTCTTGCTTTTCTATTATTCTGAGGTTTTCAGATTGCTCAAATTGTTTTTCGATTCTAACAACATTATCTGTAGCCGAAGAATTCGATAGGGCAGCTTGAGCGCGTTGCTCCATTGATTGATATTTATAGAATTTTGCTGAATCACCCTTGTGATAATTGATAATTGATAAGTTTCCGTAAACACTGATTTTTGTAAAATACCATGTGGTGTTTCTAATCAACCTATCTGCCCATAGTAAATAGTATTCTGATGAATCGCTTTGATCGTTTCGCTGATATAATCTACCTAGATTTCCAAGTACATTCGAAAGGTAAACAGGTGAATCAATCTCAGACCATATATTTATTGCTTTGTTGTAGTGAAAGATGGCAGAGTCTATTTGTCCTGAATGTTCATAATTAAAGCCTAACTCATTATGTGAAACGGCTTGAGCATTTAAGTCACCGATCTCCTCGGCCAAGAACAAAGCCTTTATTGAATAGTATCGAGCCGGAACAGACCCGTCTTTTGAAGCATAAATAGCCGCATATCTATCATAGATCCTTATTTTTAATGAAATTTCTAAATCGGACTGTTCTAAAAGCATTTCTGCCTCCTCCAAATTCTTTAAGGCAGCATCATATTTGACTAGTACTCGATTTAGTTCCGCCCTTACTATAAGCACTTGACATTTTAATTTATCATCTTCAAGATCTTCAGCAATTTTCTGAGCATTTAGCAAGGAATTCAAGGAGGTACTTAAATCGTTAACAAAAATGGATAGTGAACCTTTGTATATGAGATACTGCCCACGAAAAAAAGGCGTCTTAGTTAAACTTAAAGCTGAATCTAACTCAGAAATGGCTGTGTTATATTTTGAACTAGATGCGGCAAACTTGGATTTAACAAAATATATTAAGCTTGTTTTTTCAGATCCTTTCCATTCCTCTTTCAATGAGATTAATATTGAATCTTGAACACCGTCGCTAGAATATTTGTACTGACTAGCAATACTATCGGCTACTGTAAATTCACTTTTGATATAAGTCAATTCAGATTGAGCTTGATTTGCGCTAGAATAAAAAATGAAAACAAGAAAAATATAGTTCTTAAACACTCTTCTCACAGAAAACTAAAGTTACTTAAAAAAGAAAAGTTCATTGCCATTAACACATTCATTAAAATTCAATTCCAGCTTGCAATCAGCACGACCAAAAATAATAAAAACTGGCTCGTTCTTATGCACGAGCCAGTTACTTAAATAATATTTCTACTGAATCACTAACTTTCTTTGAGAAATCTTATTATTCTTAATTAAAAGCACCTGGTAAACGCCGGATTCAAGATCGCTTAAATCAAAAGCTGTAGTTTGATTCCAAAGTGTTTTTTCAAAAACTAAATTGCCTTGAATGCTGTAAATTCTTACTACTGAATTTACTTGATCAGTCGTTATGAAGACCTCTCCATTTGATGGATTTGGATACACTTCAAAGATTTCGTAATTCTCCTCTTTAAGACTTACACCTGCGATAGTAACACATACTGAAGTATCAACACAGTCATTATCATTAACTATAACCGCGTATTCACCATCTGCTTCTGGAGTAAAATTCTGAGAGGTAGCTCCTGAAACTACTGAATTATCCGCGCAGTCTATCCATTGATAGGTTACACCAGTGCCGGAAGCATCTCCTGTTATAGTGATGCCGCTTGACGTTGTTCCTACATTAACCGTATTTATTGTTAAATCAAGAATTGAAATTGAATCACACGACATTGTGTTTGAAATGGTATCATAATAAACCCCTGACGCACTATATGTATCACCTGTAACAGGCCAAACATATGGCGAACATTCTGTTATCGTCCATAAAGAGTCAGTAGAGCACTCCCCTAGTTTTACTACAAAATGATCTCTTTGCCCAAGTGAAGTTAATTCCTCAGTTCCACTACTCGGATCAAAGTCTGCCGTACTTCTGAAAGATCCAGTTACAAAAAGCTCATCCTCTGAATTAATTTTAGAATCTATTCCACCATCATCCATAGATCCTCCCATCCTTTTCGCCCAAATATGATTTCCTAAAGAATCAATCTTTAATATAAAGATGTCTGATCCTCCTTCAGAGGTAAGTATATTATCAGCAGCTGAGGCGTCAAAGTCTGTCGATAAGGTAAAATACCCTGTTAGATAAGTACTATTATATTCATCGAAAGATAACCCAAGTCCTCCATCATTAGCAGCTGAACCAAAGTTATAGGCATAAATTAAATCTCCATCGGGGCTCATTTTTGCCAGATATATATCAGAGCCACCGTTAGAAGTTAATTCGCTCGTTCCAACTCCTGGATTAAAATCAACTGTATTTTCAAAAGTACCTGTATAAGAAATATTTCCTGCGTTATCAGCCTCAAGAGACCAACAATACTCGTTAGCCGTTCCTCCAAAATTTCTAGCCCATTGGTGATTTCCATCAGCATCCAATTTCCATATAAAGACATCCCATCCTCCAGCAGAAGTTAATACTTCGGGTGTTCCACTTGGATTAAAATCTACAGACGATGACATATATCCTGTTACGTAAACATTGTCACCTGACACATCCATTCCAACGGATTCGTCATTACCAGTTGAACCAACTCCATTCATCCAAATAAAGTTACCATCACTATCTAATTTCATGACAAAAACATCTACACCTCCTACTGCCGTATATTCTGCAACTCCCGACCCAGGATCAAAATCCATAGTACCTCTGCAATATCCAGACACGTAGACATTCCCATCACTATCTAAAGCTATCTTACGAGCAAATTCATTGGAAAAAGTGCCCGATCCTAAACTAAAAGCCCATTCGTAATTGCCATCGACATCATACTTTACTACATAAATATCAGCAGCTCCGCTAGAAGTCAAACTGGCTTCTCCAGCCGAGGGATCGAAATCTATGGTATTTCCAAAGTATCCGGTCGCATATACGTTCCCAAATACATCAGTCTCAAGTGATATAACTTCATCATCTGAAGAACTTCCAAAATTGTTTATCCAAAGCAAATTACCCTCACTATCCAGTTTTTGTATAAAAATGTCCCTACCTCCAACAGCAGTTTTATTTTCAACTCCCGTTCCTGGATCAAAATCAACTGTATTCCTGAAATATCCGCCAATCACAACACTACCATCATTGTTTACATCCATTGTCAGGGCCTCATCATCAGATGTATACCCCTGACCAATTGACCATTGATAGAGGTGATCTTGAGCTTGCAGATTTTTGTTTACCATTAAACTAACACATAAAACGGCACCAATAAGTATTCTTTTATTCATTATCCATAAGTTTTAATTCGGTTCGAACTTAAATCACTTTATATTGATCATTAGAATTTTTGGGGTGAATGAACGACTTATGTGGGTGAACGTTTTTAGGCGCAGAAAAAATCGCGTCGCGAAACCTTTAATGGCTATTTTTGTTTAGAATTGATACCTATGCGAATAATCTTATTCATATTCTCCTTTGCGCTGTTTTCAACGCAAGCGCAAAAATCATCAGCGGAAATTTATGTTGATATCCAAAAATTACACTCATTAAAGCGAGTACTCTACATCGCTGCTCACCCCGACGACGAAAATACACGTGCTTTAGCGTGGTTCTCTTTAGGTGAAAAAGCAGAAACGGCTTACTTATCATTAACGCGTGGAGATGGTGGCCAGAATTTAATTGGTGATGAACTCTCTGAGGACCTTGGTGTGTTAAGAACACAAGAGTTATTGGCGGCAAGGTCATGGGATGGAGCACGACAATTCTTCACAAGAGCAGTTGATTTTGGGTACTCAAAATCAGCCAAAGAATCACTTCAAAAGTGGGGGAATGAAGTATTAGAAGATGTAGTTCTAATAATACGAAAATTTAAGCCTGATGTGATTGTAACACGCTTCCCACCCGATAAACGCGGTGGACATGGACATCATACTGCATCTTGCATGCTAGCAATGGAAGCATTTGATAAAGCAGCTGATCCTAATTATCTACCTGAACAAGTAAAAGAATTTGGAACATGGAAAACCACTGCAGTTTATTGGAATTCTTCTATATGGTGGGATAAAGATTTAGCAACAACGGCAGCAAATGATCCTAATTATTTGGTAGCAGATATCGGGGGATACAATCCCTTATTAGGAATGTCATACAATGAAATTGGTACCATTGCTCGTAGCCAACACAAATGCCAAGGCTTCGGAGCAGTTCGTGAACGTGGTTCAAGAACAGAATATTTCCAATGGTTAAAAGGTGATCGATTAAAGGATAACTTCTTTGAAAAGAACACGCTTTCTTGGGATCAATTCGGCAATCCTGTATTTACAACAAACTTTGATAAATTATTAAATGAATTCGACTTTATTCATTTAGAGAACAACATTACCAGTCTTTTAGCCATACGAACTGCCCTTTCAGCATTTGAACCACAAAGCATTCGTGATGAGAAAATCAGACTTTGTGATGAAATTATAGCGAACTGTTTAGGACTTTACACTGAACTAAGCGCAGAGGACTATGCATTTACTCAAAATGAAAACCTAGCACTCAAACTTCGGGTACTCAGCAGAAACAATGAGTCTATTGAATTAGTTTCAGCCAAAATCTTAGATCAAACCATTGAATATGGAGAAGTTTTAGAAACGAATAACTACTTCGAAAAAGAGCTAGACCTTGAACAAAACCTTTCTTTATCAGGTCCTTATTGGTTATTTGGAAAAACTACTAACCTTTTTGAAGTTAGCGATAAAACCAACTTAGGTCAAGCCGAAAGCAGACCGACTGTTACAGCTACGTTGAAGTTTAAAATTCGCAACGGACATTTTGAGATTGTTCTTCCAGCACAGCACATTTGGAGAGATCCTTCCTATGGTGAACGAAGAAGAGAAGTAATATCTTGTCCACCGTTCACAGCGAACTTTGATAGTGACTTAGCAATTGTAAAACCTGGCGCATCAAAAGCTATTAAAGTTAAGCTCCACTCATTTATTCAAAATTCAACGCAGGAGGTGCATATCGCAGCACCAAAGGGATGGAAAGTAAATCCAGAAATGCAAACGGTGAACTTTGAAAAAAAACACGAGGAAAAGTGGATCGAGTTCGAAATTTCTGCCTCCTCCGAAGCAGAAAATGGAAGCATAATCCTTGAAGATAATTTGGGTAATACACTTTACTCCTTAACGGAGATCACTTATGATCATATCCCTCCTCAAACCATATTCAAACCATCGAATATGCCTTGTCTTAAATTAGATGCCAAAATTAAAGAAGGAACAGTCGCCTACATTAAAGGAGTAGATGACGCAGTTCCAGCAGCAATTAGAGAACTTGGCTTTGAAGTTG
Source organism: Crocinitomicaceae bacterium (assembly GCA_022447665.1). Classification (GTDB taxonomy): domain Bacteria; phylum Bacteroidota; class Bacteroidia; order Flavobacteriales_D; family Crocinitomicaceae; genus JAKVAQ01. Next base: position 82,954 of record JAKVAQ010000023.1, read on the forward strand.
AAGAATATGAAGTGAAAGATTTAGCAGATTTAAATTTAAGCACCTACAGCACTGTTGTACTAGGAATAAGAATCTACAACGTATTCCCTGAACTTACCAATCATGATGAAAAACTCTTTTCTTATGTAGAAAATGGTGGAAACTTAATCATGCAGTACAATACTGCCTCTCGAAGTGCTGCGGATAAAACCTACGGCCCTTTCCCATTCAAATTGACTAGAAACAGGGTAACTGAAGAAGACGCACCAGTGACGTTCTTAGAGCCTGATCACCCTATTCTGAACTCACCAAACAAAATTACTACCGCTGACTTTGAAAACTGGGTGCAGGAAAGGGGATTATATTTTGCAGGAGACTGGAGTAGTGAATACAAAGCTTTATTTGGTTGGCACGATGAAGGTGAAGAGGACCAAACCGGCGCTTTGATTGTCGCCCAACATGGAAAAGGAAGATTTATTTATACAGGTATTTCTTTCTTTAGAGAATTACCTAAGGGAGTGGCTGGCGCGTATCGATTATTTGCGAACTTATTGAGCTACGAATAATGAACCAAGAGTTGCCTCAAAATAAAACGGAAGAAACCGAAAAAACAAACTGGACGGCTTGGTACATCGGCTTGATCGGATTTCTTGTCTTACAGATCGCAATCTATCTTTGGATATCAAATTCTTTTGACACATGAGTTGGATAGATTGGTCAGTTTTAGCCGGAACGCTACTTCTTATAGTACTTTACGGCTCATGGAAAACGCGTAAAAACAGGAATCTTGAAGCTTATTTAAAAGGAAATAATTCAGAGGGATGGATGACCATTGGTTTGAGCATTATGGCAACGCAAGCCAGCGCAATAACCTTTCTTTCAACTCCAGGAAAAGCATATGAAAGCGGAATGGGTTTCGTACAGTTTTATTTTGGTTTACCCATAGCCATGGTCTTAATTTCCATCTTCTTTCTACCTATTTATTACCGACTTAAAGTTTATACAGCATACGAGTATCTCGAAGGTCGTTTTGATGGAAGGGTACGATCACTTACTGCTCTTTTATTTTTGATATCACGAGGTTTAGCCGCGGGAATAACTATTTACGCGCCAGCAATTATTCTATCTACCCTACTTGGTTGGAACCTACAATTAACATGTGTTCTAATAGGTATCATGGTTATTATTTACACCGTTTCTGGGGGTAGTAGAGCTGTTTCATTGACTCAAAAGTGGCAAATGGCTGTAATTATGATCGGGATGATTATTGCCTTCTACTTTGTACTCGAAAGCTTCCCTGATGGTGTTGGCTTTACTGATGGTATTCGCCTAGCTGGACAGCTAGGAAAAATGGAGATTGTCGATACATCTTTAAACGTTGAAAGTCGATATACTATTTGGTCTGGCTTAACAGGCGGATTATTTCTTTTCATTTCTTATTTCGGAACAGACCAATCTCAAGTACAGCGTTATTTAGGAGGTAAGACTTTAAAAGAATCTCGTTTAGGACTTATGTTCAACGGTTTAATGAAAATACCAATGCAGTTTTTCATCCTCCTAATAGGAATCATGGTATTCGTATCGTTCCAATTCAATAAGCCACCCATTATTTTTAATGAAACTTCTACCACCTTGGAGTATTCTCAAGATGACTCACTCCAACTTATGCGAACTCAGTACGATGAAAATTATGAGAAAAAAGAGGATGCAATCACAGCTTATTTTTCTGGTGAAACTGATGCCATAAAAAACGTACGAGAGTATCAAGTAATGCAAGATAGTCTCAGAAAATCATACAAAAACAAACTATCAAGACTAGATGGATCTTACGAAATTAAAGACGGAGACTATATTTTTCTAAGCTTTGTGCTTAATTACCTTCCTGTTGGTTTAATTGGACTATTGCTCGCTGTAATTTTTTCCGCCGCCATGTCTTCAACCGCTGGAGAACTAAATGCTCTTGCGTCAACTGCGACGATCGATTTTTACACTAAGTACCAGAACAAAAAAGGACGTGAAAAGAATGATAAAAAAGACCTAAAAGTAAGTAAGTTGTTAACTGTTTCCTGGGGGGGGTTGGCCATAATTGTAGCGCTGACCGCTGGCCTTTTTGAAAATCTTATTGAACTTGTAAATATTCTTGGGTCATTATTCTACGGTACAATTCTAGGTGTATTTCTACTGGCATTTTTCTTCAAAAATGTAAAAGCAAAAGCAACTTTAATTGCGGCAATTATCGGTCAGTTAAGCGTATTAATCGTGCACTTCTTAACCGCGTATGACATTATTGACCTTGGATACTTATGGTATAATCCAATTGGAAGCTTAATTGTAATTATAGCAGGACTTATCCTACAAACAACTTTAACTAACAAAACAGAAACAAACAAAACAGAATAAAATGAAAAGAATCGCTTTATTATTTATTGCTGGATTAATGGGAACATTTGTCTCAGCGCAAGAATTGCCAGTACCAAGCCCGATGTGCAAAATATCTCAGGTTGTAGGACTTACCAATATCGATCTTGAATATTCAAGACCAAGCATGAAAGGAAGAACCATATTTGGAGATCTTGTGGCTTACGACAAAATATGGAGACTCGGTGCAAACGGAAGTACAAAATTCTCTTGTGATACTGAAATAATGTTCGGTGACCAAGTACTTAAGCCAGGTAAATATTCCGTTTTCGCTTATCCTTCAGAAAAAGGAGAATGGAAATTCGTATTCAACACTGAGCTAGATTTATGGGGAGAAGGAGATTACGACGAGACTAAAACAATCCTAACGGTAATGGGTACCTCTAGCAAGTGTGCTGCTGTTGAAACAATGAGTTTGACTATCGAAAACATTACGGCAAATTCCGGTACTATCAGAATGGCTTGGGAAACAACTCAAGTAGACGTAAACTTCAAGGTAGATACTGATGGTAACGCAGAAAAGAATATCGCCGAAGCAATTGAAAAAGGTGAAGAATTAGACAAAGTTTATTACCAAGCTGGAAGATACTATTTGAATACAAAAAATGATCTTGATAAAGCCATGGAGAACTTAGATAAATCTCTTTCAATTAAAGAAACACATGGAGCTATGTTCTACAAAGCAAGAGTTCTGAAAGCAAAAGGTGAAACGAAAGACGCGATCAAAACAGCTAAATCAGCTTTAGAAATGGCGAAAGAGGCTGAAGCGGCAGGATGGATTCCTTACATGGAAAACACTATTGCGGAGTGGGAAAAAGAATAAATCCATTACCAATCATTAAATTAGGCCTTTTAACGAAGGCCTTTTTTTATGACCAACAACGACATTTTTAAAAAATTAAGAGTAGCGCTTAAGCTCACTAACAAAGACATCAAAGACATCTGTGCACTTGTAGATTTCCATGTTACAGAAAGCGAACTAGGCGCCTTTTTTCGTAAAGAAGGTCATCCAAAATACAAGAACTGTGGCGACCAAATCCTAAGGAATTTTTTAAACGGATTGGTTATTCATCTAAGAGGTCCTAGAGATGAAAATCTACCAAAAGAATAGATGGGAACGTTAAATATTTAACATCAGTTCTCATACTAGGAGAAAAATCCGTAACTTTTCGGCACTACCAAATAAACTATCAATCATGAAAAACAACTACTTCGCCAAAATCGGAGCCTTAATCTGTTTTTTCGCATTTGCGATAACAGGTACAGCGCAAACGGTTTACACGCATTATGTGGATGGTATGATCTGGGTGAAACTCTCAGAAAATGTTGTCCAAAAGAAAACAATGAGTCTTGATGGGACTGAATCAACAAACTATCACGACTTAGATTTAGCTTCTGTTCCTTTTCTTCACGATCTGTCAAGATCAGTGAATTTCACAAGAATTGAGCAACCTTATCATCATATTGAGGAGAAAGGTCTTAATCGTATATATAGACTAACGTTCGACGACCCAACTCAAGTTAACTATGTTATTGAATCGCTTAATCAGCAACCAAGTGTTGAGTACGCTGAAAAAATTGCGATTTTGGAGAAAACGTTAACACCAAACGATCCAGATTACAACCCTTCTGAACAATGGTCATTATTCCAAATCAACGCAGGTACTGCTTGGGATTTGAGCATTGGTGATGCTGATGTTGTTGTAGCAATCGTTGACGATGCGGTTGAAATTACGCACTCTGACTTATCTGCTGTAACTTGGACGAATTCAGGAGAAATTGCTGGAAACGGTATTGATGATGATGGAAACGGATATATTGATGACGTAAATGGTTATGACGTTGCTGACTTAGATAACGACCCTAATCCAGATGCTCCAATATCTTCATTTGATCATGGAACACACGTTGCTGGAATTGCAGGTGCAACCACCAACAATTCCAACGGTATGGCATCAATTGGACACGGTATTAGCTTAATGGCTGTAAAAGCAACGAATTCACCTTCAGTTGTTTCAAATGGATATGATGGAATTGTCTATGCTGTAAACTCTGGGGCAGATGTAATTAACTGTTCTTGGGGAGGACCTGGATTCTCAACAACGGCACAAACTATCATTGACTTTGCTTATGACAATGATGCATTAGTAATTGCTGCTGCTGGTAATGACAACGTTAGTTCGATGTTCTACCCTGCGGCTTATGACCATGTTATTTCGGTTGCATCTTCTACTTTTGGAGATTCTAAATCATCATTTTCTAACTATGGTTCTTGGATCGATATTACAGCTCCAGGTTCTGCTATTTGGAGCACAGTTCCAGGTAACTCTTACGCAATTAAGCAAGGAACATCAATGGCTTCGCCTTTAGTGGCTGGTTTGGCTGGATTAATGCTTTCAATGAACCCTGGTTTATTACCGGATGACATTGAAGCTTGTTTACTTTCTAGTGCTGATGATATTGACGCAGCTAATCCGTCATATATCGGAGATTTAGGAGCTGGTAGAATTAATGCACTAGAAGCATTGAATTGTATATCGTCTACACTTGACTATCCTCCTGTTGCAGAATTCGTAGCGGACTTTACAACGATCGTAGAGGGCGGCTCAGTGAACTTTACTGACCTTTCATACTACTCTCCTGATACATGGGAATGGACATTTACAGGTGGTACTCCTGCCTCATTTACTGGTGAAAACCCACCACCAATCATCTATTCTACCCCTGGTACTTATCCAGTATCACTAGAAGTATCTAATGTGAACGGTGATGACACAGAAACAAAAGCCGGATATATTATTGTTAACGACCTTTCAGGTTGTGATACTATTACCAATACTATTGACACGGATGGATACACAACTTGGTCTTGGGGTACCGGAGGCGTTGATGGTTTTATCGGTGGACATAATACATTTGGTACGGATTTCATAGCTGAGAGATATACTGGATATGGCCCAACCAACGTTATGGGGGCTACATTTGCCTTTGTTGACGCTACAGCAGCATCTCCAACATCAACACTTAGAATAGTTGTTTGGGATGAAGTTGCAGGTGAACCAGGATCAGAAGTTTATTCACAAGAAGTCTCTATGGCAGAAATTGAAGATAATGCTGCTGGAACTGGAGCTGGAACCTTCTTTTTTACGACAATTAGATTTGAGTCTCCTGCAGTTGTTCCTACTTCAAATTTTTACATAGGATATGAACTTGACAATGTTTCTGGAGACGAAATTAATTGTGCTCTAACTGGTGATCTTGTAGCTGATCCAAGACCAAACACAATTTGGTACTATTTCGCCGATATAGCTGATGACTACGGACCAGGATGGGTTGAAGTATCAGGAGGAGTTTCTGCAACGGGTCAATGGTCAATGCATTGTTACCCATGGATCACAGATTCACCACCAGATGGAATCATTACTTCAAACTCTCCTGTGTGTGAAGGCGAATATATGGATTTCGATGGTTCAACTTCAGTAAATACGGTAAACTGGGATTGGGCGATTAACGGTACAGGTACACCTTACCCTACTGGATCTGATCCTTCAGTTATTATGAATGAAGCTGGAAACCATTGGGCTTATATGGCCGCTTATAACCATTGTGGAATTTTTGTAATCGATTCGTTGTTGGTTACTGTTGATGAAACTCCAGATGTAATGGTTACTTCTACAGCGGACACATTATGTCCAGGAGGTTCATCTTTCCTAGTGGCATCAGGTGCTGACTCATACGTTTGGTCACCGGCAACAGGATTATCTTGTACTACTTGTTCGAACCCTGAAGCTTCACCAACATCCTCAACAACCTATGCTGTAACAGGTACTATAGGTAGTTGTACTTCAGACTCGTTTGTCGAAATTGAAGTAGATGATGAGCCTCCAGTTGCAGACTTTATTATGTCAAAGGACACGGTATGTGAAGGACTACCGCTCGATCTTAATGGAGCAATATCGGATAATGCCGCCTCATGGGATTGGACATTAACTGGTGCAGATGTAACTTCAGCTTCCGGAGCAACGGCTACAGCAACTTATTCAACGCCAGGTACATATACTATTACATTAGATGTTGAGAACTCTTGTTCTGAAACAGATAATATTAGTAAAGATATCTTCGTAGAATCAGCATTAACATGCTTCACTGGTATTTCAAGCGATGACTTCGAAAACGGAATCGCTACTTACTTGAACAGGTTAGATGAAATAATCTACGTTCAATTTGGATTTAGCATTGATTCTGACGTAACCATTGAATTGATTTCAGTTACGGGACAATTAGTGTATCAAGAAACAATGGATGGTGTTCTTGAAAACACAAACATCCAAGTTCCTGTGCACAACTTAAATCCTGCTCTTTATTTATTAAGAGTTAGCAGTGAGACTAACCAAACAGTAGAAAAGTTCATTATTGAATAAAATTCAAACTGAAAATATTAAAGCCCCGCCGAACAGCGGGGCTTTTTTTTTGTAATATCCAAAATTGACAAAAGACAATGGAAGGATACTGTCTAAACAAAAGATATTTCTAATTCGTTCTGTAAAGGAATTATTGGCAAGCATATTAACATTTTAATCTCTTAGATTATTTTTTTCGTTAAGCATTCGCTAAATTTATAAGCACTCAAACAACTATCATGAAAAAACTAACATTAACAATGGTTTTGCTATGCATCTTCGCAGGCTTCGCCCAGATAACCGACATGGGCGGTCCTTTAGTCTGGAACGGAAATGCCGATCCTCTGCATCCCCTTGAATTCGAAATCATGGATGACTTTAATCTCGAAGCTATGCAAGCAGAAGATGAAATTAACGATGTGAAAGGCGACGGGCCATGGCGTTTCGGTTACAAATACGAAACGAACTATACATCATCCAATTCAGGGAAATGGACAACACTTTCAACTGGTGATCGGGTTTGGCAACTGGGAATTACATGTGTTGATGCGCAAACTATAAACTTTATTTTTGAAGACTTTAACCTTCCTGACGGTGCTTACATCTATTTATACGATTCAGAGAATACGAATCGCGTAGGCGCTTACACAAGCAGAAATAATCGCATGGACGGTTTATTAGGAACAGAGTTAGTCCACGGAGAAAACGTTATAATAGAATATTTTGAGCCTGCCGAGGTATATGGAGAAGGATCTTTCACAATTTCAAATGTTATTCATGGCTATAGAAGCTTAAATAGAGTTCAAGAAGACCTAATGAGAGGTGTAAACGATTCAGGAAACTGTAATGTAGATGTAAACTGTCCACTAGGAGACGACTGGGGAGATCAAATTAGATCTGTAGCAATGATTGTAGTAGGTGGAAATGGAATCTGTACTGGAGCGCTTATCAATAACACATGTGAAGATGGTGAACCATTCTTTCTAACTGCTGACCATTGTCTTGGTGGAAGTACTGGGAGTTGGGCTTTCAGATTTAACTGGGAATCGCCTCCAGGAACTGAATCATGTGCTACAACTGCAGGAAGTTCTAATCCAGGTCCGCCCTATGATCAAACAGCAAATGGTGCAACAATTCTAGAGAACGACGGAATTTCTGATTTTGCCCTTTTAGAAATTGATCTAATGACTGTAACAGACGCTGAAGACTGGGGTTGTTATTACGCAGGTTGGGATAATTCAGATGATGAAGCTGCAGTTGATTTTGCCATTGGCATTCATCACCCTTCTGGCGATCTTAAAAAGATTTGTAAAGAAAATGAAGCACCTTATCATGCAACAACTTGGGGTGCTCAAGTTTGGTGGATTGACGATTGGGATGAAGGTGTAACCGAACCTGGTTCTTCTGGTTCTCCATTATTTAATCAAGAAGGATTAATAATTGGACAATTATTTGGTGGAGCAGCAGCGTGTGCTGGAACGGATGATAATGATGCATATGACTTTTATGGCCGTTTCGGTGTGTCTTGGACTAACGGCGTGAGTGGTCGTCTTGCTCCTGCTTCTTGTGGCTCAGAACCGGAAACCTTAATAGGATTTGATCCAGCAAACCCTTGTGCAAGTGTAAGTATCGAAGCAACTTCAACAACAGAACCATCTGCAGGTGGAAACGGAAGTATTGATATTGATGTAACAGGAGGAACTCCTCCTTATACTTTTGATTGGACCGGTCCTGGCGGTTTTACTGCTAGTACTGAAGACCTTACAGATTTAGACGCGGGAGTTTATTCCGTAACGATTACTGACGACAATGGGTGTATACTTGAAGTTACAGATATTACGGTAATCAACAACCTTAGCTTAAATGGATCAGAAATTACAACTATCGAAGCTTTTCCAAATCCTACAGATGGAATTCTAAATATTCGTATAGAAGAAAACTGGGAAAACGCTTCTTATGAAGTAATTGACATTACGGGAAGAAATATAGTACAAGAATCGTTCTTTCAGTCTAGTGTTACTACAATTGATATGACAAGTTTAGCCGAAGGAATATATTATATCCGTGTTAAACAAGGAAGTCAAGCTAAAATAATCCCGATAACATTAACAAAATAAATAAAAAGCCCCGCCTTTTGGCGGGGCTTTTTTTATATCTCGTCCGCGAGTGACGGGAATAATGCTATCTGACTTTCCTTTATCTTCCCTTTACCTATAACAAGGTAAAACTCCTTCTCCTTATGCACGACAGCAACAATCTTCTTAACGAAATCCTTTTTCCAGATTCCAAATAAGTACACTTTCTTTTTATACCCTTCTGATTCTCCTAACCTTGTGAACTTATGATTAGTACTGAGCGCCGCTTCAGTGTACTTTTCCACACGCTTACTATCTCCGTAATAATTCAAGTATTTCAATGACCTCAATGATCCTAATACATCCACTGCTTCCGGATAATCCTCCTCATCAATAAACAGTGCCGCCAATTTTGGAGGAATTCTTTTCGCTTCCATTCCGCGATCATTCTTTACTTCTTTATAAAAATCTTCATAGGCATCTGCCAAACTAATATTGGCGAACCCAACTAACAATATACTAATCACTAATGTCCTCATAACTCCTTGCTTTATATTAATAATGGCTATGCTCAAAAGTGTTACATAAATAATACTATTATTGATTATATGTTAAATAATTATCAATCGGTGTAATAAGTCTTATGGGCCTTCAATTCTTCACCCAAATCGTTTTAGACTGACCATCAATAGCTTTCCTATTCCACTCATCATTTTACACTTTTTTTCTATATCTCTTTTTGTATTTTCACGATCACTCAAACAACTATCATGAAGAAACTCTATTTTGCGATAATAATATCGCTTGCAAACTTTGCATTTGCGCAAGTTACCGACATGGGAGCCCCCCTCTCCTGGAACGGAAAAACAGAACCTCTTAATTTAGATGAATTCGAAGTAATGGAAGGGTTCGACCTCGAAGCTATTCAGGCTGAGGATGAAGTAAACGATGTAAAAGGTGACGCACCTTGGCGATTCGGTTACAAATACGAAACAAACTACACCCAAGAAAATTCCGGAAAGTGGACAGAACTACCTTCTGGAGGAAGAATGTGGCAAATAGGAATCGCATGTGAAGACGCACAAACAGTGAATTTCATTTTCGAAGATTACTACTTACCAGAAGGTGCGTACATCTACCTATACGATGTTGATAAAACGAATCGTGTAGGAGCATATACTAACAGAAACAATAGAACAGACGGATTACTAGGAACGGAGCTAGTTCACGGTCAATCGATTATAGTTGAATATTTTGAACCTGCAAGCGTTGTAGGTGAAGGGCACTTCACTATCGCAAATGTTGTGCATGGGTATAGAAGCTTAAACCGCATTCAAGAAGAATTAATGCGTGGATTAAATGATTCAGGCGATTGTAATGTCGACGCTAACTGTCCTTTAGGTGATGATTGGAATGATCAAATTAGATCGGTTGCGATGATTGTAGTAGGTGGTAGTGGTATATGCTCTGGCGCCTTGATTAATAATACTTGTAACGATGGCACACCTTATTTTCTTACAGCTAACCATTGCTTAGGCGGAAGCACAGGTACTTGGGCTTTCAGATTTAACTGGGAATCACCTCCGGGCACAGAATCATGTGCTACCACAGCTGGAAGCACAGATCCAGGACCTCCTTACGATCAAACAGCTAACGGTGCCACTATACTTGAATCAGGAGCTATAGCAGATTTCGCTTTATTACAAATTGATTTGATGACAGTTGCAGATGCAGAGGCATGGAACTGTTTTTACGCTGGATGGGATAATTCTGACGATCCTGCCGAAAATGATTTCGCTATTGGAGTCCACCATCCATCTGGAGATGTTAAAAAGATCTGTAAAGAAAATGAAGTGCCATATCACGATATTACCAGTGGGGCGCAAGTATGGTGGATCGATGATTGGGACGAAGGAGTTACTGAGCCTGGTTCTTCAGGATCTCCTCTTTTTAATCAGGAAGGTAGAATAATTGGACAATTATATGGTGGAGCTGCAGCTTGCTCCGGAACGGACGATAATGATGCTTTTGATTATTATGGACGTTTTGGTGTGTCTTGGGTAAATGGCGTTAGTGACTGGCTAGCTCCTGCCTCTTGCGGATCGGCTGTTACAAATGATGGCTGGGACCCGAACGCTCCTACCGCTCTGGATGATGCCGGTATCTCAGGAATTAATTCACCTGATGGACTGATTTGTTCTGACGAATTTATCCCAGAAGTGATTTTAAGAAACCACGGAAGTAATGATTTAACTTCAGTTACAATAAATTATGATGTAGATGGGGGCGCTCCAAGCACTTTTGCTTGGACAGGAACGTTGACTCCTGGAAGTACAGAGATTGTTACTTTACCTTCATTCACTACTACTGGCGGAACACATACTTTTAACGCATCAACTTCTGACCCAAATGGAACAACAGATTCAAACACGGCAAATGATGCTAACAACTCTTCATTCACCGCTACAATTGGCGGAGTACTAACAACACTTACATTAAATACAGATTGTTGGGGAGAGGAAACTGCTTGGGAAATTTATGATGAAGGAGGAACACTTGTTGAAAGTGGAGGAAATCTTTCGATAATCCCTGGAGGAGGAGGAACATCTGACGACTCAGACCCAGGTGCTTATGGGGATGAAACTACAATTACTCAAAATTTCTGTTTTGCTCCTGGATGCTATGATTTTATAATTTACGATGATTATGGCGATGGAATGTACGGTTCACAGTGGGGTTCTTGCTCGGTTGATGGCGATTACAGCATAACTGATGGTTCTGGAACAATTCTCGCAGAAATTATGGCTGCAGATTCTGATTTTGGTGATTCTGAAACAAACAACTTTTGTGTTGCTGCACCTTGCTCCGGAACCGCTGATGCAAGTGCGGTAGAAGAGAGTTGCTTTGATGATTGCACAGGTGAAATAACTATATCTATGACTGGCGGAACTGCTCCGTATACTTATGACATAGGTTCAGGACCGGTGAGTTCTCCTAACTTTACGGATTTATGTCAAGGTTCGTATGACTTTGTAATAGAAGATGGAGATGGATGTTCTACCTTATACACAGTTGTTCTGGATGGACCTGATGAAGTAAATCCAAACGGAACGGTAAACGACATTTCTTGTAATGGAGAATCAGACGGAGAAATTGTTGCTCTTGGTTCTGGCGGAACATCTCCGTATACCTTCGGAATTGACGGTGGCACTTCAGGAGCTTCAGGCACATTTTCTGGGTTGAGTGCTGGCACATACACCATAACTGTTGAAGATAATAACGGTTGTACGAATGATGTAGATTATACGGTAAATGAGCCCTCAGTAATCTCTGCTTCATACACTTCAACTCCTTCTTCAGGATCTGATGGAACAATTGACTTAACTGTTAGCGGAAGCACAGCGCCTTATACTTTTTCATGGACTGGTCCCGATGGTTACACTTCTACAGATGAAGACTTAAGTGGTCTTGCTCCAGGTAATTATACTGCAACGATTACAGATGCTAATGGCTGTTCGTTCGATCTAACCAACGTAAATGTAACTAGCAACCTTAGTATTGGTGAAAGTGGTGAACTGGGTGGTGTATTAATCTTCCCTAATCCAAGTGCTGGAATAATTAATATTCAACTTGAAAACGGTGCTGAATCAACAACATTCGAAGTATTAGATGTTACTGGCAGAGCAATAATAGGAACAACATATTTTGAAGATGCCTTAACCTCGGTAGACCTTTCAAACTTTGCAGGTGGAGTGTATTATTTTAGAATTGCACAAGATTCTAAAGCTCAAACCTTCTCTGTTATTGTTCAGAAATAGAATTCTATAAGTAAACGTAAAAGCCTGAGACCTCATTGAGATCTCAGGCTTTTTTTATTATCAACTTTATTCTAAAGAAAGTCTTTCACTAGCTCCTCTGAAACGATATCGTGCTGTACTAATTCTTTTAAAAAAGGAACAGCGTGATCATGTCTCATGATAAGTTTTTTCTTATTTCCTGCAGCGATAAAATCTATTCGCATAACTTTTGAAACAGAGTGATTATCACGGTCATGAACTTTCACATTTGTCACTTGCATATTTTGAATACTATCCCAAGAATATTTTTTGCTAGAGAACTTTCTTATTTCCATTCCAGACTCATCTGTATAGATTTTGTACCCTCCTGTTGCCAAAATCTTAATGTAATAAATTAATGGTATAATGAACACTGCAAAACATATCATATAAATCCACAATTGTGTTCCTCTAGTTAAACCTGCTCCCCCATATCCTAAGGGTAAATACTGTAAATCATATGCTTTATCCCCTTCTTCCGTTGTGTTGGCGCCACTTATCTTATCTTCCCAAATAACATGGCTCCCACAACGCCCTTTCAAATCTTCAAAAAAGGCCTTTGTATTAGGATCAATAAGGCTCGTTTGAATCCAAGGAAACTTCTTTTCTTTTCCATTTTCGACATAAAAAATCCTAAATGAAATATCCTCCCCTCCACCTAGCGATGTTTTTTTCTTAACCACCTTTACTACTTGGCTAACTTGACATTCCTTGAGTCTTTTAAACAGCTCACAATAAATAACACCGTTCTCAAACCCCATCGTGTAGGACATTGAAGATGAACTCAATTCATATGTTTTATTCTCCATAATTTGCTCTAAAATCATAAATGTAAGTCTTTTATTCTCTTACCACAGCTATCATTGAACACGGCAACAAAAAAACTTATCCGTGGATCACTGCTTTATTTTAGTAAATCAGTCTTTTTCTTAAGTATTAGATTTTGAGAATCAGAAACTTTATTATCTTTAAATCCATGGATTACAAGTACGAGACTACACTTATACATTCGACACGTAAAACTCCAGAAATAGAGCTAAACGTTGAGGAGGGTAGAATAAAGATTCATGGAATTTCAATACCTGAAAACTCTAAAGTCTTTTACGATCCTCTTTTGAATTGGGTAGGAGACTATCTCAGAAATCCAAAACCTGAAACCACTTTAATCATTGCACTGCGCTACATGAACAGTAGTACCACAATGATTATCAACAAGATATTAAAGGCTCTTGATCAAGGTATCAAAACGCCAAATACGCTGATTTTTGAGTGGCATTACGAAGAAGAGGATTTGGAAATGTATGATGTAGGTCAATATTACCAAGAACTACTTCAAACGAATGTGGTTTTCAAGGAAGTAGAAGAAATCTAATTCACTCATCGAATAATCTAACAGATTCGTCTAAATCGTTTAATTGCAGGGTAACTCTCGTCTTTTTTTAGCGTAAATTACACAGGTTGAATTAAAGACTACTCTGGATACTCTTTTTATTAAAATACTTTTTGGGTTAACCGCCCTGTTTTCTGTTGGAATAGTCCACGCTCAAACAGACTTGGATTGGGCCATTGATGAAACAGGAGGGGGGCTTGCTACTGAGCAGATTACTGATGTATTTGTTGACTCTGTAGGGAACACCTACGTATGTGGTTTTTTTAATGAAGATGTAACGTTTGGATCTACATTCTACTCCATTGGAGCACTTGAAGAAGCTTTTGTTTATAAAACTGATCCGGATGGAAACATACTTTGGGTAGTGAGATCATTTGGGTTAGACGGTGTAGCTCATGCTAACACTTTGTATGTTGATGAGGCAGGAGCAGTATATGTTGGTGGATACTATACTCATTCAGATATGTCTTGGGGTGGCCTTACGGTTCTGCAGGTAAACGGCGAAGATTTTTTCTTAGTTAAAATTGATAAAGATGGCAACCCTATTAACC
>JAKVAQ010000024.1 GCA_022447665.1 Crocinitomicaceae bacterium
AGGTAATAAAAAGTGCCTTTACTTTTTGACTCCAAAATGAACTCAATACTTTCCAGAGCACCTTTCATTCCAGTTTGTGGTTTAGTATGAATAAAATATGAATCGTATTTTAAAATATTAGTTTTACCAGACCCGGCGATAACTAAATGATACTCTGTTTGCTCCTTTGAGATAGATAAGAGGTAATTGAACTCAGATTCTAAGTCTTCATTTCCTCCCAGACTTTTAACCTTTTGGATTGCTATCATGTCGATATATCCATTCTTGTCCGGTTTTGAGCTAGCGTTCATTACCATGATGAAATTTTCATTTTGGTAATCCTCTACTTTCCAAATCCAATTAGCTGGAATATCTATTGTGAAATCAAAATCTGAATGATCAACCACCTGGGTGTCGAAGTCCAACGAATTATTGCAGTATATATCTATTGATGACTCCTCATTAGAGCAAGAAAATAAAAATAGAACTATTGTTATCATTCCTAACATGCTATTCATTTTCAAGTCTTGTAAATTATTCATAAAATTTAGCTAAAATGTCGTGTAACGGTTAGGTTGGTTGGGCATGCGTTTTAGCTTTTGTTGTTTAGCGTTTATTTATTTTTTATTTCATTAAATTCTTGCTAGCTCAAATCCTTAATCGAACCCGTTTGGGCTGAAATAAGAAACCCTGGCGCACCTCCGAATGCCAAAGATTCATCAGAATTAACGACCTCGAAGTTATAATCAAAATAATATCCTTTATCAGTCAATATTGGTTTAGTTAAAATCCAATTCATCTTATCGGCATAAGGGTTTTCCAAGTTCATCCGTTCAATGTGACTTTTCGCAATATTTTCTATTTCTGATTGTTCCATTTTATTTAATGCTACACAAGTTTAGCTAAAGTTAGGGAATTTAGAAAGAAGAAGATGGAAAAAGAGTTATGACCTCTGCGAGAGGTGGGTAAACCCGCCCTCACCGAAGCATGCTTCGTTCTACAACGATTGCTTCGCGATCCTTCGTCCCTCCGAATTCCGAAAGTAAAGTCTGTCATGCTTCGCATGCCTAACTTTTTTCGTTTCCAGCCCTCACCGAAGCAAGCTTCGTTCTACAACGATTGCTTCGCGATCCTTCGTCCCTCCGAATTCCGAAAGTAAAGTCTGTCATGCTTCGCATGCCTAACTTTTTTCGTTTCCAGCCCTCACCGAAGCAAGCTTCGTTCGGTCTGAAAACGAAAAAAGTCCAGTGAAATTCACTGGACTTTTCTTTCTTCGTGACCTCGACAGGATTCAAACCTGTAACCTTCTGAGCCGTAATCAGATGCGCTATTCAGTTGCGCCACGAGGCCATTGTGGTCGGCAAATTTACAAATTCTTTCGAGTTGGTCAACAAGGAAATGTCATTTTATTAATCGCACTTCAATTTGTTCTACCAATTTGGATCAAATAAGATTTTTGCTCCTTCCTTCTCTATCATTCTTCGTGCTTCAGTCATACCTATTCGTTCTCCTTTGTGATATGCTGTAACAAAGGCATCAGCTATTCCAAGTTTTACTATTTCATTTTTTCTTTCATTGGCATCCTCTTCACTACTAAATTGACCAATTGAATAACGGTACCTGCCATTTTCAAGATGTTGAGTATTAATTGGTTTTAGATTAAAAAATACGGAATGAGGCACATCACGAGAGTAAACCCCGATTTGAACCGTGAAGAATAGACCTTCTACATTTCTAACATCGCTATCAAGTGCATCTGGATCTTTCTCTACTAGATCTTTTGGTTTACCCGACTCAATAAATTCGCCCCAGGTGGTTTTTTCGTACGAACTTTCATCATAAATATCTAATCCATCTTTTGTTAAAAATGACACCACAGCATCATCGCCATAGTCGTAATGCACTGTAGGATCAGCTTCCATTAGTCGATGTAGTGAATCTTGTGAGATATAGAATTTAATATCAGTTGTCGTCGTACTAAGATTGTGATCTTCTACACTTAGATTTTTAAACTTGAACTCTTCATCATATAAAAACAGTGTTGTATCCGCTTTCCCCGTTCCATTGTATACGGTAATTTTCTGTCCAATAATATGTCCCGAATCGTCGAACAAATGTACGTGATGAATCTCTTGATACAGCTGAAAGTAAGACTTTTGTTCCGGTATCTCGAAAGCTTTATGATAAGGTGCAAAATCATCTGTTTCCACCATCATATCATAGGTTTTACCGTGCCCTAAAAGGAGAAAGTAATCTCCATCAATCGAATCTGTTGCCGCTTCAATGCTTTCGTCAGTTCCAACGACACTTAAAGTGATTTTTGATTGCGCAGGAACAAACTCATCTCCTGTACGCACATAACCAATCAACTCAGCTACAGGATCTCTCTCATCAGCAAAAGTGATGCGATACATGTCCATATCTCCATTTCCTTGAAGATCACTTGAGGCATAATAACCCCTGTTGTATCTGCTTGTCATTGTAAAATAAATATCGTCTGCGGGAGTGTTAATCGGGTGCCCTAAATTTACCGGAACAGTCCAAGAGTCTTCTATCATTTTGGATCTAAAAATATCGTACCCTCCCATACTTGAATGGCCCATAGAAGAAAAATAAAAAGTTTTTCCATCTGGATCAAGATAAGGCGAATCCTCATCATATTCGGTATTTACGTTAGGACCAAGATTTTGAGCTTCTGTCCAAGTTCCGTCTTGATTTTTTAAGCTAACATATATATCCAAACCTCCATAGCCTCCTGGGCGGTCACTGACAATGAACAGCATATTCTCATCATAACTCAAAAAGAGCGATGGCTCATAATTATCCGAATTGGCATGAATTCCGAGTTTTACGGGTTCATCCAATACCGTAGAATCAATATTCACTGACCATATATCATGTTTACGATAAAAATAAAGTACACTATCCTCGTGAGTTAATTGAATACTTCCATCATGATCTTTACTGTTCACATGTCCTCCAACTTTGTGAAAATTAAAGTATCCAAAATCAGTTACGAGGTTAAAGTATTGACCACCTGTACTATCTTGCTTCCACGTTTTCTTTTCGAATAAACTACCCTTGTACAACTGAGCGCCATAAACATCTTCATAATAACCACCATCATAAGCTTTCTTCCCCCCCTTAGTATCAGGTCTTCGTGAAGTAAAGAATAATAATTTCTCATCTTGAGAAATGACAGGAGCATATTCTGGATATATGGTATTGACCGAATCACCGAGGTTCTGAATCACAGCATTTCTTGGGTTCTTAACCGATATTCTTCCGAATTTACAACACTCTATCTGGCGTTCAACATCGGTCAAAATAGCCACTCTTTCTTCCTCCATGAAATAAGGAGAAACTGCTATCAGTCCATGAAACTTTTGGTATAATCCTTCAGCTTCGTCAAATTCGTAAGACAGATGTTTAAGCTTTGCTAATACATAATATACGTGATAGTGATTTCGCTCTGCCAATTGGGTAGAATCTGTTTTGTTGATGTATGATTCTGCATAAGGAATCCCTAATTCTTGTTCATTGGGAGAATAATAATAAATCATCCCCACATAGTAATCATGCAAGGGATCTGCCTGTTTCTGCTCTTCACTCAGTGAATTAAAATACTCCAAACCCTCTTCATAGTTCTCATTTTTCAGGAACTGTTCTCCTTTTTTCGCCAATTTACTATTTGTCTGCGCATACAAGGAAGTAAGCATCAAGAAGAGGCCGATGAGGGTGATTACGAATTTCATATGTGATACCCCATTCTAAGTATTTTACGCAGATTTTCCAAATAAAAATACTAATTTTTATAAGTATTTTGTCTTAATAACGGATTTAGAGCATGGCTGGTATAATTTTGTTTTACAGCTGATTACACTGATTCTCTCTTAAGGATTGTCAAAACTTAAAGTCAACAAGAAAATTATGATGAATTAGGCATTTAGCTGACATGAATCATATTTGATGGAAATGCTTTACTTTACATTTACTAAAAAAAGGTAATTATGGATATTCGTGAGAACATGTTTTATGGCTTTGGTAAAGTTGCTTTAGCTATTGCCCTTGCTGATGGTAAGGTGGATCATTCTGAAGTTCAATTTATTGAGGAATCAATTAAGAACATTGATAAAAAGAATCATATTGATTTAACGCTGGTGAGAATCGTTTTTAATGACTACTTAAAGCGAGGAACAACCTTTACCTCAGCTGAAATATTACAAAACGGGATAGAAGAATTTCATTTAGGCGATAACCACCTAACACATGAACTTGCTGGTATATTTTCGGAGGTACTTAAAGGATTAGTAGCGGCCGACGAACACCATACTATTGAGGAAGACGAGGCACTGGTGAAGTTTCTAGTTTACCTAGCAGAAAGAGAGCGAATTAAAGCTTAAAAAGGGTTTGTCGCCCAAATAGAAACTTCAGGAATAAAGCCTTTATCATCCATTTCAATAATGGAAGTAATGGTGTGTGCGATATCATTCGAATCCAGCATATTTGGCTTATTATCGCGCTCTACCCTATCTTCCTGGTTGAATGCTGTCATTACAGAGCTTGGATTAACCAAGCACACACGAATATTATCTCTTCGAAGTTCATGTTGCCAAGATTGTGTCATCCCTCGCAAAGCAAATTTAGACGCTGCGTATACCGTTCCTTTCGCAAAACCGCGCAAACTTGCCGTAGAACCTAGATTTATTATTGTTCCTGATTGGAATTTTTTCATTGGTTTAACCATCTCCTGTGTAAGCAATGCTAGGCCGAAAACATTGGTGTTAAAGATTTGCTCAAAATCACTTTTTTTAATCTCACCCAAATCCGGAAAATTACCTAGGCCTGCATTATTAATGAGCACGTCAATCTTATAGTCTAGCGCTTCTAAACACTCCTTCGCCTTCTTTTCTATACTGTCTAAATCTGAAATATCAAATACTAAAGGGATCGCTCCAATTTCTTCTGCTGCTTCTTCTAGGCGTGCCTTATTTCTTCCTGTAATAACGACTTGAGCTCCTTTATCAATAAGGGCTTTTGCTGTTGCTTTACCAATTCCTAGGCTACCTCCAGTAACCAAAATGTGTGTGTCTTTGATTTCCATGCTACTGGGTTTTTAATCTTACTACTGTTCCAGAACGTTTAACATCGGCGATGTATACTTTGTTTAACTTAATCGCATTCCATTCCGACTCATTGGTTTGGTACGTCAAACTCTGAAATTTACTGTCTGGATCGTTACTTTTTAAATGTACAACATAAGTGCCAACTTCGTCTTGAACACGTTCCTTTTTCGCTAAAGTATACTTTGGCCAAAAAGGATTTTTATCATTACCATCAGAATATTCTGAATATGAATAAAACCAGCGTTCTACCTCATAAACATACCAGGTATCATAAACTGGTTCGTCTATATAAACTTCATGTTCAACTTGTTCTGTGCCTACCTGTTGTGTTTCGTAAACGTTCTCCAAACATTGAACAGTTTCTATGTACCCGTTTCCATTATCTACCTCACCACAATCCACATATTCCTGACCTACCAAAACCTCCTCGTAAACAGGTTCTTCTGTCCATTCTGAATGCGAATAAACTTGCTTGGTTCCGCTTTGCCTCGTCTCTTTTGACAATACGCGCGCATTTGATGGATAATCCCACCCCTCTTCTTCTACTAACCTCTCCTCCTCTATTAAAATTTCTCGCTCCCATGAAAATCCGGTTACCGTAACTTCGTACTCTGTTGTACCGGTAAACATGAAAATTAGGATTAAAATCACAATTGCGGCTAAACCAAACCAAACATATTTTAAGTACTTTTTCCAACCTCCACTTGTCCCTGATTTCTCGGCTTTTGTCATTCCCGTATAAACTTTCTTCTTGCGATCTCGCTCTAACCCGAGCCATTCCTCCTCATCCTTATTTCTCAGTGTGCCACAATGAACACAGTGAAAATCTTCAGCTTTATTATCGTAATTACACGTTAGGCAACGCCAATCCGGTCCTGCTTTTGCATCTGCAATCTTCTCCTTATCTGTAATAAATTCAGAAGTTTCATCCGTAAAAAAGACAACATCAGCCGGTCTATGAGTATTGCATTTAGCACACTTTTGATCAGGTCCGCGATTGATATGTCCGCAGATTGTGTCAGAATATAGGCCCTCAGCGGTACATTTCCATTTCGCTTCCTTAAACTTACTGCGTGTATTGGGTTTGGCCATTGATTAATTTTACACTCTTAAAGTACAAAATAATGTATCAATATTTAATCCTATTTATTAGAATTCCCTTGAATTAAACTCGCTAGCTCACTTTGTATTGACACTCCGTTGTCGTTATTATACCATTGCTGAAGACTCGTCTTTTGCTCTTCAAATGATAGATTAGCTGCCTTATTTTTTAAAAACAATGTTTGACATTCGGCTGGACGTGGTCCCCAGTCAAATAAATCTTCCTCAGCTTCATTTCTTACAACCAATTTAGGAATAGCCTTTCCCCCATTGGTTAAATAATTATTGATTAGGTGTGGCTCAGAATCTCGTAATTGGATTTCTAAGTCTATTTTATCAGAGTAATCAGCAGCCATTACAATGAAGGGAACACTATGAGCAGCATCACCACACCAAGGCTCTGTAATAAGAATCCATTTTTGGGGTTTATCAATGCTGTCAAGCGCTGTTTTTAATTCCTCGTTTAGTTCTCCTTTCTTAAGCCATCTATTCTGTCTCGACTTGTTAAGTTTCGTATAGTGACGGTAATCTGCGTTGTCATAAGGCTTCTCTTGATTTACCTCTTTAATGATTGGATCAAATAGGTCAATGTATTCTTGTGTTTTCATAAATCTTCTGTCGTCATAACTCTAGTTCTCTTACACGCCTTTGCACATCTTTAAGGCGTACACTATTGGAATCTTATTCCCAAATTTCTTAATTCTAAACTTCCCTTTTTCAAATTCTTCAGTCCCGGAAAAACAATTGTATGGTGAATAATCAAACTCCCTAAAATCCAAAAGGTTTAAGTTTTCTTTTAGTAGGCTTGAAATAACCGATGCTAATGAGTGATTCCACGTAACGGAAGCGAACTCTTCTTCCATCTCATCATCTGCATAAGTTGTTTCTTCTTCGATAATTTCTTTGTCCTTGAAGTAATTATAGTAAACTTCTTTAAAGTCATTATCAAACATCCATACTACGGGATGAAACTCGGCAAAAACAAACTCTCCTTTGGGCTTTAAATAACGACTCACAATCCCCGCCCATTTTTCAATCTCTGGCAACCAGCCTATCGTGCCATAACTAGAAAATACTACATCAAATTCTTCATTAAGTAATTCTGGCAAACTGTAAATATCGCAACAGATAAATCTTACATTGGACTTCGTTTCTTCATTTAGAATATTCGCTTTTTCGATAGCATTTTCCGAAAAATCCACTGCCGTTACTTCGGCACCTAGCTTGGATAGCGATATGCTATCTTGTCCAAAATGGCATTGTAAATGAATTACTTTTTTACCTTTTAAATCAGGCAATAAATCAAGCTCAATCGAATTCAATGAATTAGGTGAATTAATAAATTCCTTAGTGTTATAAAACTCAGACTCAAAATGTTTTTCTGTGCGCCTGTTCCAAGAATCTTTATTGATTTTAAGATAATCCATAGTGACGAATTTAATGATTGATTCTGATCCTGTAAAGGTATCTGACCAAAGTCATTTTTTTTGTAACATAAGTCACCATAGATTAAAGTAATCATGGGTAAATTTGAGTTACGAAATCAGATTATGAAAAAAGGATCCAAACTATACAGCATATTTAAGAGAAAATGTCCGCATTGTCATGAAGGCGATTTTTTTGAAGGAAATTGGTTAAAAGCCAACATTAAAGAAAAGTGTGATCATTGTGGGGAGAAGTTTAGTAAAGAGCCTGGTTTTTACCAAGGTTCATACTACGTGGTATACGCACTAGGTGTTGCTGTTTTCGTATCCTTATGGGTGGCCACCCGAGTTTTATTTCCTCTAGCTGAAATGATGACTTATGTATGGGTTATTCTTGCAGGATTATTCATCTTGGCTCCACTCATGTATCCTCTTTCGAAAATTATATGGGCAAATTTCTTTTTCAATTATAAAAAGGAGAAATTAGATCCAAAACACGAAGATGCATGATAGAATAAAGGAAGCCTACGGATTTATATTTGAGGATGAACTGATTCAGGAAATCCATGACTTGGCCAAACTAAAAAAAGTGAAAGCCAATGATCTTATCATCGATTTTAATGATCGCATTACACAAATGCCTTTGCTTCTGAGCGGAGCAATAAAAATCTTACGCCAAGATGCTGAGGAAGGAAGAGTTGTTGCTTTATTTTTTAGAAATAGGAGATACCTGTGCTATGACTCTATCGTGTTGCATGGGAGAAAAACAAAGTGAAATTAGAGCAGTAACTGAAACAGACGCTGAAATCATCATGCTTCCTGTTGAAAAAATGTCGGAATGGCTCAGTAAATATGAAACATGGAAGAGCTTTGTTTTTGAAAGCTACAATATTCGGCTAAGCGAGATGTTAGAGGCGATCGATTCAATGGCCTTCTCAAACTTACATGACAGAACATTTAAATACCTAAAGGATTTAGTCCTGGTAAGAAAAGATACCGAAATTAAGATTACACATAATGAGATCGCACAGAATCTCTATACCTCTAGAGTGGTGATTTCAAGAATATTAAAACAGTTAGAAAAAGAGGGGAAAATTAAACTACACCGAAGTGAAATTGAGGTTTTAAGTTTTTAGCGTGTAACTTGTGTTACGTTCTATTCGAATGCTCTCGCCTAACTTTGGATCAGATTAAAAAATTGCATTATGAAAGTAGAACAAATATACACCAACTGTCTTGCTCACGGAGCATATTACATTGAAAGTGATGGCGAAGCTGCTGTTATAGATCCATTAAGAGAAATTCAAGAGTATATTGATATGGCTGAATCACGAGGAGCCAAAATCAAGTACATTTTCGAAACACATTTTCATGCCGATTTTGTAAGCGGTCATCAAGACTTAGCCGCTGCTACTGGGGCAACAATTGTTTACGGACCAACAACAATGGAAACTGGTTACGATATGCATGTTGAAAAAGATGAAGAGATTTTCATTTTGGGAAATACAAAAATTAAATTACTTCATACGCCAGGACATAACACAGAGAGTAGTGTTTTCTTTTAATCAACGAGGAAGGAAAAGAAGAAAAAGTAGCAACACGTTTTGCTCGCGTTGGTTTTGACAATCTATTAGGGCATTTAGATGGTAGTTTTAAGTCTTGGAAAGAGGCTGGAAAGAATGTTCTGACTATACCAAGTATTTCTGCTGCTGATTTTTCTGAAATCGCGGCTAATAATGAGCTAGATATTATAGATGCACGTGAAGAGAGCGAATACAACAGTCATCATGTCGTAAATGCTCGAAACATTCCTTTGGACTACTTAAATGCTAGTGAAGTAAGTATAGATGATCCAGCAAATACTTATGTGCATTGCGCTGGAGGTTATAGATCTGTGATTTTCCTTTCCTTACTTGCACAAAATGGTAAAACAGGAATCACAAATGTTGAAGGAGGATTCGCAGGGATTGAAAAAGAAAACAAGTTGGAACTTACTGAATACGTTTGTCCAACGACCATGTTATAGTATGTTTTAGAATATATGGTGGCCCCTTATGGTGCGGAAATTTGATATTGTAACTTAGGTTACTAAATAAAATAAAGGGTCACCATATATTTGTTTCAACAATAAAATAATCAAACAAGTATGTTCGAAAAATTAAAAAGTGCCTTAGGATTTCCTACGGTTGATTACAATGAATTAATTGCAAATGGAGCTGTTCTAATTGATGTTAGAACTCCCCAAGAATACAATTCAGGACATTCAAGAAAGAGTAAAATATTCCTTTAAATGATATTCAAAAGAGTGCAAAATCACTAAAAGGTAAAGAGGTCATCGTTGTCTGCGCTTCAGGCATGCGATCGGGTCAAGCAAAATCAATTTTATCACAAGAAGGAATTACTGTACACAACGGTGGTTCCTGGACAAGATTTAAAAACTTATAAGATGGAAAATGTTTCTCAAAACGATTGGGCTAAAAAAATTCAAAATAGCGATAACTGCGTAGTAATAGATGTTAGGACTCCAGCAGAATGCCATGAAGGAATTCAGCCAAATGCTCAACAAATTAACGTTCTTGACACACAAAACTTCTTGAACGAAATTGAAAAATTAGATAAATCCAAAGAGTACTACGTATACTGCCGCAGTGGAGGAAGAAGCTCACAAGCTTGCGTAATAATGGACAGTAGAGGTTTCAAGTCGACGTATAATCTTCTTGGAGGAATGTCCTCTTGGACTGGTGAAGTAGTATTACCTTAGAAAAATGAGAACATTATTTTTAGCATTAATTGTGTCAATCGGTGCTTTGAGCTGTGCTCAAAGCACCGATGATGCAGGAAAAGTGGCAAAGCGTATTTCCAAATCCGAGTTCAAGGAAAAGATGAGTAGTTTGGATAACTATCAATTAGTAGATGTTAGAACACCTGGAGAATTCGGAAGAGGAACAATTGAAGGCGCCATTAATATTGATTATACTGGAGCTGGTTTTGAAGAAAAAATAAATGAATTGGATAAAGAAACTCCTGTTCTTATTTTTTGTCAGGCTGGCGGAAGAAGCGCAAAAGCTTTAAAAGTATTCGAACGAAATGGGTTTGAAGTGGTTTACGAATTAGAAGGTGGATACGGAAATTGGTAAGATGAAATTTTCAGAAATCATACAAAACGAAACACCAACATTAATTGACTTTTATGCAACATGGTGTGGACCTTGCAAAGCTGTAGCTCCCGAATTGGACAAGCTTAAAGCCATAAAAAAGGACAATTTGAAAATTGTAAAAATTGATGTGGATAAAAACCCCGGCACGGCCGCTAAATTTCAAGTAAGAGGTGTGCCTACATTAATGCTCTTTAAAGAAGGAAAATTACTTTGGAGACAAAGTGGTGCACTTAGCGCCAATCAACTCAACCAAATCGTGCAACAATATGCTTAAGCCCTTGATGGATATTCGTCTCATACTATTAGGATGTGCAACAATTGGACTAGCTCCTTTTACACCAGAACCTCATATTTGGGGTAAACTAAAATGGGTCGCTGGCGGTGCCGTTGGAATGCAACCAATTGACTGGGCGGATTTACTGATGCACGGTGCTCCTTGGGTCCTGCTTTTAGTGTGGGCAGGACTTCGAGTCAAAAACAAACTTAGAGCTCCTCAGCAGTAACTACAGGCTGTGGCGTATATTTCAATTTTTTCTCTATCGCTTGAATAATTCTTCCGGCAATATCAACGCCGGTAGCGCCTTCAATTCCCTCTAAACCAGGAGACGAATTTACCTCTAGCACCATAGGCCCTCTATTCGAACGTAAAATATCTACACCAGCTACTGGAAGGTTAAACACCTTAGCTGCTTTTACAGCTAGTCTTCTTTCTTCTGCCGTTATTCTTACAACTGAAGCTGTACCACCTTGATGCACATTCGACCTAAATTCACCTTTTTGCGCCTCACGCTGAATACTTGCCACCACTTTCCCATCTACCACGAAACATCGAATATCCTTACCTCCAGCCTCTTTAATAAATTCCTGAACCAATATATTGGCATTCAAACTTTTGAAGGCATTGATTACAGATTCAGCTGCCTTATTTGTTTCCGCTAATACAACTCCTTTACCTTGTGTACTTTCAAGAAGTTTAATAATCAATGGGGCACCATTCACCATCTCTATAAGTCCCTTTGTATCTAATGGAGATTTTCCAAAACAAGTTACTGGGGTTGAAATTCCTTTCGCTGTAAAAATTTGAGCCGCATATAGTTTATCACGCGAATGACGTATTGCTCTATCATCATTTAAACAATAAGCTCCCGAAGTGTCGAACTGACGAATTAAGGCACAACCATAATGGGTCATGGAAGGTTTGATTCTTGGAATTATTGCGTCCAAGTCATTCAAATCTACTTTACCTCTACTCTTAATTTC
Organism: Crocinitomicaceae bacterium; assembly: GCA_022447665.1. GTDB lineage: Bacteria > Bacteroidota > Bacteroidia > Flavobacteriales_D > Crocinitomicaceae > JAKVAQ01. Next base: position 12,049 of record JAKVAQ010000024.1, read on the forward strand.
CGGCGCATTACTGTCCATTTTCATATAGCAATGCTCCACCTTTACAAAGTGAATGGTATGTCCACGTTCCTCGGCAGCTTCCATTAATCGCTTATTGCTATATAGTTCTGGATTACTTGCTAATAACCCAATTCTTAGTCCTGACGAACGCGGCTTAATGCTTTTGTAAAGACTCTTAAGTTTTGTCTTGTTGTAGTCTTGAATTAAATAACTTTCTGAAGGGTCAACTAAAAAGCGTCCGTTCATGGCCTCTCGCCCAAGAAGCATTCTAAACCCCATGGCATCACGATTGGCTAAGGTTAAATCAATTTCATAAATATCTTCCCCTATTTGAATTTCCGTGCGAATCACATAGCGTTCCTCACTTACACCACTAGTATTCTTGATTTTTCTTGTATCAAGCACAGGATATTCAACCGGAAGTACAATCTTCCTCATGTCAGGAATAGGATGAATCTCAAACCTTACCCATTGCTCTCCGTCTTTCTTAAAAGGTTTAATATTAGATGCATGCATGGAAGAAGTCTTTGCACCCGAGTCAATCCTCGCCCGAATTGCGGGAACTTTTAAACTAGGAAAAGCACACCACTCTTCACTTCCAATTACTGGTAAATTTTTATCTGCCATAATTCTCTTTCTTTAGCCAAAAGGAGGGCTACATAGGTTCAAATTTAAATCTATTTTTCCTGTTTTTATAACTTGTGTTTTAAACCCTTGAAAAGTCCCGAATTGTAAAGAAAATTTATGTACTTTTATTGCTCGATTCACTTAATTACAGAGAATTTTTATGGCTAAGATTTTAATCATTGATGACGAAAGAAGCATTCGAAAAACGTTAAAGGAAATTCTTGAATTTGAGAATCACGAAATTGAAGCAGTAGAGGATGGTATTGCTGGTGTTAAAGAGGCAATGTCTGGACTTTACGATGTGATTTTTTGTGATATCAAAATGCCACAAATGGATGGTATGGAGGTGCTTACCAAGCTAAAAAACGATGGTCTGGAAACGCCTATTGTTATGATCTCTGGTCATGGAAACATTGAAACAGCTGTTGAATCTATTAAGTGTGGTGCTTACGATTTCATTGAAAAACCGCTTGATTTAAATCGAATCTTAGTTACAATTAAGAATGCTTTGGAAAAAGCGGATTTAGTTGAAGAAACTAAGGTGCTTAAGAAGCAAATTAAAAAGCAAGTAAAAAACTCAACGATTATCGGAGAATCTGAAGGTGTGAATGAAATCAGAGCAATGATTGAAAAAGTTGCCCCTTCTGATGCACGCGTAATGGTATTCGGACCAAACGGTTCTGGTAAAGAATTGGTAGCGCAACAACTACACGAGCATTCTAATCGTAAAAAAGGACCTTTCGTTGAAGTAAACTGTGCGGCGATTCCTTCTGAATTAATTGAATCGGAATTATTCGGACATGAAAAAGGAGCCTTTACCGGCGCTGTAAAACAGAAGAAAGGAAAGTTTGAAATCGCTTCAGATGGCACGTTATTCTTAGATGAGATTGGCGACATGAGTGCCTCAGCACAAGCAAAAGTACTTAGAGCATTGCAGGAAAACAGAATCACTCGCGTAGGTGGTGAAAAAGATATTAAAGTAAATCCTAGAGTTGTAGCTGCAACCAATAAGGATTTGAGAAAAATGATTGATGAAGGAAAATTTAGAGAAGACCTTTACCATAGACTAAGTGTAATTGTTATCAAAGTTCCTTCATTAAACGATAGAAGAGATGATGTTCCGATCTTAGCGAATCATTTCATTGAAAAACTCTGCCAAGAACATGGTATGCCGTTAAAAACATTCTCGGCTGATGCTCTGAAAGAATTACAGAATGTTGACTGGACAGGAAACATCCGTGAACTCCGTAATATCGTTGAAAGATTGATTATTCTTTGTGACGGAGAAATCACAGGAAACGATATCAAAACTTACGTAGTTAAGTAGGTTTAATGGAAAAAGTAGATTTTCTTAAGACGTATAAAAACGAAATTGAAGCCATTGTAAAAAACGCTTTGGCTGAAGATATTGGCGATGGGGATCATACCTCTTTAGCTACAATTCCTGACACTGCCCAAGGTGAAGCAAAACTCTTGGTAAAGGACGATGGAATTTTAGCTGGTGTAGAGTTGGCTGAATATATTTTCAATTATTTTGATCCCAACCTTCAAATCGAAGTTTTTATAAAAGATGGTACTGAAGTAAAGAAAGGCGATGTTGCTTTTCATGTAAAAGGTTCATCACGCTCCATTCTCAGCACTGAACGCTTAGTGCTCAACTTTATGCAACGTATGAGTGGGGTGGCTACTAAGACGCATGAACTTGCCAAGCTTATTGCGCATCTTCCAACGAAGTTATTGGATACGCGTAAAACAACTCCTGGTATCAGAATCATGGAGAAATGGGCGGTAACTATTGGTGGTGGACACAACCATAGGATGGCACTTTATGATATGGTCATGATTAAAGACAATCATATCGACTACGCTGGGGGAATTAAGGATGCTATTGAACGAACCAAACAATACTTGATCTATCAAGGTAAACGCCTAAAGATTGAAGTAGAATCGCGCAACATTGACGAAGTAAAGGAAATACTCGCCGCTGGTGGTGTTGACCGTATAATGCTCGACAATTATTCTCCTAACGAAATTGTAGAAGCACTTAAAATCATTCCAGATGAAATTGAAACAGAAGCATCAGGAGGAATTGATGAAACCACTATTCTATCTTACGCCGAAACTGGTGTAGATTATATTTCATCGGGTGCAGTCACCCATTCTTTTAAAAGTCTAGATTTAAGCTTAAAAGCAGTTTATCACAAGGACTAACCTAGTGTCGCTTGTAAACCAGTAAAGTTCTGTGGAGTAATTGTTCTAAGCTCTGCTTTAACTTCTTCCGAAACATTTAATGTCTCTATGAATGCTTTAATGCTTTGCTCAGTAATTCCTTCGTTAGTTCTAGTCAACTCTTTTAATGCCTCGTAAGGTTTAGGATATCCTTCTCTTCTTAAAATCGTTTGAATTGCTTCAGCTACTACCGCCCAGTTAGACTCTAGATCGTCATTCAACTTCGCCTCATTCAATAACAACTTATTCAATCCTTTTAAGGTAGAATGGAAAGCAATCAAAGTGTGAGCAATAGGAACCCCAACATTTCTTAAAACAGTAGAATCAGTAAGGTCTCTTTGTAAACGTGAAACCGGAAGTTTCGCTGCTAAGTGCTCAAATACTGCATTTGCAATTCCTAAGTTTCCTTCAGAGTTTTCAAAGTCTATCGGGTTTACCTTATGCGGCATAGCTGAAGATCCAATCTCCCCTTTCTTAATCTTTTGCTTGAAGTAATCCATTGAGATATAGGTCCAGAAATCACGATCCAAGTCCAATAGGATTGAATTAATACGCTTCATAGCATCGAATAACGCAGCAAGGTTATCATAATGCTCAATCTGAGTAGTCGTTTGTGATCTGTGAATCTTTAAAGTATTGTTCACGAAGTTATTTGCGAAATCAACCCAATCAGTCTCTGGGAACGCAACGAAATGGGCGTTCATGTTTCCTGTAGCTCCACCAAATTTTGCAGAGAAAGGAATTGCAAGTAATTGTTGCTTTTGAACATCCAAACGCTCAACAAATACAAAAATCTCTTTTCCTAAACGTGTAGGAGAAGCTGGTTGACCATGTGTTCTCGCCAACATTGGAACATCTTTCCATTCTTTGGCAAACTCATGTAATGTCACCATTAATTCATCCAACAATGGAATGTATACTTCTTTTACCGCATCACTTAATGATAAAGGAATAGCTGTGTTATTGATATCTTGAGAAGTTAATCCAAAATGAATAAACTCTTCATATTTAGATAGTCCTAACTCAGCTAATTTCTCCTTAATGAAATACTCAACCGCTTTTACGTCATGGTTGGTAACCTTTTCAGTATCCTTAATCTTTTGAGCATCCTCTTCAGTAAAGTTTGCGTAAAGGTTTCTAAGGTCATCAGCTTTGTCTTTTGGGAAATCAGCCAATGGTTTTACACCTAATTCTACTAAGTCCAAGAAGTACTCTACTTCTACTAAAACTCTATAACGAATTAAAGCATATTCTGAAAAGTAATTTTCAAGGGCTTTAACCTTTGAAAAATAACGTCCATCAATAGGTGAAATTGCGGTTAAGGTATTCATGCATTTCGATTTTAAAGAAAGCGCAAAGATACCCTTTTTACCGTGAATACGATCGTGATCTTAATTTAAATTCTCGATTAAATTTGGCTTAACACTTGACCTAAAAACCTATAAATCGTATCTTTACGCGGTTTTTCTGAAGCGTAGTGTATGAGTAAATGGATACTTTTTTTAATCTTAATCGGTTTAAGTCAAATTTCATTTTCACAAAGTATTTCTAGTGATGAATACAGTGTTGAATTTGATGCGGCGTATGAAGAGTACCCTAATATTCCCAGAGGTCTTTTAGAAGGCGTAGCTTACGCTCAAACACGTATTAATCATAGAACGCATGATGAACCTGGTTGTGTAGGTTTACCCGTAGTTTCTGGTGTAATGGGATTGATTGAAGATGGCCAAGGGTATTTTGCCAATACACTAGAGTACGTTTCATTATATAGCGGATTCTCAGCGGAAAATCTGAAATTAAGTCCAGCCAAAAACATAATGGGCTATGCTCATGCCTATAGTTTATGGATGTCTACTTCTCACGTGGGTACACTGAATTTTGAAGGACATAACGAAATTCTGCGTGCACTCTCAGAAATCCCAAAGGATGATAATCCGGTGAACGATTTTGCCTTAAACTCTTTTACGTATCAAGTTTTCACATTTATGCTTGATCCGGGTATGCAGGCAGAATACGGATTTCCGGCACACCCAATTGATCTCGAGGCAATTTATGGAGAAAACAACTATGAAATGCTCACCAGTGACAGGATTGAAATTCACGAAGACGGAGAGATCTTAAGTGCAGATGGAGAATCTTATGCCATGATTACAAAATCTTCAGAATATGGTCCTGCTTTATGGAACCCTACGCCAACATGTAATTATAGTTCAAGAAGTGGAACGGCTATTTCAGCAGTTACCGTGCATACTGTGCAAGGATCTTATTATGGTGCGATTTCTTGGGCACAAAACTGTATCTCCAACGTATCATACCATTATGTGGTTCGTTCATCTGACGGACAAGTTACCAATATGCTTTTAGAAGCGGATAAAGGATGGCATGTAGGAGTGCATAACCCTTATACCATTGGTATTGAACATGAAGGTTGGGTGGATGATCCTATTTGGTACACAGAGGCCATGTATATTTCATCAGCTGATTTGGTCAGAGACATTACTGAAAGCGGTTATGGAATTAACCCATTAAGAACTTTTCAAGGGCCGGCAACAGCTGGAATAAATGTACTGGGATCATGCATAAAAATTAAAGGGCATCAGCATTATTCTTCAGGTACACATACTGACCCAGGCATTAATTGGGACTGGGAGCACTATTATCAACTACTAAATAATACGCCTTCCACTTCAATATTCACTGATGTTTCAGGATCCTTATTTGATTCGGGAGGAGACCTCGGGAATTATTCAGATGATGAAAGAGAGCTTTATTTAATTGCCCCTCCAGGAGCCATTGAAGTGACTATTGATTTTGTGAGTTTTGATTTAGAAGAAGATTGGGATTACATGTACATCTATGATGGAAGTTCTTTGGATGATCCTCTACTAGTGACATTGACAGGCGGGGTTTTACCAACATCCATAACCTCTTCTGGCGGAAGTATTTTAATTGAATTTAGATCAGATTGTGCAACGAATAATGCGGGATGGGAAATTGCTTGGACGGCAGATTTAGGCGGCCCGATTGATATAACACCTCCAGTAACTACTGTTGATTTGAGTCCAGGGTGGCAAACAGCTGATTTTGACGTGGATTTCACAGATACTGATGAAGTTGGTGGTTCCGGTGTAGATAAAGTACTTTACCAGTTAATTGATTTTGATGGAACAGAATGGAGAGCTAACGCAAATCATGGATTTTTCTCAGATAATTTTGATGCTACAATTCACCCAGAGTGGACCAGTGCAGTTGGAACTTGGGGAATTTCGTCTTCAGTTCTTGAACAGTCTGACGAAGCAGAAAACAACACCAATTTATGGGCTGATTTAAACCAAGATGATTACGATACTTACCTCTATCATTGGCAAGCAAACATTTCAGGTGCAGGCTCTAATAAGAGAGCTGGTTTCCATTTTATGTGTGATGATCCGGCATTGACCAATCGAGGAAATTCTTATTTCGTTTGGCTAAGAGAGGATGATGATAAGGTACAGATTTATAAGGTTGTTGCCGATGTATTCACGCTAGAGCAAGACATTGCTTATACGATTGATGCCGATACATGGTATGATGTTAAGACAGTATATGACAAACCTTCTGGAAAAATACAGGTATGGATTAATGATGGGTTTGTGGGGGAATGGACGGATGCAAGTCCATATACAACAGGAAATTCCATTTCAATGCGTTCAGGGAATTGTAATTATAAAACGAACAACCTTAAAGTATACCACAATAGATCTACCACAGAAACAGTAACGCTTGGAGCTGGAGGAGATTTTAGATATCAAAACTCAAGCCCTTCTGAACCAGCAGGAAAGATTAAGTCCATGATTATTGATGGCGCCAAAAATATTTCTGGAATTGCAGATGTACTGGTAGATATTGATTGGACTATTCCGAATGACTTTTCAGGGATTAATGACGGTTTAGGTGCAGATATTGATGTGACTTATATTACCACAGAACTTTCTGGAAATTGGTTACCAGTAGATGACCCACATTCTGGCCTGCAACTTTATCGCTATGCAATTGGCACGACGCCTGGAGGCAATGATGTTGTTGATTGGACGGATAATTATTTGGACACAACATTTACTGAATCAGGTCTAACCTTAAGTATTGGAACTACTTATTATGTCTCCGTTTATTCTATCAACGAAGCTGGATTAATAGGAAACACTATGTCTAGCGATGGTGTATTGGTAGATACTCCAACAGGACCTCCTACAGCTAGTTTCCATACTTCCATTTCATATGTATGCGCTATTGATTCTATCCAGATGGTAAACACGAGCTACGAAGCGACGTCCTACTCTTGGTCCGCTCCAGGTGCGACACCATCAACTTCTACAGATATAAATCCTTACTTTACATTCCCAACAACAGGTGATTATGATGTTACATTAACTGCGACAGGTCCAGGTGGGACTGATGTAATTACAGAAACATTGACCATAGAAGTACAGCCGGTACCGGTTGCAAGTTATACGCCTAGTGCATCTGTTGTAAGTGTTGGTGAAGGTCCAATAACATTCACGAATACAAGTACTGATGCTGATGGACATTGGTGGGAGTTTGGCGATGGAAATGTTTCATCCGATACCTCTCCATGGAACGAATATATGGCCGAAGGAACTTATGATGTAATGATGATTGCACTGAGCGGAACCTGTCCTTCAGACACCGTTTGGGGAACTATCGTAGTAAGCGGATTTATGGATATTAATGAATACTCAGGGGAGGAAATAAACATTTACCCTAACCCTACTACCGGTGAGTTTCAAATAACCAATACATCAGTACTAATCTATAACGAAACGAACCTTACGCTATTTAATGCGCAAGGGCAAGTAATTCCTTTAACGATTATGACCGGTGAAGTTGCTACAACTATTCAATTACCGGAAGGAATTGCGACAGGTACTTATATTTTGCAAGTGATTGAGGGGCAGCGTGCTCAGACCGTGAAGGTGGTTGTGGAGTAACTCTAAAAAATAGCTTTTTCGTAGAGATTATACACTGATAAAGACAACTCCCTCTCTCCTACTTTTTCAAAGCCGAGATTTTCGTAATACGAACACAACTTAAGATTTTTTGCATCTGCATCTAATCGCAAAAAAGAGCATTTTTCTCTTTCACCTATTCTAGCGATTTCCTCCAACACCTTTTGTCCATAACCTTTTCCATTATGAACTTCATTTATGACCAATGAATGGACATACTTGGCCTTTGCTGATTGAGGGCCCCAGTATAAAAGATCTTCATCAAGAATACGCACCGTACCTAGTGGTTCTCCATTCTCTAAATCAAGAAAATAATACTCTCCATTTCCAATACCTTCTTCCACCCATTTAACCTTTTCTTCGGGTGGATTTTTCCAATATTGCCAATGATCCACATTCATCTTCCCAATCTTCTCTGCAGCAGATTTAAAATTGGCTAATACTATGGGTAACTCAGATTCTTGAACTTGTCTAAAGATGATTTGCATGGGCTAAAGCTAAGCATTAATATTTCATTCCATTTTCAACGGGATCAAGGCTGTCGAGCAAAATGGTAAGAATGGAAAGGGAGTGTGATCCAACAGTGAAGGTACGCATCAAGTAATTGGTTTAATTTACCATTCCTTTCTTTCTACAAGGTTTCCATCCAAATCCCAATGTCTCCACTCTCCACGTTTTGTCGCTTTACATCTTTTGACTAAAGACCAATCATAGTGATGCTCTATAATTTTTCCATCAACACTCTCTATTATTGAGTGAGGGAGGCGTAAAGGCTCGAAGAATATCGAATCCAATGAATAAAACGCAACAGAAACCGTGTCCTTATTATTTATCGCCACCCTTTTTATTTCGCCAATTGTTGATTTATAAAACCAGTAAGTCCTTCTGCCTGATGATGTCCATGAACTATCAATGTCGTCAAATCTAAGATTCTTAATTCGAGGACCTACGCCTCCTGTGAGCCCGTATGAGTGAACCAAATGAGATTTTTCTTCTTTTGTTAAGTCTTTATCCGTCATTATATTTATAAGTGTCAACATATCACTTGGAACTTCTACGAGAGTGTAAGTGGTGTCTACAGAAATAGTATCATTCTCAAAATATTCAGCCTTTGGTGCAGTCCTATACCATAACTTTTCGAGCTCAGAAGCTTCAATTGACTCATTGCCTGAACAACTCACTAAGATTGACAAAAACACTGTACAACTAGCTGCAAATTTGAAAATACTTTTCATGATTTAAAACTAGAAATAATCTCCTTGATCATTCCAAAACCTACTCCACATAAATAGGAATGGTTTTTACACCTGCATTTGTAAAGATTTTGACGATATAGGACCCTTTTGCCCCTCGGCCTAAGTCAACGTGCGTGATGCGTTCAACGAGTTGGAGTTCTTTTACAATAGCGCCAAAAGGCTTTTTAATATCTACCTCATAAGGGCCGTTCATTGGGCCTTCAATTTTTATAGAGAATTTACCATTGTTGGGGTTAGGTATTACTATAAAACGGGTTTCTTCCTCCTCATCATCGTCCATGATATCAATATCAACATCTTCGACTTAATCGGAAGTAGTGTATTCTTCAATAACCGCAATGGTCGAATCGATCGCTTCAATAATTACAGTATCAATAACCGGCTCTTGGACATAAATACTGGTATCAGGTGTATAATGAATTGGAATTGAATCGGTATTAAAAGTGGAAGAATCGATGAAGGAACCTGAACCTAATTCGGGATATTCTTTTTCGTCACAACTTCTGTCAAAGCCTTCAAACCCTTCATAATCGAAAATAAAAGCTGAACCGGCTTCAAATAAATCTTCTTGGCCTGGTGCGTTATGATCGTATAATGCGCCAAACAAAAGATGCTTACTTGAAAGTGAAAGCCATAATCCAAAACCATCAAGACTATGTTTCCCTAGCTCTTCGCCTTGAGCTTCAATAGTTTGTCGGTATTGCCAATACCCACAATCATTCTTAATAAAGATATAACCTGCTCCTCCCATATCACCATACTTACCGCAAACTAATAAAACATCCTCTTCAACATCTACAGAATAGCCGAACATATCGCGATGATCTCTTTGAGGAGCAATTAACTTTTGTTTTTCTTTCCACACACCATTTTCCCGAGCAAAAACGTAAACGGAACCCGTCATTTTTATATCTCCAATGTGTTTGTTCTTCGCTGAGATAAAAATTTCATCACCGGAAATAATTAATTCATCACCAAAATAATCAAATTTGAATCTATCTGAATGTGTAATTTTTTGTTTATTAGACCATTGACCAGATTCATTAAGTTCATAAACATATACCGCCCCAGCACGTTCCATAGTGTCTCTTCCTTCAAAATTTGTTTTTTCTCGTGTTGCAGAAATGGCCATATACTTTTCTGTCATAAATACCGTTAATCCAAATTTTCCGTCGATTGTGGGGGTAGGTGATACAATTCTTTGCGTTTCTAGCCAGTTTCCTGAACTATCTCTTTTAAAAATATAAGCAGCACCGGCATCTTCTAACCTGCTACTTTCTTGAATGTATTTACCATGACCGCAAGCTCCTACAACAGCATATTCTCCTGAAATAGAAACATCTACACCAAAAGCTCCTTTTAATTCGCGATGCCCAGCTTCTAAGCGTGCTTCCTCAAACCAATTATCATTTGTAAGGGCAAAAATGTAAGCTGCTCCCAAATCATCGTCAGCAAATTTTGCAGCACCAATTATTATTCGATCCCCTGAACGTTCAAATGATCGTCTCCACTTCTATCAGAACCAATAAGCTTTTGATGAAAATTCCAGTAACCTGAAGAGTCGATTTTATAGACGTAAACAGATCCTTCTTGAAGTCCGCCTTCTACCTCATGAGTTCCTTCTGTTATTGCACAAACGAAAGCAAAATCTTCATAAATCTGAACGTAATATCCAAAATGGTCATAGGCATTTCGATCTGACGGAATAAGCTTTTGAGACTGCGTGAGACTCTGTCCCCAAACCATTTGGCTAGGAAACAAAAGAAGCATCAATGAAAGAAGAAATACTCTCATGTCCTCAAATATATTGTGCTTGAAGTTAGAAATCACATTATTATTAAAACAATGTGTGTGCCAAGATCTCTTACCTCCTTTTATCTAAATAAAAGTGCTTTTCATATTGCGTTAGATTTAACTCTTTTTTTTGATGGATTCCATCAATAAAATCAAAGATAAGATTAAGGTGCTGGAGATACATTTTAAATTGCTTAGAGAGAGGTCCATAATCTGGAATTCGGAACCTTTTTTTGTAAAACATTCTTAAGAAATGAATTGAGGTATATCCTTCATGACTGAATTCTTTTTTCGCCGAAGCCTGTATTAGTGGATTTGCACTTAAGTCTGGAAAAACTTTATTTACAAAGGTCATTGGGGGATCAGCTTTTGTATTCGCCATCATGAGCGTCGGTATGGAGTACTCTTTTTGATGATTATATATGCGTTGGTAAACTACCGGCCATCTTTCCTTAAGATATTCAACAGATTTAAAAGGCCATTGAAATTCCATTGTTGTCTCCATGCTCACAAAGGCATCGGCCCATCGTGGTTCTTCGTATAAAAAACTAAAGCCCACTTGTGCGCCATAGCTGTGACCAATGTAATAGACCTCATTTGTAGTAGAAATCTCATTACAAAATTGAATTACTCTTTTAGGGAAAGAAGTGTTGGGTTTGGCTAAATTTCCTGGTCTATAACCAAAGAACTGGTTCTCATAAGGGATTTCAAAATTCGCTGCAACGAAAATATAACCCTGTGAAGCAAAATATTCGGCCATGAAATAGTTCTCAAAGGGAGATCCTTGATTTCCATGATGGTATAAAACAACAGGAAAGTCACCGTCCAAATTTAATTTACTTTTTACTGCCTTGGTTGAAGTATTTTTAAGTGTGTCTAGAATTGTAAAATGAGTGTGGTTCTTGTATGTAAGCGGTTTCCATGTCTTAATGTGTTCGGAGATATTGTATTCAACAATGGCAGAATCAATATGCTTGTAGAGGACCTCGTAAACTTTATTCAATTCCTTAGGAACTTCTGTTTTGTAAAAGTCCTCGACACTCATAAAATCTGAACTTGATTTTTTTAAAGGATGCCATATCCTAACAAACAAAGGAGCTTTACCAGAATATCCATAATTCGAATAGGTTAAACTATCGTCAAAAAGAAGTGTATCCTGATATCCAATACTATAATCTCCAAGATTTAGGTAATTGTAGTAATTGTCTGGTTGACATAGAGCCGTCTCTTGAAAGAAGAACGATGCGCTAATCAGTAAAAATGATCGAATAAGATTAATCATAGGATGGGTTTGATCAGCGAATCTAATCATTTACACAAGCTTACTCAAAAAATTGAAAGATATTCATCACCTACCCTGCCGGCTGTTGCTGGGTTACGCAATGCGTCATTCCTCCATTGGCATATACATCTCTAAAATCAACGCCTACAACAGTTCTGTCCGGGTAAAGCCCTTGGACTATTGAAATAGCTTCTGTATCGTTTGGATCGTCATAGGTAGGGACAATAACTTTGGTATTGGCGATGTAATAATTGACGTATGAACCTTTATATCCTAAGTCTTCACCATACGTAGTGATTACGTTATTTCGAGTGAGCGGAAGTTGAAGAAAATCATAAGGTTCACCAACCTTATTGGTTGCCGCATAAAGGCGCTTTATATCCCTATTGCAAACATCATAATTGAAGAGGTCGTCTTCACTCATGGTGACAATGGTATTTGAATTACCAAACCGTGTAAAACCATCTATATGTTGGTCAGTAATTTCTAAGCCCGCAATTCCTTTTAACCACACAAAATTCGTGACACCTAAGTATTTAGTAAAGATTGCTTCCACATCACCTTGGTTGAGTCCTGGATTTCTATTTTTATTCAGAATCGGGCTTTTACAGGCCATTAGGGTTCCATTTCCATCCATTTCTACTGAACCGCCTTCGTTAATTAATTCTGTGTTTAGATTGATTAGCGTTCTGTTCTGTGCTTCTGCAATAGCAGCTGGAACTGCATCACATTTTTGATAATCCGCCTTATCCCCCCAACCGTTAAAACCCCAATCTTGAATCCCAAGGTTTCCTAAGTTGTCATGGACATAAATAGGTCCATTATCACGCACCCAAAAATCATCATTAGGGCAAATGAGAAAATCCACATTGTTCGTATCTACCGTACTGGCTAAAAGCAAATCAATAATTCGTGTTTTCTCCGTCTCATCATAATCGATAATATGGACTTTTTCACTTATTCTTAACTCACGAGCTAGTTCTACTCAAATGGGATCCATGCGATCTCTAAACTCTACTCCGTACTGATAATGATGAGGCCATTGCAACCACGTTCCTTCATGAGACTCACTCTCCTCTGGGAATGTATATTGAATAGAGGATGCATCGCCCGTATTGGTTTTATCGCAAGACATTAATCCAAACAAGAAAAGTATAATTAGAATTGGTCTTAGCATTATAAAGTAAACTTAAGAATAGAAGTGGTTATTGCCCTTATGTGTATTCGTCCCACCACTTTTCTTTGATTTCTTGGTTTAGTTGGAATATTTCGCCCATTCGCGGCAATGTATACGCTTGATTTAGATCTTCAGCAAAACGTACAAAGTCTTCTGCTGGTTCTTTCCAGGTGTGATGGTAGGACAAGGCAAATCCAGCCCAATGAACAGGCATCACTCTTTTCGCTTTACCATCAATTGCGGCTTTAATTGCTTCTTCGGGAAACATATGAATCAAATGCCAATCTGAATTGTATTGACCACATTCCATAAAGGCAAAATCAAAAGGACCCAAGCGCTCGCCTATTTCCTTGAAATGTTTACCATAACCTCCATCACCACTAAACCAAATGTTTTCATTCTTTGACTTAATCACCCATCCACCCCAGAGCGCTTTATCACGGTCACTAATTCCGCGGCCTGAAAAGTGTCGGCTAGGAGTAAATGTAATATTCAAGTCGCCGAATATTTCAGTATCCCACCAATCAAACTCAGTAATGATTCCTTCATTCACCCCCCATTTGGTGAGGTGTCGTTTAACCCCTAATGCCGTATAAAAAGCTTTCGTTTTGTCTTTAAGTTTGGCAATGCTCGCCAAATCCAGATGATCGTAATGGTCGTGCGTCATTAAAATGAGATCAATTTCTGGGAAATCATCAATAAAATCAAGTGTATTGGTAGAAAAACGCTTTGTTGGAAAAGGTGCTATTGGTGTAGTATTCGACCCAAGCATTGGATCAATTAAAATGGTTTTCCCTCCTATTCTGAGCAATACCACTGAATGTCCATACCATATAATTTCAGCCTGATCGGACTCTTCTAGAAACGTCTTCTTATCAAATGGAATGATTGGTAAATTTTGCTTTGGCTCTCTTCCCTTTCTATTGGTTAATTGCCTATATATTATGCGGGGCAAGTCACGTAAACCTCCCCCTACCGAAGTTTCTTCAAAATTCTTAAAAGTACCGTTGTGCCAGTTATCGGACTCTTGGTAGCGTGAAACTAAATCCTTCGTGACTTTACCTCCAAAATGTTTGAAAAATTTACTCATTAACAAAAATCTACCTCAACACAACCTTCTCCACCTTATTCCCTCCACTAAAATCGGTGTAATGTACCAAATAAAACCCACGCTCTAGGTTTGATAAATCGCACTCATCTTGTACTGTTGTGAAGACTTCTTTTCCATTTAGATCAGTAATGAATACTTGGGTATTGATCATATGATTAATCGTAAATAGCCCTGTTGTTGGATTAGGATAAATTCCAGTATTAATGAAGATATCTTCCCCTCCCAAAGAACAATTTGGAGCGGTTCCTGGTGCTTCAGTGAAAACTCCAGCATTTACCGACCAATGCAGCCATTCTCCGCCAGTTCCAGTATTCCACGTATTTAAATCGAATGTGTTTGTACCAGAAGATGTACCTGGAACTTTATATACTTTTAAGGCTTCTCCTCCATGATTCCATGTTAAAGGTTCTGTACTTACGAAAGCCTCCGGATTTTGGTCTGCCAATTGACAATTTGGAGCAATGAAATAAGCAAAATCATCATATGTAGGATACCCTCCATATATACTCGCAACACCATCCGTTCCAATACAAACTGCAGTGTATTCCTCGCAGGCTATTCCTTTGGCGTACAATCCATAAATATCTAAAGCCCATGCAATAAATACCGTATGCCTTCCTTTTCTATCGGGTGAGTCATAATGGGTGTCGGTGATGACATTGGCAAGGATATCATTGGCTAAGAAAGATGACGTATCAACAGTACAGTTGTCATCAAAAGGATTGGCTAAAGCAGTAGATGAAGTAATGGTTCCGTTCTCTGCTGAAAAGTAGATTCCTCCTTGGATGGCCATTCCGGCACTTGTACCACCTATTACAATGTTGCGATTAATAATAGCGTCATTGATCAAAGAATCTATTGGTGAATCACGCCAAAATGAAATATAGTCCCATTGATCTCCACCTGCAAACCAAATAGCCTCTGCACCTTTAATCTTATCGTGAATGTAGGTTTCGTTTGATGCTGAAGCGTTATTAAAAACAATAGTTTCAACCGAATTCAAGCTAACCCCTAAATCCGTATACATATAATCGTTATACCCATCGGAACCTGAAGCACGTAGCACTAAAACATCTCCCCCATTGGCTTGGTTTAAAAACCATGTCATGGCTTCATCACTTTCACTCGCGCCACCCATTAGGCACACCCCTCCCTGAGCCTCAACATCAAGATCTATTGAAGAACCTGTAAGGTAAGAATCGTAATCTTGGGCGTACAACACCCAATAATTAAATAAAAATAGAAGGAAAAATATTCGCACTTAGGCCTAGCAATCTTTAAATGTAAATGTCACTAACTCATCACGATCTTCTTGTCCAAAATTGATTTGAAAAACCTCTTTTCCAACCGAAAATTCACCAGTGTAAGCATCGCCATTTTCAGGCATGAATGACATTGACACGCCCCATTCAATCTCACAAGGACCATAAGTTTTATTGATCTCTCCATCAGCAGATTTAGCTACCAGAGCAAAGTAATCATAATCGCTTTCCTTTGAATAGAACTCATACCATAAGTGATCAATATCAGCTACATCCCAACCCATAATGGTTGTTGCCTGCACCTTATAATCTTCACTGTAATAAGCTACTGTGGTCTCATCTTTAGTGCACTCTTTTTCGCATTTTTTATCAAATGCTTTATCGTAATCTTTTTTTGATTCTTCTTTAGAACAAGAAGTAGCTATGAATGCAAAAGTTGCAAGGGAAAGAAGTATAATATTTCTCATTATGAATGATTTTAGTTGCTTAAAATTACGCTTGAAAGATTAGAATTCAAAATTTATTTAGAACGATAGAATAAATACGGACCTACCGTGCCACGTTCTTCTCCCAAACGGACCACAATGAATCAAGCTCAGACTGAGCGTAGAGATTTGAATTGAAAAATCCCAAGAAGAATATAGAAACGAGCAGGAATTTCATTTAACTAACCATTTACAGCAATTAATGCAAAGAGCAGAATACCTTTAATTCCAAGTCCTATCCAAACACAAATTTTACCCGCCTCTATGCGCTTAAAGTATTTTTCGGCATATACGTTTCGGTTATTATCGTATTCATTGCGTAGCTCCTTTGCCTTTCATAATGCTGCCCCAGCAAGTCCCAAACCTATAATACTTACAAAAATAATGGAGGCGATACCCATCGCAAGCACATCATTTGCACCTTTGAGTTTTCGTGTTCCGCTTAGTTCTTCTTGATCAAGTACTTCTTCCACAGACTGGGTCAATTTAATAGGTATTCATTTCAGGATCAACTTCTAAAGCCCAGGCGTGGATCCCTCCGGTTAAATTAATAAGATTATTGAATCCTTGTTGTTCAAGATAGTTAATCGCTGCTGCGCTGCGCATACCATGATGACAGATAACAACAGTTTTTTTCTCTTTTTCAATCTCAGAAAGGTTGTTAGGTATCGAATTCAACGGAATCAATTTACTTTTCTCTATAGAGCAGATTTCATATTCGAATGGTTCGCGAACATCAATTAATTGAATGTCCTCGTTACTCAAAGTATTTGAGAGTTCCTTTGCTGTTATAGATTTCATTGTATCTGATTTAGTATCGCAAGAAAAGTCATAAGATTCTTCGAGCTTAGTCCTCTGAATATTCTCTGGGTTAGCCGTAATATTTAAATCGAGTTGGGTATTCTCCAATAGATTCATCACCCTAACCTTACCTGATAGGACTTTCCCATTTTTCAAAATTAACTTGAGACATTCGTTGGCCATAGCCGTTCCAACATATCCTGGCAATACGCCTAAGACACCAATTTCACTGCAATTAGGCACAGAATCTTCTTCAGGAGGGCTTGGGAATAAACAGCGATAAGTTGGTCCATTGCCTAAGTTAAAAACCGCAACCTGACCTTCGAATTTAAAAATCGAACCAAAGACCAAAGGTTTCTTTAGGATTGCAGTAGCATCACCCACTAAATATCTCGTAGAAAAGTTATCGGTGCCATCAATAATTATGTCGTACGCAGCTAATGTATCCAATACATTTTCGCGATCTAAAAAGAAATCGTGAGCTATAAATTCAATATGAGGATTTAGAGCTAAAAGAGCCTTAATAGCCTCAGAAACTTTAGACTTGCCTACACTCTCAACAGTATATAATACTTGACGTTGAAGGTTAGATTCATCGACAGTATCATTGTCAACAATCCCAATAGTTCCGATACCAGCTGCAGATAAATATTGAAGAATAGGAGATCCGAGGCCTCCAGCACCAACAACTAAGACCTTTGCATTTTTTAATGCTTCTTGTCCTTTTACACCAACCTCTTTAAGCTTTAGATGACGGTCGTAACGTGCTATTTCTTCTATTGATAGGTTCATTGCAATACAGGATCCCAATCTTTGAAAACTGGATCGTATCCTTTTTCCTTAATCACTTTTACAAATTCAGAAGTTGGACGGTTATCGTCGATTTCAAATTGCTCTAAGTTTGCATTCGGGTTGGCGTATCCTCCAGGATCGGTTTTAGAATCAGCCGAAATTGAAGTTATCCCTAATGAAATCACATTATTTCTAAAATTCTCCGATTCCCTTGTAGACAGGGAAAGTTCAACCTCTTCGTTGAAGATTCTATAAGCACAAATTAGCTGAAGTAATTGGCGATCTGTCATCACCGATTTTAATTCTATACCTCCCGCGCAAGGACGTAGTCGTGGAAATGAAACCGTGTATTTAGTTTGCCAAAATTTTCTTTCGAGATAATTCAAATGGGCAGCACAAAAGAAACTGTCTACACGCCAGTCCTCTAGCCCAATCAATACTCCAAGACCCATTTTATGGATTCCGGCTTCGCCTAATCTATCATGAGTCTCTAACCTATATTGGAAGTTTGATTTTCTTCCTTTAGGATGATGTTTTTTATAATCTTCTTCTCTATATGTTTCTTGGTATACCAAAACGGTATTCAAGCCTTCATCAATTAGTTCTTTGTAATCGTCTACCTCAAGAGGCTGCACTTCAATTGCAATATGAGAAAAATAAGGCTTGATTAACCTTATGGCGTTTTTAAAATATTCCACCCCAACAGTCTTGTTGGCTTCGCCGGTTACGATTAAAACATGATCATAGCCTAATCCTTTAATCACTTTCACCTCTTCTAGAATTTCCTCATCACTCAAGGTTTTACGAGGGATTTTTACATCCAAGCTAAAGCCACAATACGTACAAATGTTTTGGCACTCATTACTTAAGTAAAGAGGAATATACATTTGCAAGGTTTTACCAAAACGCTTTTGAGTTAGACCTTGACTCAATTGAGCCATTTGCTCCAAATAAGGCTCAGCTGCTGGAGAAATTAAAGCTTTAAAATCTTCTAAATCTCTTCTGTCTTTAGACAAAGCTTGCTCAACATCAAGTGCAGTCTTATTGTAGATCGAAGCTTTAACTTCATCCCAATTCAAATTGTCGATATTGAATCTATTATTCATTATGCGTCTAGAAAACTAGTTAAAGGACTGCTGGCTTCAGCTTTATTTGAACTTTTAGCAAGCTTCGCTTCATAAGCCATTCTACCAGCTTCAACAGCTAACTTAAATGCCTCGGCCATTTGAACTGGGTTTTCAGAAACAGCAATAGCAGTATTCACTAAAACTGCATCTGCTCCTAATTCCATGGCTTCAGCAGCATGGGATGGTGCACCAATTCCTGCGTCCACAACAACAGGTACATTGCTTTGTTCAACAATAATTTCAATAAATTCTCTGGTTTTTACTCCTTTATTACTTCCAATTGGAGAACCAAGTGGCATTACTGCAGCCGTACCTGCATCCTCTAATCTTTTGCAAAGCACAGGATCTGCATGAATGTATGGAAAGACCGTAAACCCTCGTTTAGCAAGCTCCTCAGTTGCGTTTAATGTCTCAATTGGATCTGGAAGTAAATACTTAGGATCTGGATGAATTTCTAGTTTAAGAAGGTTTGTTTCCATTGCTTCACGAGCAAGTTCAGCTGCGAAAACAGCTTCCTTCGCAGTTCTAACCCCAGAAGTATTTGGTAGAAGTTGAATATGCGAATGTCTCAGATGCGATAAAATATCATCGCTAGAATCATTTGCATCAACTCTTTTTAATGCTACCGTTACTAATTCTGAACCTGAGGCTAAAAGTGCCTCTTCCATTAATAAACTCGAGCTGAACTTACCTGTTCCGGTAAATAATCTCGAAGTAAATTCTGTATTTCCTACTTTAAGCTTGCTCATAAACTAGGTTTTTCGTTATGTCTTTTAATCTATTCTCTTGAATTAATCTATCTATCATTCCTGAGGCCGCAATTCCAAACAATCCTGTGTCCAATAGTGGATTTATATCCTCAGTATCTATACCGCCTATGCCTACAACCGGAGTATTTATTCCTTCAGCTTTAAGCTTATCTAAAATTCTTTTATACCCCTCCAAACCAAGTATTGGACTTAGCTTCTTTTTGGTATTTGTGAATCTAAATGGCCCTAAACCAACATAGTCAACACCTGCGTTGACTTGTAAAATCACATCCTCAATTGTATTGGCAGTTCCGCCAATAATTTTTCTTCCTAAAACTTCTCGCGCAACATAGGCCGACTCGTCATTTAATCCAAGATGCACTCCATCTGCATTGGAATTCTTAGCCACTTGAATATTATCGTTTATGATAAGTTTTGCCCCGTACTCCTCGGTAATCCTTCTGCATTCAAGTGCGGTGTTCAAGTAAACTTCGTCAGAAACATTCTTCATTCTAAGTTGAACCCAGTCACCCGCTTGCTCGCAAAAACTACGACACTTTTCTATATGCGTTTGCGCATCAGAACCAGTGGTGATATATTGAAGCTTACTTATCATTTCTTATGGTAGCCTAAAAGGGTTTTATTGCTTTCAAGCAGAGCCGTCACATATTTCTTTGCGTTAAGACTAGCTCGTTTTAATTTATAGCCGTTTGCAAGGTTTGCTGTTAAAGCTGCTGCTAATGTGCAACCAGACCCATGCTTTGCTGTTGCTGCTTTTGAATAATTATTTAAGTTGAAAAGATGCTCTCCTTTTTCAAAGATCATGTCCTTCCCTAAATCGGCTTCATTATGTCCACCTTTCAAATAAACCACAGTTTTCTCAGCTAAAGTATTCCCAGCTTTAACTCCTGTTGAAGAAGTAATTTTCTCAGCTTCTTCCCAGTTAGGTGTTATGTAATCGACCGATTCGAGCACCTCATCAATAATCTCCATTTGACCTTTAAACTCAGGACCAGAAGAAATTGAAAGAATGGGATCCCAAATAATTTTAGTCTTCGGACTAAGAAGCTCCCTAATTCTTAGGATTGTTGACCAATTTTCTATTAAACCAATCTTCACCCATTCAATTTTATACTGCTCAATTAATGGTTTTAACTGTTGAAGAATTAAATCTTCACTTAAATAATTGAACTCGAAAAATTTATCCTCTGTCTGAACTGTATTCGCCGTGTTCACCGCAAGGCCATAAACCTTATGCTGCTCAAATGTCTTCAAATCAGCAAGAACACCAGCCCCAGCTGATGGATCAAATCCACCTATGGTCAATACTATCGGTCTTACTCTTGACATTCGTTAATGGCTTTTTTAAGTTCGTTAATTGGATCATTAGCCTCCCAAATCGCTCCGCAAAGTGCTACACCACTAAAACCAATTGGTTTCATTTCTGAAATACTCTCTGGAGTAATTCCTCCAAGAGCAATAGTTTGAGCCTCGTTTCTTTGAAAAAAGGAAACCAAATCGTCAGTGTTGAACTTCGACTCATATCCTTTTTTTGAAATCGAATTTTTAATTGGACTTAAAAAAGTGTACTCCGTTTTATTCGTGGCATTTATCACCTCATCAAAAGAATGACAAGCGGCGGAAATGTACTTCCCTTCTTCCCATTGATCAGTGCTTCTTTTATGGACACCAGAAATATTGGCTTCAAGATTAAAGCCATTAGATCCATGCACAATCATACGATTATGGTGTTCGGATTTGAAGTTATTTATCCAATTATTAAGCTCCACTTCTGAAAATTTTGGTTTGCGGACGTGAAGAGAAAATTCATGCTCATCAAGCATTTCTTTCAAAAGAGAAATCTCTTTACTGGAGTTTTCTTCTCCGGTGATGAGCAGTAATTTCAATTTACTCAGCTAATTTTTCAGGTTCTAAATAAACATCGCCTCCTTTAGCAGTAAATTCTTTTGCCTTCTCTTCCATTCCTTTCGCAATTGCATCCTTTTCATCAATTTCTAATGAATTTGCATAATCACGTACATCTTGCGTGATTTTCATTGAACAGAAGTTAGGGCCACACATACTGCAGAAGTGTGCCACTTTAGCGTTTTCAGATGGTAATGTTTCATCGTGATATTCTCTTGCCGTATCTGGATCAAGAGAAAGATTAAACTGGTCTTCCCATCTAAATTCGAAACGTGCTTTTGATAAAGCGTCATCTCTATACTGAGCTCCAGGATGTCCCTTTGCTAAATCCGCCGCATGAGCTGCTAATTTATAAGTGATAACACCCGTTTTAACATCGTCTCTATTTGGTAAACCTAAATGCTCTTTAGGTGTTACGTAGCATAACATTGCAGTTCCGTACCATCCGATCATTGCAGCACCAATTCCTGAAGTAATATGATCATACCCAGGAGCGATATCTGTTGTAAGTGGTCCTAAAGTGTAAAAAGGAGCCTCTCCACAAGCTTCAAGCTGCTTGTCCATATTTTCCTTAATCATGTGCATTGGCACGTGACCAGGACCTTCAATCATAACTTGTACATCGTGTTCCCAAGCTATTTTGGTTAATTCACCTAATGTTTCAAGTTCTCCAAATTGCGCTGCATCATTCGCATCAGCAATTGATCCTGGACGAAGTCCATCTCCAAGAGAGAAACACACATCGTATTGCTTCATGATTTGGCAAATCTCATCGAAATGCGTGTACAAGAAGTTTTCTTTATGATGTGCTAAACACCATTTTGCCATAATTGAACCTCCACGAGAAACAATTCCTGTTACTCTATTCGCAGTTAATGGAACGTATCTTAAAAGTACCCCGGCATGGATTGTAAAGTAATCTACACCTTGCTCGGCTTGTTCAATTAAGGTATCTCTGAAAATCTCCCAAGTTAAGTCCTCGGCCTTACCATTCACTTTTTCCAACGCCTGATAAATTGGAACCGTTCCAATTGGAACTGAACTATTTCTAATGATCCATTCACGTGTTTCGTGGATGTTTTTACCAGTAGATAAATCCATAACAGTATCGGCACCCCATCTTGTTGCCCAAACCATTTTTTCAACTTCTTCTTCAATTGTTGAAGTAACAGCTGAGTTACCAATATTTGCGTTGATTTTAACCAAGAAATTTCTTCCAATAATCATTGGTTCAGTTTCAGGATGGTTAATGTTTGAAGGAATCACAGCCTTTCCTGTAGCTACTTGTTCTCTAACAAATTCTGGCGTAATTTCTTTTGGAATATTTGCTCCAAAATCTTCACCCGGATGCTGATCGACAATTGCTTTTTGCTCTTGTAATTTCTGATTCTCGCGAATTGCGATATATTCCATTTCAGGAGTAATGATTCCCTTTTTAGCGTAGTGCATTTGAGAAACATTCTTTCCTTCTTTTGCTCTTAATGGCTTTTTAAGATGATCAAATCTTAAGTGATCAAGATCCTCATTATAAAGTCTTTCTTTTCCGTAATCCGAAGAAATTTCGTCTAGCTCTTCAACATCTTGTCTGTTATTGATCCAGTCTTGACGTAGTTTAGGTAATCCTTTTCTAATGTCAATATCAACGTCTGGATCAGTGTAAGGTCCTGATGTGTCATATACAGTAATTGGTGGATTTTCATCCTTCTTAAATTCACCTCCCGTAAAGATTGGTTTTGATTCGGTTTGCGTGATTTCGCGCATTGCAACCTTTACATCTTCATGAATTGTTCCCTGAACGTAAACTTTTTTAGAAGCTGGAAAAGGGTCTCTCGTAATTTGAGAGGAAGTAGATGGGATACTTTCTTTTTTTGCCATTGTATTTTGTTTTAGGATTTTATTCTAGCCACCTTGAGTAGCTGTAATCACAAGAATTCGATCGTTTTCAGTCAATGCAGTATTGTTCCATTGATCTTTCTGAATAACGTTCTCATTCAAGGCTACTGCGATTCCAGGTTTATCAGTAAGTTCTTTTTCTGAAAGAAATGAATGTAGATCATTCGCTTCAGAAGAACATGCTTCGCCATTATAAAATAAGTTCATTCAAATTTTAATGTGATAGCCCGAGAAAATGAAAAGGAGGGAACTCTCCAAAGATTTCACTTTTCCCTTCGCCCGGATTATCGGTTTCAGGTTCTAAGGGTATTTCTCAGCCCTACTTAAAGAGCACCCCTAAAGTCTTCCTAACAAATTTAGGAATATATAAAGAGAATAACCGTGTTTGGGATTTAAAGTTTATCAACAATGTTTACAACCTCGTTGAGCCATGAATCCGAGCTTGAAGATAAAGTGGTATGACTGAAAGATTTTGACTTTATTTCATTCAGGAAATTATCTGTCTCGAGACCCAATAAATCGTCACCAGAAGTATTAGGAAGAAGGATATAATGGTCGGGCTCTAGGATATCGATGTTCTTGGAGATCCACTCATCGCAAGATCCAAATTCTTTTTCTGAATAGAGTTTTAAAGTAATTAAGTCAGAAAAGCAGATAAGAACATCAGGGTATTGTGAGGTTCCTTTATTGTCTCTATCGGCCTGTTCCAGAGCTATATCAAGAATATCATCTTTAGATAATGAATCACCAGTTTCAATACGTTCCATTAAATAACTTGGAACATAGAAAGTACTGAAGTGAGCTGCCAGTTCTTTGGCGAGGTTTTCAGATGTATTGGAAAGATTTCCTGAAAGAACAATTTTTTTCATGAAAGGGATTTGGCTATTTCTTCCTAATGGATTTTGGCGTCAATACCTCTTTCTGTTAATGCTTCACGTTGAGGCTTAAGGAATTCATATGTTCCTTCTTTAACCGCACATTTACCATTGTAATGGATAATCCAAGTGCATTGTTCAGCCTGAATTACTTCATGCTTACAAACTTTTACTAATGAATTGATTACATGATCAAATGTATTTACATCATCATTGTAAATCACCAATTGTTTCCCAGGAACTTCCTCTACTAAAACGTCCAATTCCGCATCCGTCTGTTCTTGCTCTTGCGGGTCGTAATTTTTAATCCACTTATTCATGCTACTGTCCTAATAATTGTCGCGCTTTTTCTACACTAATTTCAGAGTATTTGTGGAATGCAATAACTTTTGCTTCCTCAAATCCGTTTGCTACTAAATTATCACGAAGTTCTGAAATTTCTTCATAAGAATCTCTTCGATCCGAGTAAAAAATTATTTCTCCTTCAAAGGTATCTTCTCTTTCAATATTGAATTCGTCATTCGCAAACAATGTATTTGCAAACTCAGTTGGAACTTCTTCATCAAATCTTCCTACCAGTACCTTGTAGTATACAGCATCCACATTATATAAAATTGAATCAGCTGATACACCTTTAATTTCATCTTGGTAACTTAGGATTGGAATTGCAGTACCTGCATCGATTTGATTGGCTTCGTTTAATGAAATAACATCGTACTTGTAGAAAGGAACAACCTCCATAGTTTCAATACCAAAGTCGGCATATTCACGAACACGTTCTTCTACTTCCTCTTGCGAGTAAAGTTTAGTTGAGTATAAGTAAACATTACCTTCAATATCTTGCTCTGTTTCAAAAAGATTATCTGTTTGTAATAATAACGTCGCATATTCCCCAGGAAGGTTTTCTGCATACTTACCTACTAATAAGCGGTAGTAAAGACCTTCTTTATCATATGTGATTAGCTCCGGTTCAATAATTTCAGGTTCGAACGTAATTCTCTTTTGATCTACAAAACCTCTGTTTTTAAGGTCTTCGGATGCTGCGTCAGCCTCTGCTTTCGAATCGAAATCACCTACATAATACGTGACATTATCATTAAGGTCAGAAATCGTTAGTACACCTGCATCCTGGTTATTCAACAATCTTTCCGTGAACTCAGCTGGCACCTCACCTTGGAAGCTTCCAATTTCAATTCTATATGTCTGACCCGGTACTTCTTCTATATCCGTCCCAGTGCCTGTATCCGTTCCAGTACCTGTATCCGTTCCAGTACCTGTATCTGTTCCAGTACCTGTATCTGTTCCTGTACCTGTATCAGTCCCAGTGCCTGTATCAGTCCCAGCGCCTGTATCAGTCCCTGTGCCCGTATCCGTACCAGTGCCAGTATCCGTACCCGCGAAACTTGAAGGGTTATCAGTACCGTCAAACAATATAGAAGAACCATTTTCGGCCAGGAGAGCATTTGCTTCGGCAACAGTAATTCGTTTTCCATTGTAATATGCCGTTACAAAGGCATCAGTAATACCGATATTTCTAATCTGGTTTTTACGCACGTTAGCATCCTCAACATTGGCAAATACTCCAGTCGTATATCTAATCTGATTTCTAGATGTTAACTCAGAGTTTAATGGTTGAACATTGTATAATGCTGAGTTAGGAACTGGCTTAGAGTAAACTCCAATTTGAACCGTGAAGAATAATCCTTTCATGATCTCTACTTGGTTCGCTTTGGCAGCGCCATCCGTACTTGTATAATACGATGTAGCCGCTATTTCCTCTTCGGTGTTCGGAGTTACAGTAACACCAGTATTATTGCCGGTAGGATTTCCTGTTTGGTTACCTGTTTGATTCCCAGTCTGATTTCCTGTTTGGTTTCCAGTCTGATTACCAATATTTGTAAACGCTAAATCAGGAGCTGTACCTTCACACTCTTCCAGTCCTTGCTCAATTCTACGTGCCTTAGAAACAGAAATTCTTTCACCATTGCAATAAGCAACTACAAAGGCATCGGTATATCCATAGCCGTTTATCTGTGTTTTTGCAGAGTTTACATCATTGAAGTTATCGAAATAACCTACCATATATCTTGTAATACCGTCTCTAATTTTTTCACCTGAAATCGGAGCAAACTGAGAGAAATAATCTTGTGGTAAAGGTTGTCTAAATGCACCTACCTGAACTTTATATACTAATCCGCTAGTTGTTCCTTTATCTACTGGAATTGGATTTTCTTCTGAATAAACAGCATTGTTTGTAGCCCTAAATATAGATCCATTGATGACCACAGGAGGTGTAAAATCTGAACTTCCATCATTCACAGAAACCGCTACGACATCAGTCGCTGCAACACCTTGATTCGCTGCAGATTTGATATTGTCTTGATCTTGAGGATCTAGATCAGCAATGGCATCATTTGCCGCTTGGTAATTTGCTATTGCTTCGTTTTTATACTCTTGCTGCTGTTTCTTTAGTTCATTAATTTCATCCTGAATAGATTTTACTTCAGGGTCATTGTTTATGGCATTGATTGCATCTTCAGTATTGTCATATGTTACACTAGCCGAACGTATTCTCTTGGTCTTTTTATCTTCTAATGCATCTATTTCAGCCTGCAGGTTATCCGCTTTCTTCATATTAGCATCACCCGCATTTTTGTTGTCTAAATAATCTTCATACTCATCTGATTCGCTAACTGATTTCTTTGTCGCTGCATCTAAATTATTGTTGATGTCATTATCCGGTAATACTGCCGCCAGCTCACTCTCTTGATTTGCTGCATTCGTTGCCGCATCTCTCACATCCTGCGCCTCAGTTCTTAAGTCTCCTGCCTTAGCATCTAAAGCATCTGCTTCAATAAGAATTGCCTGGCGTAGTTTCTTCTTAACCGTTTGGGCCGAATCTCTCAAGAAAGCAGCTCGTGATGAATATTCGTTCGCTTGCAGCTCAAGTGCATCAGCTTGTTGATTTAGTTCCTCTGAACGTTTTTGCCCTGAATTCGGCACTGAAGTGATGACCTCATTGTTGTTTTCTCTATTGTATTGATCAACGATAATAGCAGATCTGTATTTACGATTCGCCTCATCAATCATATCCTTCGCTTGAGTCTCTAACGCAAATGCCTGGTTTAACAGATCATTCGCTTTCACTGGGTCCTTTGTTCTATCTGCTTGATCACGTAAATCTTTAGCCTGATTTAGCTTTTGATTTGCTTGATTAATTAAATCGTTAGCTTCCTGAACGTCAGAATTTCCAGCACTTGTAGAGTTCGCTACATCACTATCTCCAGCACCTGAATTTAGTTTATTCTTAATTTCTGTATCATTAACTTCTGCTAGGTCCTCAAGTATTTCATTTTCGAGCTTCGCCTTCTTGTTCTTTTCTTTATCCAACTTTTTATCGATAGAGGCTATCTCCTTATCAGATGATGCATTTTTGCGTTGTTCTTCTAGTTCATTAATGGTTTGATCAATATCAGAGATTTCATTCAAGGTACCTTGGTGGTCAGCCATAATTTCCTGACCTTCATCCGAATCAAAATCTTCAGGTGTTAAACTAGCAACTGTTCTAGTCGTCGCTGCACCTCCAAGCTCTTCAATTCTAGCTTGGCTTGTTGCAATTTCCCCTTCTTTCTCTACTTTTAACTCACGCAACATTTTAATCTCTTCCTGAATCGCAGGTCCCTCACTAGGATTGTTATTCCATTCTGTTTCAAGCGCCGTTATTTTCGCATCAATGGCTGCAACTAGATCTTGATGTAAAGGAATCTTCTGTGAAAGTTGATTAGCTTCATCTGCCCCTGAGGTTTCAATATCAGCAATTGAAGGCTCGTAAGTAGGCATTAATGTGCTTACAGTGATTGGCGGACGGCCAAATATATCAAGGTTGTTTACAATCTCATCGAATCGTTCATTCTCCTGTTCTTTCTGAGCCTTAATTTCATTGAGGTTTGCAATACGAGCATCTATTTTATCTCCATTCTTAGGCTGAACCAGTTTAAGGTCTTCAAGGGTTTTAATTTCCTTATCAATCTTATCCATCAGCTCGTAATTCAGGTCGATTTTGTCGTATGATTTACTCACGGCATCTTCGTCTGTACCTTCAATAGCAGCTAAACGAGGATTGTAATCTGGCATAATTTCATCAATTGAAACTTCTGCGGAAACACCTCCAAGCAATTCTTTGTTCTTATCAATTTCTGCCTCTGCATTCGCGATTATCGCCTCAGCACTCGTAATCTCGGCATCAATATCAGCTTCAATATCAGGATTGTCTTTCTTCTCTTTCTTGAGCTCCTTAATCTTATCTTCTGCTAAGTCAATTAAGTTCTCATTCAACTTATTTTGCTCTTCAAGCTGCTGGTCTATAGGTTTCGCAGATCCATTTATTTCAGATTTTTTAGATTCATAATCTGGCATTAAATCGCCTATGGAAATTGTTCCGCGTTGACTACTTCCATCATTTGTACCATCTGTTGAACCGTCATTCGTTCCATCTGTAGAACCGTCGTTCGTACCATCCGTTGAACCATCATTTGTTCCAGCATTTGTTCCAGCAGTAGCATTTAACTCTTCAATTTTATTCTGGTTAAACTTCACCTCATTCGCTTTTCCATCTTTAATGGTGTTGAGTTCAGCTATTTCCTGATCAATCGTTGTAGCAAGATCTGGATTTGAAGATTTCTCGGCTTCAAGCGCTGCAATCTTAACATCGATTTGATTTATTAATTCTAAGTGTAACTTATTCTTATCCTCTAAACGTTTTACTTCTGGGTCTCCGCTCGACTCAATATCGGCTAAGCTTGCCAAATAAGAAGGCATAATATTGTCAATTGAAATAGGTGGTCGTGCACCATCTGTACCTGCTGTGGTTGCAGCTTGATTTATTAAATCCTTATTACGATTAATTTCAATTTCCTTGTTCGCTTTAATCTTATTTAGTTGAGCAATTTCTCCGTCAATAACATTGGCTAAGTCAGGGTTCTCATTTTTCTCGTTTTCAAGTTCCAACACCTTGGCATCAATAGTATTGACTAGTTCAGCATGAATTATATTTTTAGACTTTAACTTCTCAATTGGTGGGTTACCCGAATTATCTACATCATTTAATCGCGAAGTGTAATCAGGCATTATTGCTGAAATACTAATGTCAGGTCGACCAGTATCATCGGTAGCATCTCCTGACCTATTCCCTCCGGTTGTAGCTATGTAATCATTAATGCCTTGATCTAAGATTACGTTTTCTTGTACTACTTTATTTTTCTCCTCATTGAGGGCATCTATTCTCTTTTGGATTTTCTTGGCGTCCCCTGGATTATCCTCCATTAACTTCGTTAGTGTCTCAATTTCATTATCTATAATTTCTATATAGTCGTTATTCAGATCAATTAGGTCTTGATTTATTATATCTAACGGTTGATTTGAAGCCGAGATATCGTTTCTTCGATCATCATAGCTTGCCATAATCTCTTCTTGAGTAGGCTTGGTATTGATGTCATCTGGAAGTATCGGATCAACAAGAATTACCGCTAGATCATTTTCAATAGCGTCTCTAACCTGCTGTAATCCTGCAAGTTCGTTTTTAGCATTTATATCATCAGGATTTGACTGTAAAATTTGATTTGCCTCACTAATTCCTTCCTCAACTGCGATAAGTGTTCTACTATTAAGATCTTTTATTGCTTCAATTCTTTCATCCTCATTTTCTATCTGGTTAATTTGAGTGATCTCATCTTGGTAATTTCCAGAAATATTATTGACAACATCAGCATTACTATAAACAATATCTGCCGGTTTATTCGAACTCAGCCAATCTTTGTTTTGAGACACTTGGCTCGAGTATGAATCATCCATTTTCTTCAAATTCTCGAGTCTTTTTTCAAGCACCTTTTCGTCAGGGTATTTCTTTTTAAGGGTTTCTAGCCTCATGATTTCTCCACGAATACTCTCAATTAGGTCGGTATATAGATCGGTTTCAGCTTTTTTGTTCAAATACTCATCAGTAATTCCTTCAATGTTGGCTTCGCGAGCATTATAGCCAGGCATTATTTCTTCGTTGGTAAGTGTAGAGGACATTGTAGAGAAATCGTAAGCTGGCTCTACTAATGGTGTAAGTATGTTCTCAGAGAGATTATCCGTGAAATCATTCAGAATTTCAAGTTCGTCTTTAGCTTCTTGATTATTTGGATCGTCTGAAAGGATTTGGTTCAGCTCCTCTTTGCGATTATTCGCATTGTTTAATACTTCTTCATTTAGATTTTGAACTGCATTATTACGCTCCTCTTCATCCTCGATTAATTGGATATCGTTCATTTTATTCTCGTAATCGTTATCAAGAATTTCTAAAACATTATCACTTGTAACCGCTACATCACCATTGGCAGAAATCCATTGTTCATCCTCATTAATCTCTCGATCAATATCCTCGATTATCGCATCGATATTGGTAATACGTTTCTTAACATTATCTGCATCAGGATTATCTTCTAGAATCTTTTCTAATCTATTTTTCTCATCAATGAGTTCGTTTTTATACTCCTTATTCAGATTAAGATTAGCATTACGTCGCCCCCCTTCATCATCTATGTTAGTAATATCACTTTTCTGATTTTCATAGTTCGGAAGAATTTCATCCGGCTGTACGTCTTCTTGAATACTTTCTACATTCGTTTCTGTCACAGAAAACTCTTCCTGTTTCTGCTTCTTAAGATCTTCATAAGCAAGAATTTCATCTTCTATTTTCTTTTTCTCCACAGGGTCCGTGGTTCCAAATAATTTCTCCTTCAAATCAACAATTTCTCTATCAATCGCCTCTTCCCATTGCGGTAAAGAATAATTTGCTGTTGCCTCAGTATCCGTAAAAAGATCCACTACTACCGCACTAGCCCCGTTATTATCAAGCTTTTGATCTACATTAGCAATATCATTTTCAAGCGAACTATTGTTGACTTTGTTCGCTATTTCATTCTTTTGCGCATCTGTAAGTGGAGTCTTGTTTTCCTCCGTGTCATTCGCTGGGTCATTTATTATATTTCCAGCATTGGTAAGGTTGGTACCGGCATTTTGATTTCTTACTTCTTCGTAGTCCTTATTTTTTTGATTGATTTGATCATCAAGAACAGCAATATCCGAGAGGTTATTATCAATTTGTTTTTGAATCGCCTCTTTATCCTTTTTCTTCTTAGCGTTCGCAAGATCTTTTTCTAGCCTCTTATTTTCATTTAGAAGCTCAGTTTTTTGATTAGATAGATCTGAGATTTCATTCGATAATTCTTGTTCTTTCTTATTGGCTTCATTCCCCTCAGCTACAATTTGATCTATAATATTCTCTGGTTGTTGATTATCTCTTACATTGTCATTGAAGAAATTGGTATTCGCTTTCACGACGGTCTGTAATCCAGCTTTATCATCGGGCTCCAGTGCCTTAGTGCTTGCAAGAATGGTATTGGCATTATTTAATTCGTTCTCTTTTAACTCTCTTGAATCATCAATCTTCTCACCTAGTGCTATCAGGTCATCCGCTTCATCTTTCAGATCTTTAATTTCTTCATTTAGGACAAACACTTTTTGGAACAAATTACTTCTTTCAGGTTCCGATGCGGCTTCTGCATCGGCAAGAGTCTTGTTTAATTCCTCCATCTTAGCCTCTGCTTCGTCAAATTTCTTTTGTGCCAGGTTGTAAGCTTTCGCGGCATTTTCTTTATCCAATTCAATCGCAACTTCAAGATCCTCAATCTCGTTGTCTAGTACCTGAATTACATCTTTCTGAGTAGTAAATGGATCCAGCCCCGCGTCAACAAAGATTTGCCCCTCTTCTTTGACTGCATCAAGCGAATCTAAATTAATACCATCGGCATTCGGAAGAAGTTCTGCCATTTCTCTATAAATCTCAGCAAGCACTGATTGTGGGTCATCAAACTCTTCGTTAAATAGATTTTCGATTCGAACAAATTCAATTCCTTCAGCATCTTTACCATAAACAATACGCTGCTTTAAAGGCTTAAACTCTTTTTGTGAAGGAATTGTAACCGTTTCTTGGAAGAGATCTTCACTACCCTTCACATCGATTAAGTAATTATACTTTCCTCCTTTAGGGAATGAAATCAGGTATCCTCCGTCTTTCTTTTTAGAGTTAAAACTTCCAATTTCTTGACCAGTTGAAAAGTCCGTTACTTTAATGTTTACTTCTTTGCTATCAGGGTTAACCTCATTCACGAATGTACCTTTAACCACCGCCATTTGCATTGGAATACGCTCAACACGCACTTTATAAACCATTAGCTTACCTTCTTCGCTTTCTCGGTTAGAGGCGAAATACGCAACCTTATCTGTAGAATCAACTACATAGAAAATGTCATCATCAGGACTTGAGATGGCAAAATCTAAGTTTTCAGGAGCGTCAAACGTATTGTCTTCCGGGTTATATCTACTTCTGAAAACATCATATCCCCCCATGGAGTTATGTCCTTTAGAAGAGAAATAAAGATATCTTCCGTTTGGATGCATGTATGGGTAGTCTTCATCATACTGGGTATTAACACCACCAAATACCTTCTGAGCTTTTGAATACTTTCCTCCAGGTAATTTTGTTTTTACCCAAATATCCAGTCCCGTAGATCCATCTTCGCCGTATGAAGAATAAAAGATCTTTTGAGAATTCTTAGGGAAAAAGATAAGAGGTCTATGATCTCTTTTCTTATCTTCTTTACTTTGGAAATCACTGTAACGTAGGATAGAACCTCCCATTTCAGACTCATCATAGAGGTTATAAAATTTCTCATCGGAGATTTCAGTCTTCTTTAATACTATGATATCCGTAATATTGGACAATAGTTTCTTACCATGACCGCAGGCTTTAATATCAACTCCTACCAATAAATCCTTCTTTTCTGAGCCTGAACCTTTATTGTCAAATTTATTATACAGCTGAACTGCCTCATTAAACTGATAATTCAAATGGTAGGCCTTACCTAGGAAGTAATAAGCACGGTTGTCTACAGATGCACTTCGTATGGCATAACTTAGCCTAGTAATGGCTTGCTCCTTATCTTTTCTTACGAGGAGCAAACAGACTCCATAACGGAAGTTTAAATCGTAATCTTTAGGATAGTTTGTGGAGACCTTATCGTACTTAATTATTGCTGCACCATATTGTCCTTGATCGAATAGTTTATCCGCTTCTTTCCTGATATCCTCAGGGGTTTGGGCATAGGTATTGCCCGTGCCGATAATCAGCAGTAGGCAACAAATAAGGCGATATATTAGTCTCCTAACCTTCAGTTTATTGGGTTTATACCCTTTTTAAAATGTCTAATTTAATACGCTCCTTTACTGAAAAGGTTCACTTTTAAACGGATTTTTCGGGCTAAGTTTCACAAAATGCGCTAAATATAGCAAAAGGCGTACCCAAAGCGTTAAGGAAATAAGGCGTATTTAGTGAATAGGAATAGATCTTTAGTAAATCAGTGAATATTCACGTGGCAAAGACAATACTTTTCAACTGGTTTTGAAAGCGCTAAGATATTTAGGTTATCCGAAGCTTGCGCCAATTCTTTTAGCTGTCCATTACGCTGTAAAATATTGATTTGCTGATAATTCTCTGTATAAGCGCTGTTTACCAGTTTATGATGTTGAATAAAATATTTTAAATCCGCTTCTTCAATTCCAATTTTAACCTTGATTTTTTCTTTCAACTCCTCTATTCTATTGGTATCAATTGGCTCATTGGAAATGGTTGTTTTGAAGAGTTTTCTATCAATTAGATATTGGCATAATGTGCTTAAAATCAAGTCCTCATGCTTCGTCCAAACTTTAATACTTGAAAGTATGTCAGCGTCATCAATCATTGCAAAGTGATTTAGACTCTCATCCCTAGAAAAATTTTGTTCGTCAATATCGTTCTCCAAAAAGAACTTGAGGTGCGGACTTGCAAATAAATCAGCCCCATTTCTAAATAAGTACTTCGCTCTGTTTAAGATGTTAATCAGCATATGCTCCGAAGAAACCACTGTTTTATGCATGTACACTTGCCAATACATAATTCTTCTTGAGCCTATAAAGTTCTCAATAGAATAGATCCCTTTTTCATCCATTACCAACTTATCATCACGCACATTTAACATGGTAATAATACGTTCCGCGCCTATAACACCCTCACTTACTCCTGTGAAATAGGAATCGCGCTGTAGGTAATCTAATCGATCCATATCCAACTGGCTTGAAACCAACTGATTTAAAAATGGTCTATGATAATCATCTTTAAAAATATCAATCGCCAGGGTCAATCTACCATCAAACTCTTTGTTTAGCTCCTCCATAAAAGCAAGAGAGATATCCTCATGATGCAACGCATCTGTTATCGAGTTCTCTAAAGTATGAGAGAAGGGACCATGCCCAATATCGTGCAATAAAATGGCCAGCGTAACGGCTTCTGCTTCTTTTTCGGATATTTCAACTCCTTTACTTCTTAATACTGCAATTGCATTCGTCATCAAATGCATAGCTCCTAAAGCATGATGAAAACGAGTATGATTGGCTCCGGGATAGACTAAATGCGATAACCCAAGTTGCTTAATCCTCCTTAATCTCTGAAAATAAGGATGTTGAATCACATCGTAGGCCAGTTCAAAGGTTATAGTAATAAATCCATGAACTGGATCGTTAATAATTTTTCTCTTATTTATTACACGATTTTCCAAACCCTTATCGTTACATTTAGACAGTTCAAAACTAAGTAAAAAAGAAAGATGGAAGCTAGAATTCTTTGGGCAGATGACGAAATAGACTTATTAAAGCCACATATTATATTCTTAACACAGAAAGGATATGAAGTTGATACAGTGAATAATGGTAGCGATGCTATTGAAATGGCCGAAGAAAATAATTACGATGTAATTTTTCTAGACGAGAATATGCCAGGACTCACTGGACTTGAGACATTAAGTGCTATCAAAGCAAAAAGACCTTCTGTTCCCATAATCATGATTACTAAAAGTGAAGAAGAACATATTATGGAGGAAGCCATTGGTGGTCAAATCTCTGATTATCTTATTAAACCCGTTAATCCGAATCAAATCCTACTTAGTTTAAAGAAGAATCTCCAAACAAAAGATTTAGTTGATCAGAAAAACACGCATGACTATCAGGTAGAATTCCGCCAATTAGCTATGCGAATAAATGATAGGCTGGATGCTTCTGAATGGTCTGACATTTATAAAGAACTAGTAAGGTGGGAGCTAAGACTTGAGAAGTCAAGTGACTCCAGCATGAAGGAGATTTTCAATATGCAAAAGAAAGAAGCGAATGCTCAATTTGCTCGTTTTATTGATGAGGAATATGCCGCTTGGATTGAAGGCGATGAAGACGCTCCCGTTCTTTCACATAATGTACTGAAAGAGAAGCTATTCCCTGCTCTTGGAAAAGAACCCGTTTTTTTAGTGGTAATCGATAATTTACGCCATGATCAATGGAAAGTAATGCAACCCTTGATTTCTGAAATGTTCACGATCGAAAAGGAAGAAACCTTCTACTCCATCTTACCTACCGCAACACAATATGCTAGAAACGCATTATTCTCTGGATTAATGCCTGCAGATATTCAGAAAAAACACCCCAATTATTGGTTAGGTGAAAATGATGAGGGAAGTAAAAACCAATTCGAAAAGGAGTTGTTTGAAGCGAACCTTAAGCGCAATCATATTAATGTTAGCATGAATTACACTAAAGTGATTAAGCTGGACTTCGCAAAACGTCTGGTTGACCGTTTTGAAGACTTAATGAAATATGATGTGAACGTAATCGTCTACAATTTCGTAGATATGCTCTCTCATGCGCGAACTGATATGGAGGTAATTAAAGAATTAGCCGATGATGAAGCGGCATACCGTTCATTGACTCTTTCATGGTTTAATCATTCACCGTTAAAAGAAATGCTGAAGAAAGTTGCCGAGAAAGGGATTCGCACTTTCCTTACTACTGACCATGGAACTATCAAGGTAAGCAATCCAGTAAAAGTAATTGGAGACAAGAACACCAATACAAATCTACGTTATAAAACAGGTAAGAATTTGAATTTTGATGAAAGCGAAGTAATGGTTGCTAACTCACCAGAAAGAGTTAAACTACCAAAAGAAAATGTTAGCTCATCCTTCATTTTCGCGAAGGAGAATGACTTCTTTGCTTATCCTAATAACTACAATTATTACGTGAATTATTACAAGGATACTTTCCAACATGGAGGAATTTCATTAGAAGAAGTTATTATACCATTTGTTGAGTTAAAAGCGAAGTAATCATTTTACATGGAATTTAATTATAAGCTAGAAAGTTTAGCAGATCTTGAAAAGGCTGCAAAAGCCTTTATTAATGCGTTTCCAGATCAAAGAAAATTCCTTTTCGATGCCCCTATGGGTGCAGGTAAAACAACCTTTATTAAGGCTATAATGAAAGAATTGTCTGTGGAGGACGAAGTTAGTTCTCCTACCTACAGTATTGTAAACGAATATTTCTCCGTAACTTATGGAAAGATTTATCACTTTGATTTTTATCGATTGAATGATGAAATAGAAGCTTATGACATTGGTACTGAAGAACTTTTAGAAAGCAATGATTACTGCTTTATTGAATGGCCAGTCAACATACCGAACCTTCTTCCACAAAATTACGTAAGCGTTTCTATTGAAGTTGACAACGAGATTAGACACATTAAGGCAAGCACATGATTACAGATCCAGAAGCATTAAAAACATTGATCAAGGAAGGCTTCATGCCGCAAGAAGAAATGCTAGCGGTAGCTCAGAAAAAAGGGAAATTACAAATAGGGATTCCTAGAGAAACAACCTATCAAGAAAATAGGGTAGCACTAACACCGGATGCTGTTCAGTTTTTAGTAAATAATGGTCATCAAATTCTAATTGAGTCTAATGCAGGTAAAGCTAGCCGATGGAGTGATCATGAATTCTCAGAGGCCGGTGCTGAAATCGCTTATAATAAAGACGCTGTATTCAAGTGTGATATCATTTTAAAGGTAGCACCACCTACCGAGGATGAAATCGAATTAATGCCTGGAAACCAAACTCTAATTTCTTCTCTGCAACTTACCCTGCACCCTAAGAAAACATTGGTAAAACTCATGCAAAAAAAGGTCACTGCCATTGCATGGGACTATATTCAAGATGAGCATGGAATCTTTCCTGTGGTAAGAGCGATGGGAGAAATTGCAGGCAACACTGCCATTATGATTGCCGGTGAATTATTGTCGAACTACAAGACAGGTAAAGGAATGATTTTAGGAGGTGTTGCTGGTGTGCAACCCACTGAAGTTGTTATTATTGGTGCAGGAACGGTTGGAGAATATGCCTGCAGAGCTGCACTTGGTTTAGGAGCATCCGTTAAAGTATTTGATAACTCTATTTCCAAATTAAGACGTTTACAAAATGATGTTGGGCAATCAGTTTATACTTCGGTTATACAACCTAAGATTTTGCAGAAAGCCATCCAAAGAGCTGATGTAGCTATTGGCGCGTTACGTGCTCCATTCGGAAGAACACCTTGTGTTGTAAATGAGGAAATGGTGAAGTTGATGAAGGCCAACTCAGTTATTGTTGACGTAAGTATTGACCAAGGTGGATGCTTTGAAACTTCTCGCGTAACTAATCATACTGAACCAACATACCAAAAGCACGATGTAACACATTATTGTGTCCCTAATTTGGCTTCTAGAGTATCCAGAACAGCATCGCTTGCCTTAAGCAATATCTTTTCTCCTATGATACTTGAAGTAGGCAATTGTGGGGGAAGCAAAGAAATGATTCGCAGGAATTATGGATACCGCAGTGGTGTTTATGTTTATCAAGGTAAACTTACAAGTGAGATTCTAGGCAAAGTATTTGATCTTCCTTATAGCGATATTGAACTGCTAACTGCAGCAATGTAAATCAATAAGAGAATTTTAATAACTTCTTGAACACATTTTTATTAGAGGTGTTCTATTCTGTAGTTTTACAGTATGGAAGAGCCGATTTTACAGGTGGTTGATTTGAATCTCGCTTATGATGATAAGCGTATAATTCGTAATTGTTCTCTGGAGATTAAGGAAGGTGAAAACCTAGTTATTCTGGGAGCAAGTGGCGCTGGAAAATCTACTCTTTTAAAAGCTATTGCAGGACTTTCTCCTCACCAAAGTGGTGAAATTTATTTTCAAGGAGAACAAGTAGTTGATGCTTTTGACAAACTCATTCCAGGGCACGATAAAATCAAGTTGATTAATCAGGACTTTGGACTAGATGAATACCATACCGTCGAGGAAAACATTCGCCTTAGACTTCTTCAATATACTAAGGAATATCAACGTCAAAGGTTAGCAAAAATGCTTAGACTGACTGGCCTAACTTCGTTCAAAGAACAACGAGCTAAAGATCTATCGGGTGGCCAAAAACAGCGTCTTTCAATGGCACGCGCTTTAGCAGATGAGCCTGAATTAATTTTACTTGATGAACCATTTAATCAGGTAGACTTCAAGACTAAAACCCGTTTAACCAAGCACCTCCGCTCCTATTTAAAGAATAGTAAAACTACTATGATCATGGTAACCCATAACGGCCAAGAGGCTCTCGAATGGGGAGATAAAATTGCCTTTATTAAGAACGGTAAGATTAAAAGGATCGATGCTGCTGAAAACTTTTATGCTAAACCTAGCTCTTTAGAAGAAGCCTTATTTTTCGGCACTGTAAATAAAATGACTATCGAGAATAAGCCTGTTTATTTTAGACCTGGAGACTGGAAAGCAGTAAAAACTAAAAAGTACTCCCTCAAAGTAAAGGTAGAAGTACATAGCTCACAAGCCTTAGGTTGGTTCTATTCTCACCTTCTAAAAATCGATGGAAATAAGATTGAAGTGTATGGGGAAAAGAAACTCCCAGTCTCAATTTACATTCGTCCCTTAAGTTTTTAACGACTATTTTTTAATCATTTTATTGACGTTTTTTTAATCTTTTTCATATATTTGGGATATAAATTGAACCAAAATGATAGGATCAAATCTCAAGTTTTTAAGAAAACGAAAAAAGGTTTCTCAAGAGGAAATAGCAACGAAATTAGGGCTTACACGATCAACTTATAGTGGATATGAAAACGGTGTAGCTGAGCCTAATTTAGAAAACTTAGTAAAGTTTGCTGAGTTCTTTTCTATTTCGTTAGACAAATTGGTAAAACAAGATCTTTCAAAATTGAATGACCGAGATTTAGATCAACTCTCAACTGGCATCTCCAATGATATTGAAGGCAAAAAGTTAAGGATTATCGCAACAACAGTAGATGCCGATGACAACGAGAATATTGAACTGGTTAGTGAAAAAGCAAGAGCTGGCTATACGAGCGGGTTTGCCGATCCTGAATTTATTAGCGTTTTACCAACCTTTCAATTACCGTTTCTAAAAAAAGACCGGAAGTATAGAACGTTTCCCATTAAGGGAGACTCTATGCCTCCAGTTTCTGATGGTTCATACGTTGTGGCGGAGTATCTTGAGAATTGGAATAGTGTCAAAGATGGGTATCCCTACATTGTTGTTACAAAGGATGATGGTATTGTTTTTAAGGTCGTTTATAAAAGACTCGAAGACAACCAATCTTTTCAGCTATGCTCTACCAATCCACTGTATGAGCCTTATGAGGTTCACGCGAATGACATTGTTGAGATGTGGAAGTTTGTAAATTACATTGCATTTGACATGCCTACAGCTGAATTCACAGAAAGTGAGCTCACTAAAGCTATTCTTGATTTACAATCAGATGTAAAGCATTTGAAAAATATATACATTCCAAATGATAAGAATTAGTGCTCTATACTCCTTTGGAATTTAAAAAAGAAGACTATCCAATAATCATCTTAAAAGGTGATGAATTAGTGATTAAAGGATTCGAGAGTTCAAAAGGTCAAGCCCTGAAGTATAAGTAAATAACAAAAATAGGTTATGTGTTTCCAGACAGAAAGCATAGGTGGTATCAGACTACATTTTCGCGACTTCTATCTGCCTTGCTAAACAAAAATGAACTTGTGCGCTTATCTATCATTGACGTAAACAAAATCCCTTGGGAATTCGCTATTCCCTCAGTAGATGAAGAATTGACAGCAATTATAAAATTTATTCGCGAGAAAATAAAAGACTAGATTCGAATGAATAATCGAATCAATTATATCGAGCTGTATACCAATAATTTGAATCAAACCAAAGCCTTTTACGGTTCAGTTTTCGGATGGAGTTTTGAAGACTATGGACCAAATTATGCTTCTTTTTTAAACGCTGGTATTGATGGGGGATTTGAGCAAACAAATGAACCCATTAAAAATGGTGTACTTGTGGTTCTTCATCATGAAAACCTTGAAGAGGTCATAAGGTTAATCGAAAAAAATGGAGGCAAAATTTCGGTAGATATTTTTGAATTTCCGGGTGGTAAGAGATTCCAATTCATTGATCCTGCAGTTAATGA
This sequence comes from Crocinitomicaceae bacterium, assembly GCA_022447665.1. Taxonomy (GTDB): domain Bacteria; phylum Bacteroidota; class Bacteroidia; order Flavobacteriales_D; family Crocinitomicaceae; genus JAKVAQ01. The sequence continues at coordinate 52,923 of JAKVAQ010000024.1, forward strand.
ATTGGCCGTTTGGTCCAAGACATAAAAAAAGCGGTATGCTGACATACCGCTCATTTAAGATTAACAAAACTATCTTTCGATAATTATCTTTTCAGTTTGTATTGATGTTTTAGTTACTACTCTTACCATGTAAACTCCGGCATTCAAGTCTGCAACATCAACCAAAGTTTTTGTACTCGTGATATTGGAAGTAAATACTATGCTTCCTTTAACATCTATAATTTCAATATACGCATCTGCAATTGATCCATTCAAAGAAACCGTAATATTATCATTTGTAGGATTTGGATAAACCTCAAAGTCTAGAGCCTTTTCAAATTCTCCAGCGCTAGAAAGCGTATAGCAATATGAGGTATCTGTACAAGCACCAACAGTAACTATACAAGCATAATCTCCATCAGCAGGTGCTGTAAAATCTTGATCCGTTTCTCCGGTAATAATAGTCATACTCGTGCAGTCATACCATTGGTAAGTATCTACCGAAGCTGATGCTGATAATGTGAATCCAGATACTGCTATAGAAGTATCTACAGGAGTAGCAGAACCAATAGACTCATCTATCAATTTACCATAGCAACCATTCGCATCTTTGACCATTAAATCATAATCTCCTCCAACGAGGGATGCAATATCTTCACTGTCATCAAAATCTCCTGTTCCATCATTATCCCAATCGTAGTCGTATGGACCACCAGTACCTCCTACTACACTAACTTCTATTCCTCCGTCACCTACACCAGGACAGGTTTCATCTGTCACGTTATCAACCGTTACTGTTAGCACCTCATCTACTATAACGTTAGCAATAGAAGTACAAGAATCTACATTTCCATATATGTCAACGCCATAAAGCTTCACATTTACCATTCCTGAATCAGCACATGAAACCGTTGTTAAATCTAACCAGACAGAATCCAAACCACAATTGTCTGTTGTTCCTGCATCAAAATCTGAAACATTCAACGTTCCTGTACCCGTTGCATCAAGAATAACGTCTATTGAACTAACGCAGCTAACAACCGGTGGTAAAGTATCGAGAACAGTAACGGTAGACACACAAGAATCAGTGACCAGTCCATTCGTTGCAATATACCAAACTGATATTCCGGCAGAAGCACCTCCTGAAGTATGTGTCCCAACAGGAACAGGTGTAGTAGCAGTAGCGTTGGTAGTTTCACCATCTAAAGCATTGGCTCCAGAAAATGTCCAGTTACTAAGAACAAAGGTTGAGCCATCAGGACCCGTTAAATCATTTCTATATGCCCAGCCATCTTCATAATCCCAAGGTTCTCCGGTTCCATCAAGATCAATAACACCGAATACATCTATTACAATTCCATCTTTAAATAACTCAATAGCATCATCACCGTTAATGTTGGAAGCACTTGAGGTATAATCCGGTGCAAAGCCAAACCAAGTTGTAAAGTTTGTAGACTCATTTGAAACATAAATATAATCTCCCGCAGTGGCACTTACTGCAGGGAAGGTAAACTCTTCACCATCTGTACCGCCACCGTTATTTGCAGATCCAAAGCCATAAACACTAAGGTCAGCTATATCGCTTTTGATAAAAAATTCCACCCCTTTTGGTGTTCCTCCAGATAGCGGACCATCATAAACCGCAGAGATAACCATTGCTGGCCCGCCTCCAATATCTGAACAATCAAAAGTAGTTTTAGAAGCAGAACTATCAACCACCCCAGTTGATCCTCCATCGAGGTCGCCAGGAACTATTGTTGCCGTTCCAGCAGCATCAAGGTACACGTTTATGTCCTGACATGCAACGGTTAAAGGCAGAGCATAGGTTATTTCTAATGTTGGAGCTGTACCTAGTTCATCTGAACCAAAACGACGGGCATTACCAGTAACTCCTTCATTTCCAATTAAAATTAATCCGAAGTTTGAGCCTGGAGTATCTAACCAGGACTGTACTTGTGTCGTGAATGCTGCCGAAGACCAAGAATAAGAACCTGTTGTTGTAAGTGTAGTTGATGCTAATGAAGCCCCAAAATCACCTCCCGGTGTTGTCCAAGAGGAAGACCCAAAAAGATTATTCGTCCACGTTGCATCTCCTATGGTAGCAGCATCTCCGGCACCACCTCCTCCAAGACCAGGGCCAGAAGAACCTTCTCCCCATGCTGTCGTTACTGGATGAATATCGTACACATCAGTTCCTGAACCAGGCCCTGTATTATCACAATTTAAAGTTAATGTTGCAGAAACTATTGTTGCCCCCGCTGGTATGGCGCCGTCAACATCAAATTGAATTAAAGCTCGTCTTAAGTCATCTGAATTGGTGGTTCCACTGAACAGCCTTCCCGTTGCGTTAGACAGCGAACCGTCCTCATTAAAAATTGAGTTATCAAGCTCTGGAGTTATAGTAACGGTTTGAGCAGTAATTGCTGAGGAGGCCCCAATTAAGCCTAATAGAAATAGTTTTTTCATGTAAATTCAATTGTCATCCGAATTTACAGTGAATTCAACGAATTATCAAATACCAACTCGCTTATTTTCAAAGATTTTCAAAATAAATCACTCCTCAATGTTCACGTTAATATTTTGGGCGGGCACAATCTCTTCATGAAACTTAAACTTGAACATTTGAATTTTAGAAGAATTTATAGAACAATTCACTAATACCTCGTTACTTAATAGCATTGCAATTAGTCCTTTTCTTGACAATGTAAGACTTTGATTTGTAACCATTATCTCATCTTCCACAAAAATGATTTTATAGTAATCCGGATTATTCGGAACTCCTGTAACATATTGGAAGTAGATAAGCTCTTTACCCGAAAGGTCAGTGAAAGAAGTCCCTTCTCCAAATTTTAAATTGGCTTTAAGGCATTTTGATCCATCGATAAAAACATCGTCTTTCTTAATTTTCACATTTTGTTCTTGAGAATATCCTAGAAATGTGAATGCTGTGATCGCAAGGGTAAATAAGTATTTCATAATGAATGGTTTTTATAATTAGACCTTGATCTAATTGTTTGGTTTAATTACAAATAATAAAACCTAGCCACCTTGAATAATTCCTTCGGCTACCTCAGTTCCATTTTCTGAAGCGCCATGCACCGTTGAACTGTTTTGAATTGACAGCGCTTCACCGGCGAAATAAATTTTATTGTTTACAGGTTGACGAAGAATTGTTTGAAGATCATAAAAATCATTATTGTAAAAACTGTAAGATCATCCTATATAAGGCTCTGCCGACCAATTTTGAATGAGATGCTTGACGTAGTTAGCGCTGGCCTTACCATCATATAATTCGTCGAGTTCTTCGATCATTTTTTCAATTCTGGCATTATCATCGAAGAGGTTTGTGAATTCTGATGATGGTTCTCCGACTGAAAATAAACCGAATATATTTTTACTTGAATTCTTTTTGAACGCTATATCATAATAGGTTTTTTCCGTAGCACCCTCAAATCCATTATTTAGTAAGATATCCGGATAAAAATCTTCTGAAAACTCTACAAACATCTTAATCCCATCAGGCATTGGCATTGCGTTAAATGCGTCAATATAAGAACTCTCCAACTCTGGCGTGAATCAAATTACTTCATTTTGCATTTGTTTCACTGGTATTGTCACAATCACTTTATCTCCAGTATAAGCAGAACCATCTTCACAACTCACCGTTACGATGTCGCTTGTATAATCTAACGATTGAACTACTTTATTTTGATACACACCGCCAATAATTGAAGGCATCACAAAGTCCTCAAAAAAGTCAAACCAAGTTGAGTTTGAAAACTTATTTTCAGCATATACATTTCCTCCTATATTAACTTCGGTAACGGCCCCATCAGAAGCCATATGAATGTTCTCAGGATTGTACGGAAGAATATCAATGCTTCCCGTTTGATTTCCATACTTTAATAAACTAGCTGGTAAATCAATCGCGCCATGAATCCACTCTGCGCCAATATCGATTGGAAAATCTGCAAAGTCATCTGATTTTTTTACTCGACCTCCAAGAATGGAATTCGCTTCCAACAACTCAAATTCCACCCCAAAATGTGCTAGTGTATATGCCGCAAACATTCCTGCCGCCCCACCGCCAACAATTATAACTTTACCATCAAAATTCTTAGCGATTTCTTCTTTTCCAAAAGCTGTTAGGAGAGAAGGCATCAAATATAAACCCGCTCCTGCAAGTCCTATTTTTCTTATGAATTCATCTCTCTTCATTAGTCAGTTTTACTTATTTGATAGCCAATTCAGAAATCTAGGAATAGCAGACCAGAGTTTAAAAAATCAGCAGCATATTTCATTCCTCCAGAAAGTCTCACATCCCAATTAAAACCGTTCTCATATTTCTTACCTATTCCGTATCCAATAAGTGGCATAAAATAATTTCGATTTTCCCGCACTACATTAGTCACAGCACCTTGTAAGTCTACAGTTCTGTATATTACTTCAGACTGAAGCAAGTAATTCATCGATAAAAAATAGCGTGATTAAAGTTTATCAGGTTTTCCAGCAATTAATCCAACTTCAGTTCCTAGAACCAGGTTTGAATTATAGGTTATCCTTGCAAAGTAACCCGCGTTCACCCCAGCGTAAAAACTAGAAGTTCTAGGACCATTTTTTGAAATATCCTTTTCCCAGGGAGACATTCCATTCTCACAACGAACGAATACGCCTGATTGAAGACCAAAATGTCCAAGATACCCTGCACTAATTGATGTCTGAGCGCAAGCACCATTCGAGAAGAATGATAAAAACAAGGCTATAAATACAGGTCTAAACACGCTCAAACAAACCAAATTATTTTTTAATAACCATGATTTCAACACGACGATTAAATCGTTTTTGTTCTTCGTTATTATTTGTTTTTAAAGGCTTCCATTCACCATAATAGTAAACCTCAATTTGATCGTAATCTGCTCCATTAGACTCTAACTTTCTACGTACAGTTTCTGCGCGTTTCTTTGAAAGAATGAGATTATAGTTTTCTGACCCATCATTGTCTGTATGCCCAACGATTACAATATGGTATTTACTTCCATCTGAGAAGTCGTAACGCTTTGCAAGTGCAATAATTTGTTCGTTGTAACTATTCGAAAGTGTTGCATCATCTTTATTGAAATAAACATTTAAGCTTTCAACTTTGTCTCCTGTTACGAAGGTATCTTCTATCACTTGAGTACCATCTTGCATTTCGTTTTCCGGTTCATCTTCTTTAATGATTTCTATCTTTTCTTCAGTGTGGTTTGGATCCACCTCTTTTTTACTTTCTTGGAAGTCAATTTTCTCAAGATTCGTAGAATCGATAGGACAACCATCGTTATAAATTGAGCCAGCAACTTCAGGGCACTTATCTAGCGAGTTTGTAATTCCATCTCCATCGTTATCCGTGCAACAACCTGGATTCTCAAATGGGCATCCATTATTAAATTCAATTCCTGGAACATCTGGACAACGGTCTGCAACATCAATTACTCCATCCTTATCTCTGTCCGGACAACCATAATGCACGGCCAATCCCGGCTCTTCAGGACATTGATCATTTAAGTCAATTACACCATCCCCATCGGTATCAGGACAACCATTATGCTCAAGAGGTCCCGGTGAATAAATACAATAGTCTTCTTTATCTGGAATACCGTCAAAATCAGTATCTGGACATCCGTTCATCTTTAAAGGACCTGGATCATAAATACAATCATCAATTAAATCCGATACCTTATCACCATCAATATCTGAAGGAATGGTATACGGAATTTGGTAAGAGAAACCTAAGAAAGTATTTCTATTAAATTTTGCTCTTTTCCCAAAGAGATTTGTAATGTTATTTGATCCTCCGAAAAATGAAAAAGCACCTTCTGCGAAGGTATAGCGTGCTGATATTCCCACATTAAACTGAGCATTTCTTTGAATGGTTAGAGGCACACTAACACCAATCTTCGCGCTTTCATATCGAGGTATAATTGAATGAATGGATTTAGAATGTACTTTATGAGGATCCGCCTTTCTTTTTAAGGAAGTTGACGAAGCATATCCGATATAAATATTATTCCAAAGATTATAATCAAATTGAAGATTTAAGGTAGTTGGTAAGTTCATTAGAAACTTCTCTTTTTGGTTATCATTCTCAACCGAGTTTGCAGCAAGTGAATCAAAAGATTGCAATACGTTAATTCCTCCTCCAGTAATAGCGACAAAGCTCAGTTCTCCCATGTCAGCCATATTTTGGTCAGTACTCACTGTAGTAAAATCGTAAGTAGTGGTATCACGCGAAAAACGAACGCCACCAATATCTGTAATACTCGCGCCAACTTTAAATAGGTACTTATTTTTGTCATATCGTTCTATGTTGGCTTTACCATCCATATAGTATCTATATTCTCTGAAAAAAGGACGATATTCATAAACTACACCTAAATCAAGACCGAAGCCCAGCTTTCTGGTGGTAAACATATTCTCTTTCTCCGCTTGCCCATAGCTAAACTCCGTTACTGTGATATCCCCGTTAGTTCCAAAAGGCTGATCGAATTGAAATTCCCCATCTCTCGCATGCAGGTAAGTAGCATCAATACCGTTTATTAACTTCATTGCAACTCCTGCTTTAATAAATCTATCCCCTTCATCCTGAATCACACGCGCATAATTAAATCGATGCTCATTGTATACAAACTGTACGTAATTGTAATTACGCATTGTAATTGGAGTATTAAGTGGCTTAGTGTCGTCATATCCATTAAATATTGCTTCTGTCCAAGCATTATCCAAGCCATCAACATTGCCAAAAGATCGAATTCTGAAACTATATCCTACAGCATTTTCGTGATTAATCTCATAATGTGCTCCCAGCACGTCAAAACTTGTATTTCTAAATTGATATCCATTATTGAAATGGTCTCTGTAACGCGAATTTTCATTTCCAAAAAGCGTGCTTATCACACTGGCATTATTACCACTGTAATTATTCCCTGCTAAGAAGTTAAACGAACTTACAACGCTCACTTTGTTGACTGAATTAACAATGGATGCGGGTTGAAAATAAGACCCCGTATAACCGTTATAATTGTCTGTTGCAAAACCTGTATAATTGTTTTGTGCTGAAGCTAAATATGGAAAAAGAATTGCTGAAAGAAGAATTAGTCTGTAAGTCATTACTTGAATTTTTTGCAAAAGTAACAAAGATTATACCACTGTTAATTTTTTGTTAAAACGTATTGTTACTGCATATAAGTCGGACAAGAAGAAGGTAACCCTACTCTATCCAAACCTTTATGTAGTTAACTCTATTTTGTAACTAATTATTATGGAGTTTTGTTCATTAATTTAGGATTTCAATAATGACCCACAGGATAATCTATGGGATCGGTAGACTTCACCTATCTTTGCCCAAGTTAACCAATCACACCTACTAATGAACTTAACACACCTACGCTCAGGCATTTTAGCTTGCTCCACTATTTTTCTAATCGCATGTGGAGGAGAAGAAACAACAGAAGAAATTACCACAGAAACTTTGCCTGTTGGATTTACAATTAATGCGGAATTCGATTCGTTAGAAGCTGAGTTGGCTTACTTAACCTATTGGGACGGCGAATTTGTAAAAACTGACTCTGCAGAGATCAAGGAAGGAGCTTTCTCATTTACAGGCGATCAGGAAAAACCAAAAATGTACTATATCCTTTTCAAGGACTCTGATGAACGTGTAAAAGTATTCTTAGATAATTCTTCTCTTGAAATAAAAGGCACCAAACCAGGGCATGAAGATATTGCCATGACAGGTTCTGAAATTAATGACGAATACCTTTCCTTTTTAGCCGAGGATAATAGTTATAATGATCAAATCAGAGCACTTTACAGTGGTTATGACATTGCAGAAGAAACTGATGATCAAGAAATGATGGATTCATTGGATTCAGAATACAACAGAATAGACTCATTAAGACTAGATTTTGTTTCAACTTACATTACTGAACATCCCGAATCTGCGGTAAGTGTAGTCGTTTTGATGAATAATTCATACCGTTACGAGCTTGAGGATCTAGAGTCTTTTCAAGCCGCTTTGACTGAGGAAGCAATGGATAACGAATATGGTGAGCAATTGAACAATAAAATTGAAGCATTAAACAATTCTGCCGTAGGCAAAGAAGCTCCAGATTTTACGATGAATGATGCTGACGGAAATGCTGTATCTCTAAGTGATTTCAGAGGAAATTATGTAATGATTGATTTCTGGGCTTCATGGTGCGGACCTTGTAGAGCGGAAAACCCCAATGTAGTTACGAATTACAATCAATACCATCCACAAGGATTTGAAGTATTTGGTGTATCGTTGGATAGTGATAGAGACAAATGGCTTGAAGCTATTGAGGCTGATGGACTTACTTGGACGCATGTTAGTGATTTGAATGGATGGAAAGCAGAAGCCGTTGAACTTTACGCAGTTTCTGGAATTCCTCATTCAGTACTAGTAGATCCCGAGGGAGTCATCGTAGCAAAAAATTTGCGTGAAGAAGAACTTGGGGAAAAGCTGGCTGAAATTTACAATGCTCCCCTAGCTTCTAATGAGTAAGATCAACAAATCGACCGTATTAGCAAATAGAGTTCAGGAAGTTCTTTTGGATGGCAAGTGGATTGCCAATACCAATTATAAAGAACAGATTTTTTCAGTGGATTTTCATTTAGCGAACCAGTCAATTCATAATCTGAATTCCATTGCTATTTTAACCTATCACATCAACTATTATCTGAAGGGACTAAATGAATGTTTTAAAACAGGAGATTTGACTATTCAAGATAAATTTAGTTTTGATATGTCTCCGTTAAAGACTGAAGATCAGTGGCACTCTTTACGTAAAGAATTTGTTTCAAATGCTGAGATCTTTGTGCATCATGTCAAGTCAATGAATCCACAGAAATTAGATGATGTTTTTGTTAAAGAACAATATGGGACTTACTCAAGAAATATTGAAGGAATGATTGAACATGCCTATTATCATTTAGGACAAATAAGTCTGATAAAGAAGTTGTTGAGAAATAAGATCTGAAAAGATTTATTAATCTCCTTTTAAGACTCCCTTGTATTTTTATCTTTGAGAAGAGCTCAATACTGTGACTAACCCTTTTCGAATAAAAATAACATTTCTATTATGTGGCCTTTGCGCTTCTCTTTTTTGCTTCGGTCAGAGTTACGCAGATGAAGAGTACTATTTAATAGACTCATTGGATTTAGATCAAGTCTCTCCGCGTGATCGTGCTATCATAGATTCTTCCTTACAAGTATACCATAATACTTTAGAGGATACTATTGCTCTGGGCGCCATAGAGAATATTGTTGACAACTGCTGGGATAGCAGAATATGGCCTCGCTATAACAACTTTTTGATTCAAGAATTACGTCAAAAATTAGCTATTAATTTCAATGAAAAAATTGAAGATAAGCTCATTTATTTTCTCGCAGGAGTCGTAAGTAACAAAGGCTATTATTATGATGAATCAGGGAGATTTATCGATGCATTAAGATACTATCATGAAGGTCTAAGACTCTATGAAAGCATTGACAATAAGCAAGGAATATCCACGAGCTTCAATAATCTAGGTGTACTTTATAGTATTATTAATGATACTTCTAATGCACTTAAGTACCATAAGAATTCTTTGGAGGCGAAAAAAGAGCTGAAGGATATTGAAGGTATCGCAATGTCTTACAATAATATTGGTGCTATATATGAAAATGCAGGTCAAGTATTCGTTGCGTTGGAGTATTATCAATCAAGTCTAGAACTCAGAGAATCGTTGGGTGATCCACGAGGAATGGCGATGACCTATGATAACATAGGAGATATTTATTTTTCAGAGGAAGTCTTTGGAAAAGCCAAGACGTATTATGAAAAGGGGTATCAATATTGGGTAGCGTCAGAAATTGAAATTGGGATATCTACCGGGCTAAACAACTTAGCCAATGTGCATGTAGAGATGGGTAATTATGATCAAGCTAAGTCTTATGCCCTCGAAAGTTTTGCCATTGCTGAGAAAATGAATTTCCCTATGGACATTGCCAATTCAGCAAAAACATTGATCAATATCTACGACAAGGAAAAAGACTACTTAAACGCCTTTAAATATGCACGAATATTTATTGAAAGTGAAAATCAAATTAAGAATGATGAAAATGCGCGAATGGCGTTGAAAAAGAGCATGGAATATGAATACCAGAAAGAAACATTAAAAGATAGCCTTGAATTTGAAAAGGAAAGAGCTATCACTGGATTGAAAATTCAAGAAAAGGAAAATCAAACTTTCGTATTAATCATTGGACTAGTACTCTCATTAATTATCCTGGTGATTGGTATACGAAGCTTTATTCAGAAGAAAAAGGACAATCAAAAAATAAACGAACAACGAATTCGCGTTGAGGAACAAAAAGAAAAAATTGAATTGCAACATAAAAAATTGGAGGAAACGCATAATGAAATATCAGCGAGTATTTCTTATGCAAAGCGCATACAAAATGCGATATTACCCTCTAAAGAGGACTTCAAGAGAGATTTTCCGAATTCATTCGTTTTCTATAGGCCTAAAGATATTGTGGCAGGAGATTTCTATTGGATGAATAAAGTAGGAGATGTAAAAATCCTAGCTTGTGCGGACTGCACTGGTCACGGTGTGCCCGGGGCTATGGTAAGTGTTGTTTGTAACAATGGTCTAAATCGGTCGATTAGAGAAAAAAATCTTACCTCACCAGGAGAAATCCTAGATGAAACTAGAAATATTGTAATTTCTGAATTCGAAAAGTCTAGTGATGATGTTTATGACGGCATGGACATTGCGCTTGTGAGTATAAAAGGAAATAAACTATCGTATGCCGGAGCGAATAACCCCATCTGGATATTAAGGAAAGATGGGGATGAAATCGAGGAAATCAAGGCGGACAAACAACCGATTGCTCAATTCGAGTTTAACAAGAAACCATTTACGACACACCAAGTTGAACTAAATGATGGAGATACTTTTTACATCTTTTCTGACGGTTTTGCTGACCAATTTGGTGGGAAAAAAGGCAAAAAGTTTAAATCACACAACTTCATGAAACTATTGCTTTCCATAAAGAATCTTTCTATGAATGAACAGCGAGACTTCATCAAAGACACTTTTGAAAAATGGAAAGGTGATATAGAACAGGTGGATGATGTTTGCGTAATTGGAGTGCGTTATTTTAAGGCCTAAAAAAAGCGGCACTCTCATACCGCTTTCTATTTAGTTGTAATTTGCGATGTATGCCCTAAGATCATCTCGATCTCCTTTATGAGTAAGAGCATCTATTGCTAGATCATAATTTTCTTTATCGGTAGTGTCTTCGTAGAGATGCTTTGCTATTTCAAGTTTCGCGTCTTCAAATAAAAAGGAATCCATAATATTCACCACTTGATAAGCTTCAAAACAATAATCATTCGTCACTGTTTTAGCTCTCTCCATCCGTTCGTCTTTAAATGCCTGTGACTCTATCTTTTCTTTCATCACTGTGACATCATTATCTGTAGCAACATTTTCACAAACATTAATTGTAGGAAAATTAGGTGGATCAATAATTATTGAACTATTTAAAAGATTACAACCAACTAGCATTGTCATTCCTAAAAGTAAAATTATCGTTTTCATAAGCTAAATCTTTATGGTTTCTATTCCAATAAAGACAGGAAATGTGCCAAACTCTGTAATGTAGGATCTAAAACAATTTAGGAAAAAGCAAAAACCGCACACCCTCGAGTGCAGTTTTCTCTGTTCCAATGTTGAAAGTTTCCAGTTACTCATGATTAAATGATTATGGAACAGATTTACTAAAAAATTAATTGTGAAAATCTAAATGCCCTATGATTTTCAAGAGCAAATTAACAACCAAAATATTTATGATTTTATGATTGTACACATACTGTGCACATGAAAAAAATGAAAAGGTTTCCCATTTAAAAAAGAAAAAGCCGCGCCCCTCCAGTGCGGCTTACCTTTGCTGTTCCCTACGTTGCAATAATGCAGATATGGTTGATTTGAGATTGGAACAGCTCCCTACTAAGTATTTTTTAAATTTAAAGAAAGCCCCGGCATCAATTAAGACACCAAGGCTCCGCTTGTTATGACTAAGTCTTTAAAGTTCTTATAATGCTGCAATCGCTGCTTCAAACTCAGCAAGCGTTGTTGCGCCTAAGGTTAAGTCTTCTTCATGACCATCAGTTAAGGTGATTGGAACAATTGCTGAATAATAGGTTCCCGATATTTCTGATATAGCAACAATGTTCATTTCTAAACCTATTGGTAAATTATTGATTTGGTATGAATTATTATCAGCATCTGACCAAATCGCATACATCATTCCAATGGAAGAAATCGTTGGAAAGTGTAAGAAAATTTGAGTATTTGTATGTCCATGGTCTCCACTAACATTTGCAATAAGATCTGATTTTGGAGAAGGGTCATCCCAGAAATAATCACAATTAATCCATCCTAATGTTGAATCCGCCCAAGAGTAATAATAGTAAGAAGTTGAATCCAACCCTGTTGAATCAGTTACGATTATAATATCTAAAGAGTCCGTTGATGATGTCCAAGTGATATCACCCGTTGATGGATCTTCTACCCCATCAAAAATATCCATTGACATATCAGGATCAATCGTTGGAACATAAAGTCCCACTGGAGTAGATGCGAATACCGGCGCTCCACCAGAACTTGCCTCTGCTCTTAATTCACCTCCTGTAATTAATAAAGATCCTTCAGACATAGTAGGCGCACCCATTAAAATCATGTCTTCATCATCCAACACTTCTAAAAGGCTCACTGTAACTGAAGAAGTAACTGGAGTGCCACTTGCATCGACAAATGTACCTGCTGGAATTTCTAATTTAACACCATCCGTTCCTTCAATCATATTATATACGGTAGGATCGATTGTGAACTCTTGCGTTGCTGCTTCTCTATAATCATTGTATAAAGATTTAAAATCTGCTGTATATGCAGGAAGATCATCTTCATCATATACACATGAACCGTCATCTTTTTTAGCACCAGCTTCGTAATTTACAGCAGTTTCATCTGTACATCCTTTTTTCTTACACGAAGCTAAACCAAGCCCTAGAACTAATGCAGCCCCTAAAATCATTTCTTTTTTCATCTCGTTTGTTTTATCGTTTCCCTAACTACAAATCGAAAAAATAAAGGGTTGGTGTTTTTTGAAAAAGAAATTTAATCTAGTGTTAACCCGCACAGCTTTTTTTTTAGAGTATATTGCGGCACTCAAAAAAATAAACATGAAAAAAATAGGATCATTTATTATCGCATTATTCATTGTCGGAAACTGCCTTGCACAAGTTACCTACGCTAAACCTGAAGAAATATCAGAAATCAAATCAAGACCGTTAATCGTAGAACTTCTAGAAAAAGATCAAAAACTAATTGATGACTGGGCAAAGAAAAAATCAAAGACAAAAAAATCCGAAGAAAAATCTAAATACACTGAAATGGAAGCGGAATACCTGGCTTTCATAGATTCATATAATGATCATATTAAATCGGCCATTGAAAAATTATGGAATTTGAACGAAAAAGTAGAATACAAAACAGCATCTGAAGTAGCCGCTTTAAGAAAAAGTAAATCAACTAAATATTCCGTTCTCTGGTTCAGCGAAAGTAGCTCCACCTATTCGGACGAATTTGGAGCAAAATATTTTCCAGACTTGACAATTCCAACGATGAACTACAGTAGAATAGAAAAAGGTAAAGTCAAGGTAGATTATAGCTATTTCATGCATTACACTGGGCATAGAGAACAAAACACTCTAAACTTATCGGATATTACATTTTCTCTCATGCTTATGAAAATGCATTTAGCCGAAATTGAGAAGACTGGAAATAAAAAATACCAATTTCAGCAATTTGCAAAAGATCAGGCAGAAAAGTTCTGTAAAGAACTAGGAAGCAAGGAATTGATCATTTCCGAAAAAACAATACACAGTAAAACTTCTTTATCTGAAATCAAGAGAAATTATAGTGGTGATGTTGTCTCAATGACTGAAGATGAAATTTCCAATGCGATTGAAAAAGGCGAAGATAAAATAATTGGATTATGCATCCCAACCTCCATTGCAGCTGGATCGGCAGGACCATTATCTGTTGCCCGCATTCTATATCTTAAATGCTTCGTTAATGTAAGCAATGGAAAAATCTATACTGCTTTCGGATCAAACATGGGTGAATTTAATGATCCTTATTATCGCGCGAAGGAGTTTGGAAAGTACGGTAAGTGCTAATATATCCTCAGTTGTAAAAAACAAATTTTCTGACTAGGCTTCTTTGCTGTAATTCAAACGTATTATTAGCATGAAAGTCGTTTTTTTTCTAGTATTGATCTTATCGACGTTGTCATTTGCACAAATCGATACAAGCTACGTTAGAACAGATTCGTGTTTTATAGAAGCAGCAAATCTACCAAGCGATGATTACGCTGGAATGTGTTTACCTGCCTATTGGGGAGTTCATTCTAATTGTCCGATTAAAGATTATCACTTGATGGTATTTAATCGATGGGGAGAAATCATGTTTGAATCCATAACCCAGGGAGAAAAGTGGTATACCGGAGATTCCAGTGACGGTGTATATGTGTGGAGATTGACTGGAATAGATGTTAATGGAAATAACTTGAAGTTGCAGGGGCATATAACCGTACTTAAATGATCTTACAACTCTACCCCATGAAATTCTTTGGTCAGCTCTTTATATTCTGCTGTATAATTTCCTTGATCGTCACGAATTTGAAATTCAGTAATTTCCGGATCTACTTCCAGTTCTGAAAATACTAAAATGGAACGCTTAACGGAGCCGTTTGGTGACATTAAGTGCACCACCTTTTTAACATACAAGTCATTATCGAACGCTCTTTTCACGTGAGGAGTCTCGAGGTCGTAAGGTATTATAACATGAAATTCTCCATCTTCCGCTAACAAGTCAGCAACGCATTCATAAAGTTCATAAATCGGCAAATCATTGGCATGTCGTGCACGATTTCTGTCCGGGTCTTCACTTAATGAACTGTTTAGAAAATATGGCGGATTAGATATGATTAAATCAAAGCGCTCCATACTTCCAAAATACTGGAGTGTAGAATTAACTGGATGAATTCTATCTGAAAATGAGGATTTTTCAAAATTAGATTTTCCTTCTTCAAACGAAGGAAGGTCTGGTTCAATTGCAGTAATTGTAGCGCCAGGATGGTTTTGAGCGGCCATTAATGCTAAAACACCTGTACCCGTACCAATATCTAAAATTCTACTAAAATTCCCTTTTGCTAGAGCTCCCAATAACATTGAATCCGTTCCAACTTTGTGCGCATTTACGTCTTGTTGGATTTCAAAATGTTTGAACTTAAAGGTCATTCCTCTGGATTAAGATACATATCCAGCAATTCTTCAGGGGCGTTCAGATAAACGGTTTCCTCTTCTCGGTCAATACGATCGATAAACTCATCTTTACGAGGAATTAAGATTTCCAGGCCATTAAAATCTATTTCAAATAATGGATTCCCACTTAAGTCTAGGATTCTTTTTACAATTCCAATTTCTCCCCTGTTGATATCGACAACCTTGAAACCTTCTACCTCAAAATAATAAAACTCATCTTCTCCTAATTCTTCAAGATCATCTAAGGGTAAGAAAATACCACACTTTAAAATGACTTTCGCTGCATCTTCGTCATCAACATCTTCAAACTTGGCGACAGCATAACCATTATTTCTAACTTGAATGGATTCCAAAAAAAAAGGAACCAATTTTCCATGATAGTCAAGGAAAACTGATTCCAAATTCTCGTATTCTTGTGGGTCTTCTACGTCAAGATAAATTGACAAAGCCCCTTTGAATCCATGCAGTTTTACAACGCTTCCTAGACGATAACAATCCTCTTTTTGAAACATTGTAGGAGGATTTACTCTTCTTCTTTAGCTTCCTCAGCCGGTGCTTCTTCAGCTTCAGCTTTTGGCTCTTCAGCAGGAGCTTCTTCTTCCTTCGCCTCTTCTGCTGGTGCTTCCTCAACAGTTTCAGCTTCTGCAGCTGGCGCTTCTTCAGTTGCCGCTTCCGCAGTTTCTTCAGTAGCAGCTTCTGCAGTCTCTTCTTCGGCTACTTCCTCTACTGGAGGCGCAGCTTTAGCAGCGATTTCTGCTTCTCTTGCAGCGTTAACTTCTTTTTCAGCAGCAATAGCTTTTGCTTTCTCATCAGCCTTAGCCTTAGCTACGTTGTCCGCTTTACCTTCGATTTTAGCTGCTTTATCTTTTAACCAAGCTTCAAATTTCTTTTCAGCATCAGCTTCTGTCAAAGCCCCTTTAGCCACTCCTCTATCAAGGTGATTCTTTAACATCACACCTTTGTAAGAAAGGATTGCACGAGCAGTGTCAGTTGGTTGAGCACCAATACCTACCCAATGTAAAGCTCTCTCGAATGAGATATCGATAGTAGCAGGGTTAGTGTTTGGATTGTAAGTTCCGATCTTTTCGATGTAGCGACCGTCACGTTTTGCTCTTTCATCAGCTATCACGATGTGGTAAAATGGATAGCGTTTTTTTCCGTGTCTTTGAAGACGAATTTTTGTTGCCATTTCAGCGTTATTATTTGGAGTTCGAAACTCCGGTTAAATAATTTGTTTTGCCGACTCACACAGACAAACTGCGATTTCGGGAGGGCAAAGATACGTATTTATTGGAATTCCAAGGAATAAGGATAAGAAATTGTTGTGTCTGGGAAGGCTGCGCAGTATTCTCTGTACCGTTGCATAACCTCTATAACATACTCGTAAGTCTCTGTACCTCTACAATAGCCATACTTTACATCCTCATCTTTATAGTACTGTGGATGCCTCAAATTTAGCATCATTTTATTTACATTTTCGTCCCAAACATTCTTATCTAACTCATATTTATCGCATAAAACACGGGCATCATCTATATGAGATCTTCCTGCATTAAAGTTGGCTAATGTAAATTTGAGGGCTTCTATTGTATCAGGAATTTCTTCGTACCATTCATTAAAATTTTTGGTAAGCTTCTTTATTCCTGCTTGAATTTGTGCTTCTGCAGAGGAACTTTTTGAGATTCCATAGCCTCTAGCAGTACCTGGCATAAACTGAAAAAGCCCAAAGGCACCTGCCCAGGAAACTTTCCAGGTCTCAAATTTTGATTCTTGGTAAATAATGGCTGAAATCAGACGCCAGTCCCAAATGGTAGAATCTGTATGAAATCTTATAATGCTATCATACTCTGAAATGCTATTTCCTACTAACGAAGAAAAATCTTGCTTACCTTTCTGCACTAGAGACTTTCGCTTGAAGTATTTTCTTCGCACCTCTCCTATCGTAGACCGATTATCGTTAGACAACAACCAATTATTTACTTTGGCAATTAACGAATCACTATCTTTTCTGAACGCAAAGCAAATATCTTGTGTTTCACTTAAGGCCAAGCTATAATCTATGTTCGGGTAATAATAGAGGCTCATTTGGGCAACATTTTCATCCACTACGGTATAGTCAATTTCATTATCACTAACCATCCGTATGATCTCATCTGTGGATAGCTCCCCTTCTAAAGGAATTATGGTCAAATCAAGACTTTGGTCTTCGTTTAACGCGACCAAATTGTCGTAGTAAGATGAATGTTTCCAAATATGAACTTTACGGCCCCGTAAATCATTAATGTTATCCACGAAATGTAAACTCAAAGAATCTTTTTCATCCCATACGCGCTGCACGAGTACATGCTTAGTGGTATAGTGGGGTTCTGAAAAAGTGAGGTATTTGTTTCTATTGTCTGTAGGAGAAAGATTACATGCTAAGAGGTCTCCTTCACAACGATAAAGCATTTCAAGCATTTCATCAAGATCGTTTACCATTTTCACTTCAAGTCTTACATCGTAATCCTTAGTAAGTTCATGAAGTAGCTCGTACTCATACCCCATATTTCTACCCCGGTAAATAAAATAACTTGCTGGACTGTTTTCTGCGAGAACGGTTAAGACACAATCTTTTTTGATAGTCTCCCAATCCCTATAACAAAAAGATGAAACCTCTTCTACTGACGGCTCCTCACATGAATAAATAACAAGTGGTAAAAATAATATGGTTAACAGGCGATACAGGATATACAAGTTATCACTTTTTCGTCGAAGAAAAAAAGCTTACTCTAAATTATCCTTTATAAACAGTGATATTTCCACATCAATATCCTTGAGAAATTGGTAAAAATATGGGTTGATCTCTTCCTTTTTAGCTTTGTAAATTTCAGCAGCCAGGAGCAAATCATTTTCAAATCCAATTCTCCCAGAAAACTGCTGCATGATCTGTTCTATTCCTTCAATAGTATTGTATTGATGCATCCAGCGGTAACGTTTAAGTTTATCGTACATCCAAACAAAGCCTGCATCCAAATACTCGAGTTGAGCATCTGTACTCTCGTAAATAAACGACAAAAACTCCTCGTATTCAGAACCATGGAACTCTTCCCAATGCGAACTGAGATAATAATCGACTAAGATGTCTGTAGCAATAAAAGCAACGCGAGAAACACCATTTTCTTGAAAGATTCTTCCTGCGGACCTTACATTTTCATTGGTATCCGTTAACTGATCAATCTTTCTGTGCAAACGCACTCCGTTAAGGATATGAGCGGGTAGCTCATGAAATTTGTCAAGATTTCCTTTGTAGCCATCTCCAGCAAAATTACCTGCTATTAATTCAGGATTATTTCTTGCTAGATATGCATGGCCAAGAAAATTCATTAGTTCATGCCCACTTTAAAATCACTTGTGAAATGGAAAGTAATATCTGGATAATCTTGCTGCGCCATTTGTAATAAGAATTGTGTTTCAGCTAGAAAAACGTGATTATCATCTTTATCCATAGCAATATAAGCCGCCTTGGCTTTTACAAATTTTTCAATGGCAGATTTATCATCACTTGTCATCCAACACGCTTTAAAAAATCTTCGTGGAGCAAAATCACATTTAGCCCCGTATTCATGTTGAAGTCTGTATTTAATTACATCAAACTGAAGTTGCCCTACAGTACCAACAATCTTTCTATTACCAGGCTGTTGAACGAACAATTGCGCAACACCCTCGTCGGTCAACTGCTTAATTCCTTTTTCAAGCTGTTTTGATTTCATCGGATCTTTATTCTCCAATTCCATAAATATCTCTGGAGAAAAGCTCGGAATTCCTTTGAAGGCAAATGAGGTACCCTCCGTTAATGAATCACCAATTTTGAAATTACCAGAATCATATAAACCAACAACATCTCCAGGAAAAGCTTCATCGATTACACTTTTGTCTTGAGCCATAAACGAAGTAGGATTCGGAAACTTAATCTTCTTATCCAAACGGCTGTGCTCGTAAAACTTGTTCCTTTCAAACTTACCCGAGACGATTCTTAAGAATGCAATTCTATCACGGTGTTTAGGATCTAAATTGGCATGGATTTTAAAAATAAAACCTGAAAAATCTTTATCCTCGGGCTCTACAAATCCAGCATCAGTATCTCTACCCAATGGTGTTGGAGCTATCTCTAAAAAGGCTTCTAGAAGCTCTTGAACTCCGAAGTTATTAAGAGCTGAACCAAAGAAAACCGGAGCAAGGTTTCCTTTCAAATATTCTTCTTTACTAAATTCATCATAAACACCTTCAACCAATTCAAGTTCTTCTTTCAACGTATCTGTGGCCGCATCACCTATTAAATTATTAAGCTCAGGATCCTCTAGACTTTCGATTTCAATTAAATCATCAGAAATTTTTGTTTTACTTGCCGAGAAAAGGTTCAGGTGATTGTTGTGAATACTATAAACCCCTTTAAATGTGGCTCCAATACCAATTGGCCATGAAAGTGGACGTACGTTGATTTTTAAAAGATCTTCCAATTCATCCAATAAATCAAAAGCATCTCTACCTTCCCTATCCATCTTATTAATAAAGATAATTACAGGGGTATTTCGCATTCTACAAACCTCCATTAAACGTTTGGTCTGTGCTTCAACACCATTCGCGCAATCTATAATTAGAATTACACTATCCACCGCAGTCAACGTTCTATATGTATCCTCGGCAAAATCCTTGTGCCCGGGAGTATCAAGAATGTTAATTTTCTTACCCAGGTATTCAAACGCCATTACAGATGTTGCAACCGAAATTCCTCTTTGCTTCTCGATCTCCATAAAATCGGAAGTAGCCGTTTTCTTAATCTTATTGTTTTTAACCGCACCTGCTGTTTGAATAGCCCCCCCGAAAAGAAGTAATTTTTCGGTTAATGTAGTTTTACCAGCATCAGGGTGAGAGATGATTGCAAAGGTTTTCCTTTTTTCTATTTCCTTGGTGTATCCCATTTTGTTAAATAACGTAAAATAAGTGTCGATAAAAATTGAGTGCAGGGCAAAAGTATAGCTTTTTCCTATATTTGCGGCCATTAAGTAGTTATCCGTGCAAAGAAAAACTATTTTAATATTCCTCCTTTTGTGGAGTGGATTTTCGTTTTCGAATACCGAAGATGAGGCGCCAAAGAACGTTTTTCAAAACGATTCTGTATACTCTTGTGCGAAAAGTAATTTCGACGATTACGCCTATTCAGAATACCTCTTATTAAATAATTCTTCATTACCGTACGAAGCTTTTAAACAAGGCTTAACAGGATACCATAATCTTATTCAGAGAGGAGAATTACCAAGAGATGAATATTTGACCATTATTGATTTTTCTCAACCTTCTTCCAATGAACGCATGTACATTATTGATATGTGCACACATAAAATCATTCACCAAACGTATGTAGCCCATGGAAGGAATTCTGGAGGTTTGTACGCAAGACATTTTTCGAATGAAGATAATTCGCACCAGAGTTCGATTGGATTTTATGTTACAACGACTACGTATAAAGGGAAGTATGACTTGGCCTTGCGGTTAAAAGGGATGGAGTACACAAATTCTCATGCCAGCAGAAGAGGAGTTGTAATGCACGCTGCAAAATATGCTAATCCAGATTTCTTGGAATCTAACGGTTGTACTTTAGGCCGATCATACGGGTGTCCTGCCCTTCCAGAAGAAGGCTTTTCAAATGTGGTAGAATGGATTAAAGAAGGAACCTGTTTGTTCATTTACTATCCAAGCAGATCGTACAAAAGACATTCGAAATACCTTAACCGTCGAAATTATTTGGTGGAATTTGTTTAGTGCAACTTAATTCTTAGCGCCACCGTCTTCATTTCAGAAACCCAAACGAAATGAAACAAATCTTCTTACTGTTTTCCTATTTTTTGTTTTCCCAAGCTCAGGCGCAACTTTCATTTTCAGAATTAGGAAGTGAACCAGCATACTGCAGACTATTTGGATATCAAACAGGGAATGGCTTGGTGTATGCTGCAGCGACAGGGGGCACTCCAGATTATACTTACTTGTGGACTGATCTCCAATCTGGATCTACAAATTCAGCTACAGTCTGGGGAGGTCTTAATCCAGGTTGTTATGAAATAATGGTAACTGATGGTCTGGTAGCCACATTAATAGATACCGTTTGTGTTGATTCGGTCATGCCAATTGCTGATTTCGAATTGACCGATGGTTCCATTACACCTACGGGGACTGATTTTTATGGTTTTGGAACAAGTAATGGCAGATTTATTAGTACTAGTCAAAATATCTGCAACCCTCTTGGTACGGGTTGTGACACCGCGCTCTTTTGGAATTTTTCCCATCCTAGTGGTGCATGGTGGTTATCTAGTGGATTCGATACAACTTACTGGCAAAGTTTTTATGTTGATCCCGGAACATATGATATCGCCCATGTTACTATAAATATAAATGGTTGTTCTGATACTGTAGTGAAAACCGTTAATATTTTCGGTCCTTTAGAAGCTCCTACTGAAGAGATTCAAAACTTTAGTGTGACCTATCAATTTGGCAGCATAAACTTTAAAAACCCCTATGATGAGTCTGTCAATATCCAAATATTCGACATCACTGGTCAAGTAGTTTTTACGGATAAAACAAGTGACTATAATTCCAATATTTCTTTGGAGGTGAATACAGGGGTTTATCTAGTTCAATTAGAAAACAAAAGTGGTGCAAAACTCACTGAAAAAATAATTATTCCATAAATCATGAGAAAACTTATCCTCCTCATAATTCTATCACCATTTTTGTTAATCGCTTGTTCAAAGACCTATACTTGTGAATGTTCGGAATACTTTAATGGTACTGATACAGCCTGGACAAAAAATATTGGAACAATCGAAATTGAAGCTAAAAAGAAAGTTGATGCTGAATCTTCTTGTGCTGCTCAAGAAGGGTTACCTCAAACATTCGCTGGAAACGAATACGGCTTAACCTGCTCACTGAATTGAATAATGTTCTCCCCTGTTTGTTGACCCGTAAAACGCTTAGTATCAATAACAGCGAAACTCACATCATCTGTTTGTTCCCAATCTCTTTTCCAGTCAACATAAGTTTTTTGTATTGTATTGGACAGATCGATTGTTGAACACGTACTGTTCTCATGAATCACCTCTTTCACTCGTTTTAGTTTGAGTTTTTTCCCTTCGGGAAATTCAATTGGATCGCCGCCGAATTGATCTGTTAATCCATCTGAGAAAATTATAATCTTATCCCCTTCCTCTAGCAACCAACTAAACTTCGTAAACTCAGCCATTTTCTTTCCATAAATCCAGCCTATAGGAACGCGATCTCCATTAATTGAAACAAGCTTTCCGTTTCGAAGAATATTTAGATTGATTTGAGCACCAGAAAATAGTAGTTTATTACTTCCTTTTTCAAAGCGAATTAACCCTATATCCATGCCGTCTTTAACCTCAGAGTCTTCCCCTTCTTGTGAAAGTACTTCGGTAACCTTGCGGTTAAGGTAATCTAAGATTTCATTTGGCTCCTCAAGACTTTTATCGTTTACTGCGAAATTTAAAAAGCTTAAACCTAACACACTCATAAAAGCCCCAGGCACCCCATGCCCGGTACAATCAGCTAAAGCAAAATACGAAAATTCATCATTTTCATAGTGCCAAAAGAAGTCTCCACAAATCGTTTCAAGCGGTTCTTGATAGAAACATGAATCAGGATATGCTTCGATCAGTTTTTTGTTTGAAGGAAATACTGAATTTTGGATACGACTGGCGTAGGAAATACTCTGCAACAATAATTTATTCTTTTCGTTAATCGAGTTTCTTGACTTTCGTAGCAAAAACTTCTGTATTTCTAATTTTTCTTTTTGCTCCTCTAAATCCGACTCTCTTTGTTTTGCTGATTCTCTGAAGTTCGTGAAATGATCGGCGATTTCAACTTGCAATGCGTATACATTCGTTTGAAGTTTTCCTATTTCATCATTTCGGTCAAATGGAGGAAACACTGTGACTTTCTCGAATCCTCCATTTACAAATCTCTCTAATTTTCTACTAAGCCTTTTCAGCGGTTGACTAATGATTTTTGCACTTGCGAACATTAAGACAATTAATCCAATTGCATACGAGAGCCCAGTCAATAAGACATACACCTTTAGCTCCGCTAAGTAACTCTCTCTTTTTTCGCTAAAGGTATTGTTCAATTGAAATGCATGGTCTATTAGTGCATAGGATTGTGAATAGAGATCTTTTCTTAAACCTGATTTTTTTCCCCTTCCAATTTCCTTATCTAATTCTAAATATTGAGCGAAGCTATTTGCGTAGGCTTTTAATAATTTCGTTGCATAAATATTAGAAGAATTCGTTTTTGAGATCCTTGTAATTTCAGCATCACATTGGTTCAGTAATTCGTTGGCATATTTCTGATCTCCTCTTAGTATATAATCCTTTTCTTTTCTTCTCAATTGAAGAATGGCAGATATGGGAATTACCGCATGAAAATCCTCTTCAAGCGTATGAATATACTCTCTAAACTCTCCAATTAAACCAAAATTCTCATGCCCCCTTCTCCTTATTTTACTTTCAATTTCATTGAGACTTCTTCTGTAAATTGAAAGATCATCTCTTATTTCTTTGAAGTCATCAATCAATCCAAAGCGATCAATTTTTGGGGTACTTAATAACAAAACTAGATCTTCATTAATTTGATCGATTTCATTGTTCATTTCGAACAACTCTTCACTTTCTCCTCTGATGTAAAAGAAATCAGATTTAGATTCTGAAAGCAGAAATTCTAGGTGGTGATTTTTAACCATAGAAAGGTTCTTCTCTAGCTTATGTAAACTCGCACTTATTTCTTGCATTTCATCCTCTTCAGAGGCATAATAAAACAAGAAAACTACAAGTCCCATGGTCAGTATAAACGTAACTCCTAAAAGAAAAATGATCTTGAAATGTAACGTTATTCTGCTCCACATGGAACAAAGGTAATTCCACTACTTAAGGGGATGATAAGGACAATATTAATTAAACGTTAGGGTTGGATTAAATCTACTTAACAACCAATTTTTCAACACTATACAATGAACCTTCCTCAAAGAATCTAACGAAATAAACACCATTAGAAAAAGTCGATATGTCAATGTCATGATAGTTTTCATTGATAATACCAGAATGGACAACCTCTCCCTGCGCATTTGAAATTTGAAGATTCAGCGGTAATGACTGGTCTTGATCTAGCACCAATTGAACCTGCTGATCTGCAGGGTTAGGAAATAAAACAAATCTATTCCGTAAGTCAACAGTAACAATATCACTAAACTCCCAGCTACCATCAAAATCAACTTGTTTAAGGCGGTAATAATTCATTCCCATTACTGGACGATCATCCCAGAATTCATAAGCTATTTCCACACTAGAATTACCCGCTCCAAGAACTTCTCCAAGAACATCCCAATTGAGTCCATCAATAGATCTCTCAATAATAACCTTCTCGTTTTGAGTTTCTGAAAGCGTTTTCCACGAAAGCTTATTACCTTCTGAATAATTTTCCGCATCGAAATCCACCAACTCTACTGGCAAGGTTGCAGAGCAACCTGTAACCACAACATCAACCGAACTGGTCGTAGTTTGTCCACAAGCATCGGTAACCAACACAGAATAAGTATAAGTGCCATTTAGTGTATGGGTTACAACCTGAGTCGCGGTAGTAGCTCCATTACTCCATAAATAATCGTATGTAGGCACCCCAAAAGACGCTCCTGCATCAAGACTGACCAAGTCTCCGCAGGCCACAGCTATTGTGGTTGGGGCTCCACCTGCCAATGCTGTATTCTCTACTGTTTCACCTTCAATTGTTACACTAAAATCTGACAAAGGAAAGACACACCCCAAAGTAGCACAAGCTGCCGGTCCAAAACATGTTCTATACCAATTCATGTCAAAAACCATATCATAAGGTGCACAAGAAGGAGCAGGAATACATGCGCTTATATCTGGATAAAGAGACAAGTCCGCCCCAGTACATGTTCCACCTCCAGCTACCGCACATCCCCAAAAACCACTAGTACATCCCAAATAATCAATATCTTGAACAGCGTCCCCTAACCAACATCCAGCTCCAGCACCATAATCAAAAGAAAACCTCACATCAGTAATCTCAGAATTTGCGGGAGTCGGCACAGTAACAGTATAAGTACAAGCTATTATAGCTGCACATGTAGGATTAAAAGCAGCTCCATCTGTTACGACGGCACTATTTGTTGATGTTACGGTTGCTCTAGAAAGAAAATCTTCGCTGGAAATTGTATCGTATGCTGAGAAAGATTCCGAGCTGGGATAGTAAACAATGTAAAACTTATCTGGATCATCTTCATCTATATAATAAAATGTAGTATCGGTACGTTTTTCAAGTACCTCAAAGCAATTGTCGTACGGGCCTCTATTCTCCATTAAATGAACACCTTGGCCAAAAGAAACAGGTGCACAAAACAATAGCAATATTAGAAATATTCCCAACCTCATATCAACGTTAAGACAAAGTTAAGGCGACCTGATTTTCGAAGCAAATAAAATTTAACAAATACTGTGTTTTTTTTCTCTTTAAATGTTCTAATTGTCAACCTTTTCAGATAATTTTACGACCGATATGAAGTATCTCATTTTTGGGTCGGTTGTTATTGCATCTCTAGTCGTAGGATTTTTCTTAGGGCGAATGACGATTAACACCCCTGAACCTGAGAATTTAATCACGGACAGAACAATCATAAGAGATACCGTTATAAAAGAGAAAACGATTCAAATTGTTCAGTCTGAAGAAGAAGAAATGATTGAAGAAGAGGTTGAACTAGACACAACTTTAGTGGATATAGATAGTTTAAACCAAATTCAAGCCATTGAAGATAGTTTGAGCGGCTTATCGATTTCCCGTGAAATATTAATAAAATCTGAAAGTCTGCCTATTGCGTACCTTAATGAGGAACCCATAGAGGGCGATAGTATTTTGCGAGAATCATTGGGAATTAAGACCAATAAGAATAAATACATTTCAGTTGAGTATTGGCAATCTCCATTAAACTACGAAGGTTATAAATTATCTAAAGGAAAGCTTATTTTGTACGGAGTACCATCACAATTTGAGTTTGAGTTTGTGAAGAATGGTGATAAGAACTTCTTTGCATCAGACGAGATCTCTTACGCACTAAAAGAATCAGAGGAATTCATGCCTCTTGAGGTGGTCGCCCAATCAATAGTTTATGCAGATTAATTTTTGGAAGTATCAGGGAGCGGGGAATGATTTTATTATGGTGGATAACCGTGAAAAATCAATTGACTCTTCGAACATAGAGATAGTGAGAAAACTATGTAGTAGAAAATTCGGTATTGGTTCTGATGGAATGATTTTTATTGAACCTTCTGATAAAGCTGATTTTACTATGAATTTCTTCAATCCTGATGGAAGTAAAAGCTTTTGTGGAAATGGTAGTAGGTGTGCTGTAGCGTTTGCCAAGTTTATAGGTATTGATAAAGATAAAATGACCTTTGAGGCGATAGATGGACTGCACTACGCTGAAATAAAGAAAGATTCTATATCCATCAAAATGCATGATGTAGAAAAGGTGAATCAGCTCGAAGAAGCAAGTTTTACAGATACCGGCTCTCCGCATTACATGAAGTTTTGCTCCGACGTGAGTCGCGTGGAGGTAAAGGAAGAAGGCAGTAAGATTCGTTATTCTGATCAGTACAAAACAGAAGGTGTAAACGTGAATTTTATCCAGGTTCTTGGCGAAAACCACATCAAAGTTCGTACATATGAGAGAGGGGTAGAGGATGAAACACTGGCCTGTGGAACGGGGGCCACTGCATGTGCCCTATCTTATCTTAATAAAGGTATTGATGGTAAACATCTTGTACGTGTAGATGTAGGTGGAGGAACATTATATATTCACTCCGAAAAAAACGGAAATGGATTCAAGAATATATGGCTTCAAGGCCCTGCAATTGCAGTTTTTAAGGGAAGTGTAGATGTATAAAGTTCAAGAAGTAAAAACTTTACTAGACAACGAATTTTCTGGTCAATATTTAGTGCTTATTAATCCCGAGAAGATACCTCATCTGATTGTGGTTAAGAACAATAAATATTTTTCCTTAACGAACAAGGAATCTATTATTAATGAAGATTTTGGTCCATACCTAGAGAAATTAAAGAGAGCCAAAAGAAAGATTCTGTTTATAAAATTGAATGACTCTGAGGCTAATCTAGAAGAAACTTTTAGGAAATATTCAAGTGTAAATACTGATTCAATCACGTGTTTGTTACCGGTGAAAGAAAGTCTTCTTAAAAATTCGGATGCTAAATTCGTTTTTGAATTGATTCCTGAGCTTTATGCGAATAACCTTGTAGATTCTGTTTATCAATTAAATATGGAAAGGGACCTAACAGAATTAGGAGATTTTAACTTGAACACCTATTCTCTTCAAGACATTTTTAACTACATTAATCACCTAAACAAAAGGAATGATCAATAAAGAGAACATAAAACTTCGACTAATCAGATCAAATGATTTTGAAGTTATTAACTCTTGGGAAAACAACCCTATTTATTGGTCTATTAGCGGAACTCAAGTACCTTTTTCAAAGGACCTTATAAACGCTTATGTTAATGACTCACAGGACATTTACAAAGTAAAACAAGTTCGATTTATTATTTGTGATAAAACGAATGACAATGAAGTTCATGGTTCAATTGATTTATTTGATTTTGAACCGTATCATTTAAGAGCAGGTGTTGGAATACTAATTAATCCAAACTCAAGAAGAAAAGGTATTGCCGAAGAAGCGTTAAGGTTATTAGAGACCTATGCTAAAGCAAATCTTAACCTTCGCAACATGCACTGCAGCGTATTAAGCGATAACGAAGGAAGTATTAAATTATTTGAAAAAGCTGGGTTCAAAAAAATTGGAACCAGATTGGCATGGACCAACGTTAATGGGACATGGCTTGACGAACACATGTATCAAAAAGAACTTTAATGGCAGAGAAAAAGAAATCATCAAAAAAGGTAGTTGCTCTAATAATCGTATTGATTTTAATTGGAGTGGGTTATGTTTTTGGTAAACCCTATTATGATTTGCATTTCAAAACCATCAATAGTATAGAGGGAGAGACTAGCTTATTTATTCCTTCTGGCAGCGAAATCAAAGACGTAGCAGACATTATTCAGGAAAAAGGAATTTTAGACGCTGAAACTTTTGTTATTTACAGTGAAAAACTAGAATATACAGAAGATAAAGTAGAGTCAGGCAAATACAGTGTTACTCCTGGTATGAAGATTAAGTCTTTGATTTATGGGTTAAAAAATGGTAATCAAGAAGTCAAAGACGTTCGGATCACGTTCAACAATTGCAAGACATTGGAGGATATTGCAGGAAAGGCGACACGAAATATTGAAGCGGATAGTACTTCTTTAATTAACTACCTAAATGATCCTAAAACAAAAGAAAAATATCGCTTTCGAGATGAAACTTTTATTTCCATGTTTTTACCCGACACCTATGAAGTTGGAGAGTGGGACATGACCGCAGAAGAGTTCACACAATTCATGGCAGACAAGTACAAAGCCTTTTGGGATGACGATAGAAAATCAAAGGCGAGCGCATTGAATCTTGAACAATCTGAAATTTCTACTGTAGCGTCGATTATAGAAGCCGAGCAAGGTATCAATACACAAGAATGGAAAACGATAGCTGGACTCTATTTAAACCGCGTTAGAAAAGGGATGAAGTTAGAATCTGACCCTACGTTCAAGTTCTGTTGGGGAGGAGTGCTAGATACCGTACAACGTTTAACCAATGAACATAAGTTTAAAGATTGTCCTTACAACACCTATCTATACGCTGGCTTACCTCCAGGACCGATTAGAAATCCTTCTAAAAAAGCATTGGACGCTGTGCTAAACGCAGAAGATCATGAATACATATTTATGTGCGCCAAACCAGATAATTCTGGGCTTCATAATTTCGCTGAAACCTATTCTCAACACCTAGAAAATGCTAGAAAGTTTTGGGCTTACATGGACAGTAAAGACCTTTAATTTATTCGTCCAAAAGAATATCAAATAACTCCTGAACTTTAGCCTCATATTCATCGTAACTAAGCGGAGCTAACTCTGTAGGTCTATTAAATTCCTCTTCTTTTACCTCTCTCTGCGTGAAATTAGTAATCTCCATGTGCATCACAACACCATATCTCTCAATATCAAAGATTAATGGAACACCTGAAATGTCTTTATAAGAAGAATACCAGTAAGCTTTTTTAGGAGCTAAATGATCGCAAAACCAAGAATTATCGTGAATAATTGAATCAACCGGGTTCTTAACCGTATACTCAGAACCATATAGTCCTTGAATGCTATCTTGCTTCATTGTAGCATTTATTTTATAATCAGGTTGAGAAGCAATCATCTTTTGAACTTCATCTTCCGTTAAATCACAGAAATAGTTATCATTTCCAAACTCCATTCTCATTTCTATGCTCTTGTCCTTCTCATCGGAAACAATCTCCGTCTTGAAAATATTACCACGCTTAATCATTGATTTGATCTTAGTGTCTTTGAAGGTCAAAACTAATTTTTCTGGTAAAATTGCGGAAACAAATCCTTCTACGTTAGTATAGGGATACGTAATGGTATATTCAATTTCTCCCTGCGGAATTCTGTTCTCTCCACATGAAGAGAAAACCAGGAGAATTAGACCTAAAATAGGAAGCAAAAACTTCATTCTATGGTTGATAATGGTTTAGACAAATATATATATTTATTCATTGAAGGAACCCTTTTTATCGATAAATCAAAAAATAATACTCGCTAAAATTAAAAACGAAAAGTCCAACTTAAAAGAGCTAACTTTGGCCACCAAAAAAACATTCCATGAACAACCATATTGTACTCATCGAAAACATGTCTGAAATCACCGCCGGAACTAGAGGCGCTAGTTTAGGAATGGGCGCGTTAAAAGTTGCCGCTAGAAACGCTCACAATGAGTACTTTGGAAATTTTGAAACCAAAATCATTCAAAACGAAAACCATCTTTTAGATCGTGAAGTTCAATTCGAGTACGCTAAAAGAATTGATGGTTTGGAGAAGATTTATCAGCGCATGTCATCGACTGTTTCGGAGGTACTGGAAAGCGGTAAATTTCCAATTTGCATTTCGGGAGATCACGGTTCGGCCGGTGGAACAATTGCAGGTATAAAGAAGAACTTTCCAAATAAAAGGCTTGGTGTAATATGGATTGATGCACACGCAGATCTTCACACACCCTACACTACACCTTCAGGCAACATCCATGGAATGCCACTTTCTACGGCGCTCAATGAAGATAATCTAGAGTCCCAAATTAATGATCCCTCTGAAAAAACTAAGGAGTTTTGGGAGAGCCTTCAAAATTTAGAGAATATAGCGCCAAAGATTCAAGCAGAGGACCTTATTTTTATTGGCGTTAGAGACACTGAAACTCCTGAAGATGAGCTAATCGCAAGAAAAGGCATTAAGAACTTTACTGTTGAAGAAGTAAGAGATAAAGGAACTTCTTTGGTAGTAGATGAAGTGTTGACGCAGCTTTCCGACTGCGATATAATTTATGTATCTTTTGATGTAGATTCAATGGATTGTGATCTCGTTTCATACGGAACTGGAACCCCGGTTAAAAATGGACTTACACAAGAGGAAGCAGATTATTTCGTTAGGAGGTTTTCTGAAGAAGAAAAAACAGTTTGTTTAGAGGTGGTAGAAATAAATCCCTGTCTTGACAATAAAGTAAACACAATGGCCGAAACGGCTTTTAAAATATTAGATAACGCTACTACTGCGATACAAAATAAATTGAACCAATGAACCTAACTGAGCAACTTACGGCTGAACTTAAATCAACCATTTCAGATTTATACAGTACTGAAATCTCTGATAATCAAATACAATTGCAAAAGACAAGGCCAGAGTTTTCAGGGGATCTCACCCTGGTTACCTTTCCTTTATTGAAAATCTCAAAAAAGAATCCTGCTGAAACAGCACAAGAAATTGGCGATAGAATACTAAAAAATTCTGCACTAGTAACTGAATTTGAAATCGTTAAAGGATTTTTAAACCTTACTATTTCAGCTGATTTTTGGATAAAAGCTTTCAAAATAATCGCTAAAGAAAGTTTAGCAGAAAATCAATCTACCAAACCCCACATAATGGTAGAATATGCCTCGCCGAATACCAACAAGCCTTTGCATTTAGGGCATATGAGAAACATATTCTTGGGAGATTCTGTCGCAAATATTCTTCAAGCCTATGGTCATAAGATTACCCGTACACAAATTATTAATGATCGTGGCATTCATATTTGTAAGAGTATGATGGCTTGGAATCACTTTGGCGAGTCATCTACGCCAGAAAGTACGAAGATGAAAGGAGATCATTTTGTAGGTAAGTATTATGTTCGTTTCGACAAAGAATTAAAAGCGCAAACTGCTGAAATTATGCCTAAATGGGAATCTGGAGATTTCCAAGAAGTGCCAGACAATGTTGTTGCCGAGTTTAATCGATTGAAAGGCGCTCATAAAGAAAAAGAAGGTGATGAAAAAGCTCAAAAAGGAATAGCTGGTAAAATGAAAGAGCTTGTTGTCAACTACACACCAATAATGCTTGAAACAAAAACAATGCTTCAAGCTTGGGAGAACAATGATGAAGATGTTAGAAACCTTTGGTCAACTATGAATCAATGGGTATATGATGGTTTCGATGCTACTTATACTAAAATGCGTGTGAAGTTTGACAAGCTTTATTATGAATCAACGACTTATTTAACTGGGAAAGAATTGGTGGAAGAAGGGCTGAATAAAAGAGTGTTTTATAAACAAGAGGATGGCAGCGTTTGGGTAGATCTTACAGATAAAGGCTTGGATAAAAAACTTGTATTGCGTGGGGATGGAACAGCTGTTTACATGACTCAAGATATTGGTACCGCTCTTGAGAGAATGAGAGATTTTTCTGACCTCAACGGTATCGTTTATACGGTAGGAAATGAACAGGACTATCATTTTAAGGTACTTTTTCTAATTCTCGAAAAACTTGGTTTCAACTGGGCTAAAAATTGCCACCACCTGTCATACGGAATGGTTGAACTTCCAGAAGGTAAAATGAAATCTAGAGAAGGAACTGTTGTTGATGCTGATGATTTAATGGATGAAGTTATCTCTGTAGCACAGGAGATGACGGAGGAACGTGGGCATTTAGAAGGCATGGATGATGCTCAAAGAAATGAACTTTATCAAACTGTTGGATTGGGTGGTTTGAAATACTATCTACTAAAAGTTGACCCAAGTAAGTCTATGACGTTCAATCCTAAAGAATCGGTAGATCTGCAAGGAAACACTGGTCCTTTTATTCAATATACGTATGCAAGAATTAACTCAATACTAGCTAAACGTGACGAAGTGAGTGCTTATCCGGACAGTATTGAAATGGCCAAGGTTGAAAAGGAACTTATTGTTCAATTATTGGATGCGAAAAACGTTTTAGCAGATGCAGCAGAAAACTATAGTCCTGCTGTTATTTGCAATTACACTTATGATTTGGCAAAATCATTTAACTCATTTTATCAGAACATTGATATTTTCAGAGAAGAGAATAAAGATTTGAAGAATTTCAGATTAGAACTAACTGAATCTGTGGGTCGCGTGATTGAATTTAATATGAACTTGCTAGGCATTCAGGTACCTGCCAAAATGTAATTTCCTCTGCAAAGTTTATTGGAAAGCTTCTAGCACTTCTTCTTTCCTGAACGTAAAGATTTCAGTCAACTTTTTCTTTGCGTACAGGTTGAACACAATCTTACCTAGAATACCAAAAGGCATTTTGAAATAAATCAGATCCGTCATTACCGTTTTATCTCCTTCTGATTTAAAATGATGCTCGTGATGCCACATGGCATAAGGCCCATATCGTTGTTCATCCACGAAAAACTCTTTTTCTTTCACTTGAGTGATTTCGGTCACCCACTTGGTTTGAACTGGAGGAAAAATAGAAATTTTATACGCGATGATTTGACCAGGATAAGCCTTATCAGCAATGTTATTTAAAATTTGAAACTTTAACTTTTCTGGTGTAATTTTCTCAAGATTTCTTGGAGTACTAAAAAACTCCCACACCTCATCGATTGGAGCATCGAAAGTTTGTTCCGTCTTCAATTCGTATATGTCGCCGTACTTGGTTATCATTCTACTCATAATAACCGATGGCTGTAGAATTAGTTTAGGCGATGAAATAAATGATTGTGAAGACAGATAAAAACAAGACTCCAATGGCCGAAATCACTTGCAGAAGAGTACCGGGTACAAATTCTTTTGGTACATATTTCTTCTGAACTAAGACCCAATTAGAAACGGCCACTACAGGTGCCACAAGAAATGAAATGCGCGTTGCGAGATTAACAAGCTCTTTAAATCCATCAGGATTATCTAAGAAGACATATATTAAAAAGAAACTACCTATTCCAACAATTAGTAAGAGTATACGATAAATATTTTTTTGTGAACTCTCACTCGTAAACACTGAGATTTCAGACACTCTCAATATCTCTGACATGGCTCTTGAATAACCATCAAAGACTCCCAAACTAGTTCCGAACATGATAGAAAAAGCAGATACCGTCATGATAATTGTTGCCCAAGATCCAAAAGTAGACGTATATAAATCGATTACTTGCGCTGCAAATCCTCCAGCGCTCTTCGTAAAAACCAATGGAGTTCCAAACATTAAAAATGCTCCTAGGGTCAAGAAGCAAATAGAAAGAAGCACTGAAGCAAAATAACCAAATTTAAAATCAAATAACGTTTCCTTTAGTTTAGGATGATACCCCGTTTCTTTAATTTTTGCAACTGTCCATAGACTATTCCATGTTGATAAATCTACAGCTGTTGGCATCCAACCCATTAATGGAAGTATAAAGGCAAAATAATCCGTGTGGCTGCCTTTTGGAATTTTCCAAAGATCTAAATTACCTTGAACCCCTTTGAATAATACCATAACAAAAGCGATTAAAGTAGAAAGCAGCAATACAATACCAGTAACCTTAATTAAACGATCCAAAACTTTAAAGTTGTTCAGGATCAAAAAACCAATGCACGACCCAAACACAAGCAGAATGGCCACAACAGTACTTTTTATTCCAAAGAGGTTCTGAAAAAACCCAGCAGTCACATAGCCTACTGCAGCTGTGACCAGAAACATGGAAACAAGCGTAATTAAAAAATATAAGATGAGTGGAATGTTACCTAATTTCTTATATCCTTCTATAATTGAAGTCCCTGTTGCGTTGGCATATCTCGAACCAAACTCAAAAAATGGATACTTAAGAATGTTTGCAAGAAGTACCGCCCAAAGTAAGGTAAACCCAAAGTTGGCTCCTGCCTGAGTAGATTGAACTAAATGGGAAACACCAATAGCTGTTGAAGCAAATAGAATTCCCGGTCCTAAAGTTTTAAGTAAGTTCTTCAACGACTATTTATATTTCGTTTTGGTTCGCTTCCCGGTATTTGTCCACTCCAACCAAACTTCTATCTTTTCCCCTTCCGCATATGTTCCTTGAGATTTTAATTGACCATCCTGAAACCATTCTTCCCATTCTCCATCTTTAGCTCCTCCTAGGTAACTCCCCATTGAATGCAATTGCCCGTTAGGATGGTATGTTTTCCAAAGGAAGTTTTGCTTTCCTTCTTCAAACTCACCTTCCGAACTCATTCTTCCATCTTCAAAGTAAGTTGAATATTTTCCATGTCGAATTCCTTCAGCGTAATTTATAAGACTGCTCAAGTTTCCGTTTTCGTAGTACTGCTTATGCTCTCCATCCAGCTCACCATTGAGATATGCACCGATCTCTTTCAAATTTCCATTTTCCCAATACTCTTCATGAGGCCCGGTTTTCTTCCCCATATCGTAAGTAGTTAACATCTTTAATTTTCCGTTTTCATACCACTCTCTTTCTTCTCCATGAAGTACTCCATTATTGTAGCTAGCCTCGTACACTATTTGTCCCGACTCAATCCATTTTTGTTGTCTGCCAACCAATTTTCCACTTTCGTATTTTTCAGAAATTTGGGCTTGTCCGGAAGAAAACCAAACCGATCTCTCGCCATTCATAAGACCCTGAACGAAGTTCTCTTTGATCAATAATCTATCTTTCTTATCAAAGTACTTCCATTCTCCAACTTTTTTATCGCAAGCCTTCTGGCCAACTACATAGGATCCATTTTTAAAGCGTTCCTTAACTCCTACTGAATCACATTGCGCATAAGTTGTTGCAAATAAAGCCAAGAACACTAAACTTAAAACTACCTTCATCGAATTAAATTTTCGCGCGAATATACTGATTTACAAACTAATACTTTGTTTTAGTCTTCTTACCTGAACTATCCCAAGAAAACCACTTTCCAACTTTCTCATTGTTCTCATAAGTTCCTTGTGATTTGGGTTTTCCATCTGGATAAAACTGCAACCATTCTCCCTCTCTTTTATCTTCCTTAAACATGCCTTTTTCTAAGACGATGCCATTCTCATCAAATTCCTGCCAAAGACCATTCTTTTTTCCAGCTACAAAAGCAATTGAAAACCTCAACTGCCCATTTTTAAAATACTCTTCATAAAAACCATCAACTTGGCCATTTTTATTGGAAGTACTAATCCAAAGCTGACCATTCTCAAAATACTTTTTATAAGCACCATTTTTTTCTCCATTGGCAAATTCAGTCTCGTTTTCAGTTTGACCAGAAGGATAGAAGGTTTGGATTAAACCGTCAAAGTTTCCATTAACATAAGATCCCTTTGCTTTTACCTTTCCATTCGCAAAATAATCTTCAAACTCTCCATGTAAAACCCCTTCATCATAAGTGGAAGAATACTCAGGTGAACCATCATCAAAAAACTGCTCATATTTCCCATCTAAATTTCCATTAACAAAGCTCGCCGAATATTCTACTTGTCCGTTATCATACCATTTTTTCTCATCACCATTCTTCTTACCATCCTTAAAAGTGGTTTCAAACTTTGGTTTACCATTATCATGAAATTGGCGTAAATTTCCCTCTCTATCGCCTTCTTCGTAAGTTCCGATCTCAATGATCACACCTGCTTCATTATAAACTTCATAAGGGCCATGTAATTTACCATCTTCATAATGGTCAATTTCCTGTACATTTCCGTTTTTAAAAAAATATCGCCACTCTCCTACCCTTTTTTCACATAGTGTTTGACCTTTAATCAGAGTATCCCCTTTTTCAATCTTGTAAACAGGAACAATCGTTGGAGGGCCTTTCCATTCTATTTTAATTTCATTCCCTTTTTCAAATTGATTTTTTTTCTTTCCATTAACGGTAATGTCAGAACGCTCTTCAAGAACTTTTACATGAACCAATTTTCCAGATACATTTAGAACTTCAATATCTGCAATGGTCATCCATCCTGTGGTTTTAAAACCAAATAAATCAGACTCAAAATGTTTATACATTGTTCCTGTAAGACCGACTTGAGGTTCATCTGAGTCTGGAGTCATCTCAAACTTCACCGTTTTTATTGAGTTCGTTACTAAATAACCATGCACTTGATATTCCGAAGAATCACACTGTGACCATGTAATACTTGCTAAAAAAAGGCAGCATAATAAAAGAAGAGTTGACTTCATAATGTAGGATAGTTTATTTCTAATTTAATTAATTCACTAAAAACATGCCAATATACCAGTGTTTTTGAAACTCGCAGCCTATTCTTACGTTAAAATAAACAGCAAAATCTCACTTATGAAAGGAATTATTCTTGCTGGAGGATCAGGAACACGGCTATACCCATTGACTAAAGCGGTTTCTAAGCAAATTTTACCCATTTATGACAAGCCGATGATTTACTATCCATTATCGGTACTTATGCTCGCGGGAATGAGAGAAATTCTAATTATCTCAACACCGAGAGATATTCTAGTTTTCCAGGAACTATTGGGGAATGGAGATCAATTAGGCATTAGAATAGAATACAAAGTTCAACCCTCACCAGATGGGCTTGCTCAAGCTTTTTTATTGGGCGAAGAGTTCATTGGAGATGATAATTCTTGTTTAATCTTAGGGGACAACATTTACTATGGCTACAAGTTTTCTTCAGTACTTGAACGTGCCGCGCTGCAAAAAGAAGGAGCAACTGTGTTCGGCTATTATGTCAATGATCCGGAACGTTATGGTGTAGTTGAATTCGATGAGAATAGGAATGTTATTGGATTGGAGGAAAAACCCAAAGAACCTAAAAGTAATTATGCTGTTACCGGACTCTATTTTTACGATAATACTGTAGTGGAAAAAGCAAAAAAAATTAAGCCTTCAGCGCGTGGTGAGTTGGAAATCACGGATTTGAATAAGTTATATCTGGAAGAAGGTAAATTAAGGACTGAACTATTGGGAAGAGGAATGGCTTGGTTAGATACGGGCACTCATGAATCCTTAATTCAAGCCTCTAATTTCATTGCATCTATTGAGCAAAGACAGGGGTTAAAAGTGGCTTGTATCGAAGAAATTGCCTTTCACAAAGGTTGGATTAACGAAACCCAATTAGAAAAATTAGCAAAACCGCTGAGTAAAAATCAATACGGCCAATACTTGCTTAAACTCATAGAACAGAAAAACAAAATATTCTAGGTAAATGGATACAATAAAAAACTTAATTATTGATGGTCTAAACGGAATGTCTATAAATAGTATTCCGTTTTTCCTGTTTCAGTTGCTAGTAGCCGGATTTCTCGGCTGGATCTTTCAACTTATCCTCAGGAAAAAAAGTGGAACAACTAACTTTAATAATGGAGCTCTCATATCAACGGGGATTTGTCTTATTGTTGCAATGGTAAAATATATGCTTCCTTTTTCAGTTTTAGGCGCTGCAGCGATTCTATTGTTGCTTAAGAAAGATAAAAAACCTAGTTTATTCACATTTCTTCTAGCTGTATTGGCTGTCGGATGTGGTATAGGAAGTGTGATACCATCATTTATTGGTGGTTTAGTAATTGCTGCAATTTTGCTATTCGTTCCATTGGAAACAGAGAGTGAGTAAACATTCAAAGAACATATCGACGTTG